>JAKSCL010000332.1 GCA_022360615.1 Hyphomicrobiales bacterium
GCGGTGTGATAGGAGGCCGGCAGCCAGAAGAAGAGCGGGAAAACGCCCGCCTTGATGCCGAAGGCGCACAGAAACAGGATGGCGCTCACCATAAGTCCGGGCGTCGGCTCAAGCGTCGGCATGATGCGGGCGAGATCGGCAATCGCGAGCGTGCCCGTTGCGCCGTACAGGAGACCGACGGCCATCAAAAACAGGATCGTGCCGAAGAAATTGAGGCAGGCGTATTTCACCGCGCCATCGATCTGGGCACGGGTCCCACCGACAACCAGCAAGCCAAGCGACGTGATCAGCATCACCTCGAACCAGACATACAAGTTGAAGATATCGCCCGTGAGGAACGCGCCGTTCACACCGGCGATCATGCCGAAAAACAGCGGATAGAAACCGGCGCGCTCGTGCCGCTTTCTCAAATCCGCAAGCCCGAAGATGCCGACGCAAAGGGCAAGCACAACGGTGATTGTCACAAGGGCAGCGGCAAGCCTGTCGGCCACAAAGCTTATGCCGAACGGCACGGCCCAAGAGCCGAATTCAACGGCGAGCACATCATGCGCAAGCACCGCACGCACAAGCAGCACCGCCGATAGGGCGAGAACGCCAAGACCGGCAAGCGATATCGCGCGCTGCAGTTTCGGATAGGCCCAAAAGCAGGCTGTCACTGCCGCAAGCGTAAGCGGAATGAGGACAGGCCAGACCAGGGTCAGAAGATCGGATCCAGAGGCAGTAAGCATCATCGTCCCTTACGCTTTCGGGTTTGCAACAGTGTCGTTGAACGGCGAGCCGAGGTCTTCTGCATCGGTCATCTCGCGGCTGTCGAGCGTGCCCAGCGAGTTGTGCGCCTTCACGGCAAGCACGACGGCGAAGATCGTAAGGGCGAAGCCAATGACGATGGCGGTCAACACAAGCGCCTGGGGTAGCGGATTGGCCGCCTGATCGACCAGGGTTTCGGTACCGCTTGCGATGATCGGCGGCTCGACCCCGAACATCCGGCCCGACAGGAAGATCAGGAGGTTGGCGCTTGCAGCAAACAGGGAAAGACCGAGGATGAGCCGCACGATGTGCTGGGCGAGGATCATATAGACGCCCGTCCCGGCAAGCACTGCGATCAACAGAGCATAGACGATGGTCATACTGCGGCTCCTTTCAGATCAGCCGTTTCGTTGTTTTTCCCGGTTGCGGGGGAAGACCGGTCCATGACCGTCTCTTGCACGCGGATCAGGAAGGCGAGGATGCTGCCGACGACGACCATGTAGACGCCAAGGTCGAAGATCATTGTGGTGCCCACTTTGAGCTCCGTGAAACCAAGCGGCAGCGTTGCCCATTGATGGGTCAGGAACGAAGCATCGGTGATCAGGCCCGGAACCCCGGAGACGATTCCAAGAACGAGCCCGATCCCGAGCCAGACGATCGGATGGAGAACCAGACGCCGCCTTACGAGGTCCACGCCGCGGGCAAGTGCGAGCACGGCAAAGCCCGCCGAGGCAATAAGGCCGCCGATAAAGCCTCCGCCCGGCTCGTTATGGCCACGGAAGAGGACGACGACTGACATCACCACCATAAGGACGAAGAAGAGCCGCGCCGTGGTCTCGAAGATAAGCGAGGGTAACGCTTCGTCCTTACGAACCTCTGGCGCCGCATTCCCCTGCCTCCGTGACGGGCTCACACGCAACAGGGCCCACGCGCCGATTGCAGCAAAACCGACGACCGCGATCTCGCCAAGCGTATCGAGCGCCCGGAAATCAACGAGAATGACATTCACCACATTGCGACCGAAGGCTTCCGTCACGCTAACGGTGCCGAAATATTCGGAGAGGCGTGGATCGAAAGGCTTCGCGGCGATTGAAATGACGGCAATGCAGAGCGCAGCCGCGAAGGCCGTCGAGAGGATGGCATCGCCCGGCCGTATATCGAAGCGCGCGGGATTCGCCGCAGCGCCCGTGCGTGTCGGCACCATCGCCAGCACCGCCATGACGATGACCACGAAGAGCGTCTCGACCGAGAACTGGGTGAGCGCCAGGTCCGGGGCGCCGTTCTTCACGAAAATGAGCGCAAGCCCATAGCCGGCGAGGCCGACGGAGACGAGAGCGACCACCAGCGAACGCGCCACCGCGGCGGCAATCGCACCGAAGGCTACAAGTAGCGAGACAACGGCGAGATAGGGACGCAGCGGTTCTGCAAGCACCGGCGAGAAATCTTGCGAAGCGCCACCGGCGAGGATCCCATAGGCCATGGCAGCCGTCACAACGCCGACCGTGATCGCCACATAGGTTTTAAGATCGCCGTTCTGGATTCGCCTCGTGCTCGATCTTGCAAGGTCAAGAACGGCACCGAAGGAGAGATCATAGCCACGGTCCGCGGAGAACCGGTCGAACATGTCCATACGCCGCAACGCCAGATGGAACTGATCCCAGCGCCAGGCGAGAAGCACCCCCAGCACCACCACAAGCGCGCTCAACGCAAGCATCGGCGTCAGGCCGTGCCAAAGCTTAAAGGACACATCGAAGGGTGCGCCGGAAAGCGTCATGGCAGCCGGTCCGACGAGGTAGTGCTGCGCAAGGACGGGAAAGAGGCCGAAAAAGACACCCAGCGCCGCAAGCGTTGCCGGACCGATGGTCATGCCGAACGTCTCGCCGTGGATGGGCTGACCCTGAAAGGCATTCTTCTTTGAGAAAAACGGACGCAGGGAGACGACACCGGCAACGGCCACCATGACGGAATTGACGAGCACACCGACAATGACGGCGAACATCGCGAAAGTGCTCTCGAGCTTCGCCTCGAAGACGTATTCCTTGGCGATGAAACCGACGAAAGGCGGCAGTCCAGCCATTGAGAGGCTCGCCAGAACGGCGGCAACCGCGGTGATCGGAAGCAATGCGAAGAGACCGCCCAAATCGCGCAGATGCGCAACGCCCGTCGCGTGGATCACCATGCCCGCGCAGAAGAAAAGCGCGGCCTTGTAGAGCGCATGCGCGAGCAGGAAACCGACCATCCCGACCGACGAAATCGGCCCTTCGAGCCCGATCATCATGACGAGAAGGCCGAGCGAGGCGACCGTTGAATAAGCCAAGACCGCCTTAAAGCCTTCGGCACGCAAGGCGCGGAGCGCCGCTATGATCATCGTGACCGCGCCGATCGAAACCATGATCGAGGCAACCAGGCCGGACGAGGTAAGGATCGGGTCGAAGCGCGCGAGCAGATAGACGCCGAGCTTCACCATGGTGGCCGAATGCAGATAGGCGGAGGCCGGGGTCGGCGCCTGCATGGCGTTCGGCAGCCAGAAGTGGAACGGGAACTGAGCTGACTTCGTAAAGGCGCCGAGCAGGATGAGGGCCGCGATAACACCGAAATACGGGCTCGCCGTAATCAGGCTGGGCTCAAGCAGTACGGCCCTGAGCGAGAAGGTGCCCGCCTCAAGCCCGATCAACAAAAGCCCGGCAAAGAGCGCCAGACCGCCGCCGGCCGTCACGACCAGCGACTGAAGCGCCGCTTGGCGCGCTTCCTTGCTTGCCGAGTTAAACCCGATAAGGAGGAAAGACATCAGGCTCGTCATCTCCCAAAAGACGAACATGACGATCAGATTGTCGGAGAGGACCGTACCCAGCATCGCCGACATGAAAAGCAGAATGTAACCAAGGAAACGGCCACGCTGATCCCCGGGCTTCCCGGAGAAGTAGGAGGCGGCATAAAGCGTCACCAGCGTGCCGATGCCGGTGATGAGAAGCGCGAAAAGCAGCGAAAAACCGTCGAGCCGGAACACGAAATCGATCCCGAGCGAAGGCACCCAGGATACGGTGTCGGTAACGGCGGGCAGGCCCGGGCCATCGGCGATGCGCGGCAGGTAAGCCGCAAAAGCAAGGAAAAGCCCGCCCGGCAAAAGCGCGGCCACAAACCCGGTCGCCCGGCCCGTTCTCGGCAAAATCACTAGAGATGCAAGCGCGCCAAAAAAGGCCGCCGCAATCAAAATCGCAATCGGAAACTCGGGAAGCATGCCACCTCTCCAGATGTTGGTTAGCGCATGCGTACCAAAATCCGTGCCAGTGGCAGACGCCAGAAAACTCAGTGTGTTAGCGGATCGACCACCTGATCTGCGTTCGGAATTCCGAACGCGGCCGGACAGGGCCATTCGGAAATCCGGACACGATCCAGGCAGGCATTGCTTGACACTCCCTGCCCCAGCGGCAAGTGGGCAAAAACCCGATCTATCGGGTAAATTGAGCTTGAACGGCGTTCATGCGCCTGTTTGATTGTCTTTAAGAACAGGTACAAAAAGGCGTCCTCAAACCATGGCACGCAGGTCCGATCACAGCCGTGAAGAGCTTTATGAGATGGCGCTTGCGGCGGCGCGCGACATTGTGGTGGCGGACGGCTTAAGCGGGCTTACTGTTCGGCGTGTTGCGACAGCCATCGGTTATTCGCCCGGCACGCTCTA
>JAKSCL010000359.1 GCA_022360615.1 Hyphomicrobiales bacterium
CAAAAGTCGCTCAGCAATTGCTAACACAATACGGCTTCTAAATCTTCCAAAAATTATTCAAGAATATGTTTCACGTGAAACATTATCTATGGGTCATGCTCGTGCTTTGCTTGGTTTAAATGACCAGGAAAAGATGATAAAAATATCAGAAAAAGTGATTAAAGAGAATTTTTCTGTTAGGCAGCTTGAAGAATACATCAAAACAATAAAAAAGAATAAAAAGGCAGCAAAACACACGGAGAAAAGGAAAAAGAATGATGGAGAAGTGCAGATGCTTGAGCAAAAAATTAAAAGGAATTTTGGTGTAACAGTAAAACTAGCAAAAGATAAAAATGCTCATAGATTAACAATTGATTGCAAAAACAGCGAAGATTTTGATAAACTGATAAAGCTGCTTAGTGGAGAAAAGGAATAATAATTGTTCCACGTGAAACATTTGCGTGGATTTTTTTTATTACTATGAATTATTGCTTAAAATAATCGGACAAAAAAAGTTTAAGAATCATTTTTCCTCAATAATTAATATTATAAAAGAGGAGAAAAGATATTATATTTACTCGATTAACAAAAGGAGACCGATGTTCGGGTTTGTTTATAGTTATTATATGAGGGGGATTTTAGGTTTGTAATGAACTTATCTAGGTCAATTCGGTGTGGTATATAGTTTGTTTAATGACATAGAAATTTGTCACTATAAACATTCTTACATCCTTTAACTATAAGAGCAAAAAAGATGTACACAATATCTCAAAATAATTGCTTAGTAAGATAGGAGAATTTTTTAATGAAAGCTTTTATATTTAAGCTTTAAATGAGGGAGGCGACAAAAATGATCTATTTAGATAATGCAGCAACGACCTGGCCTAAACCAGAATCTGTATATAAAGCTATGGATCATTATATACGAAACTATGGAGCTAATCCTCAGCGGGCCCTTACCTGCTGCAGAGCCGTGGTTAAGAGAAAGCCCTGTCTTTTCTTCAGAGCAAAGTGGCTCCCTTCGCTCGTAATATACAGCGGAAATCCGAAATAATGAAAGGGAGATGCGTATCGATGAATAAAGCTATAAAAATGACCCCAACGTGAAGTGCAGTTGCTCTGAGCGATCGCAGGCAGCCTTGCACGGTTGGCTGCCAAACCTTTCAGGAGAATGGTGCAAAAATAAGAGAGTTTC
>JAKSCL010000169.1 GCA_022360615.1 Hyphomicrobiales bacterium
ACGTTCTTCTAAGAGGGCAGAACGCACCGCTGACCGACGGCCCCTTATGCGCCATGCAAGAGGGTTTGCCGGTCGCCATCGGAGAAATCCAGAAAGGTTCGTTCCACCCGAAACGTGTGTTCAACTTTTCCGCGTGAGCGGGTCCGATGTCGAAGGAATGATGCGATATGTCGATTACGCCTGAACGTAAGACCGAATTAATCAAGGAATTCGCCACGAATGATGGCGATACAGGTTCACCGGAAGTCCAAGTGGCGATCCTGACAGAACGGATCTCCAACCTTACAGAGCACTTCAAGGGTCATAAGAACGACAACCACTCCCGGCGCGGCCTGCTGAAACTCGTTAGTCAGCGCCGCAAACTTCTCGATTATGTGAAGGCCAAGGACGTCGCGCGCTATCAGTCCCTGATTGAGCGGCTGGGTATCCGGCGCTAGATCGGGTGGAGTAGGGGCGCGGACGCCGTGCCCCTTTCAGGCGGACGGCGCACGCATGGACTGTTCCGCCTAAAGAGAAAGAAGAAGTGAGCCATGGCAGGATCGCCGGTTGGTTCACGGGGGAAGGGCTGAGGCTTTCTCGGCTTCGCCATCGCCCGCCCCCTTGGAGCACCCAGCCGTCTTGCCCATGGCTCCAAACCGAATCCCGTTTTTGGGAGCTATGAGGACAAGCATGTTCGATAAACAATCCGTCGAAATCGAGTGGGCGGGGCGCCCGCTCAAACTCGAAACGGGCAAGATTGCCCGCCAGGCCGATGGTGCCGTTGTGGCGACCTATGGCGAGACCACGGTGCTCGCGACCGTCGTGTCTGAAAAGGAGCCGAAGCCCGGCTTCGACTTTTTCCCGCTAACCGTGAACTACCAGGAAAAATATTATGCGGCCGGGCGCATTCCGGGCGGTTTCTTGAAGCGCGAGGGACGCCCGAGCGAAAAGGAAACGCTCACCTCGCGTTTAATCGACCGGCCGATCCGCCCGCTTTTTGTCGAAGGTTACAAGAACGACACGCAGGTGATCGCAACCGTTCTGTCCTACGACCTGGAAAATGACCCCGACATCGTCGCGATGGTCGCTTGCTCGGCTGCGCTCACCCTTTCAGGCGTCCCTTTCATGGGTCCGATTGGCGGCGCGCGCGTTGCTCATATCGATGGCGAGTACGTACTCAATCCGACAGCCGACCAAATGCCGGACACGAAGCTCGACCTGGTGGTCGCCGGCACCCATGACGCCGTCATGATGGTCGAATCGGAAGCTCAGGAACTGTCCGAAGATGTGATGCTCGGCGCCGTGATGCACGGCCATCAGGGCTTCCAGCCTGTGATCGACGCCATCATCAAACTGGCCGAGCGTGCGGCGAAAGAACCGCGCGATTACGAGCCGCAGGATCACTCCGAGCTTATCGGGAAGGTCCGTGGCATCGCGCTGGAAGACCTGAAAAGCGCCTACGCCATCCGCGAGAAGACCGAGCGGCGCGACGCCGTCGACGCGGCAAAGGCGAAAACCGTCGAAAGCCTTGTACCGGCGGACGAGGAGGCGGTTGAGGGCGCGCCCACCAAGCAGACCGTTTCCGATGCTTTCAAGCAGGTTGAAAAGGAAGTCGTACGCGGAGGGATTCTCGACACGAAGCTGCGTATTGACGGGCGCGATCTTGAGACCGTCCGCCAGATCGAATCCGAGGTCGGTATCCTGCCCCGCACCCACGGTTCCTCCCTGTTCACCCGCGGCGAAACGCAGGCGATCGTGGTGGCAACGCTAGGCACGGGCGAAGACGAGCAGTTCGTGGACGCGCTTGACGGCACCTCGAAAGAGGCTTTCATGCTGCATTACAACTTCCCGCCTTTCTCCGTCGGCGAGACGGGCCGGATGGGTACGCCGGGCCGCCGCGAGATCGGCCATGGCAAGCTCGCCTGGCGCGCGGTCCGTCCGATGCTGCCCTCGAAAGAAGATTTCCCTTACACGGTCCGCGTCGTTTCCGAGATCACGGAATCGAACGGTTCCTCCTCGATGGCGACCGTCTGTGGTACCTCGCTTGCGCTCATGGATGCCGGCGTGCCGATTGCCCGTCCGATTGCCGGCATCGCCATGGGCCTCATCCTCGAGGGTGAGCGCTTCGCCGTTCTTTCGGACATTCTGGGTGATGAGGACCATCTGGGCGATATGGACTTCAAGGTGGCTGGTACGTCGGAAGGCGTAACCTCGCTGCAGATGGACATCAAGGTCGCCGGCATCACCGAGGAGATCATGCGCGTCGCGCTCGATCAGGCGAAAGGCGGCCGCATGCACATTCTGGGCGAGATGGCGAAAGCCCTTGGTGAAGCGCGTGCCGAACTCGGCGAGTTCGCGCCGCGGATCGAAACGATCAAGATTGCCACCGACCGCATCCGTGACGTGATTGGCACGGGCGGCAAGGTTATCCGGGAGATTGTGGAGACCACGGGCGCCAAGATCGACATCTCCGATGACGGCACCGTCAAGGTGGCCTCAAGCGATGCAGCTTCCATCGAGGCGGCGATGAACTGGATCAAGTCGATTGCCTCCGACCCAGAAGTCGGCGAGATCTACAAGGGCAAGGTGGTGAAGGTGGTCGACTTCGGCGCCTTTGTGAACTTCTTCGGTCCGAAGGACGGCCTCGTCCATATTTCCCAGCTCGCGGCCGAACGCGTCAAGCAGGTCTCGGACGTCGTCAATGAGGGCGACGAGGTCTTCGTCAAGCTGCTCGGCT
>JAKSCL010000123.1 GCA_022360615.1 Hyphomicrobiales bacterium
GCTTGAATCGCTGAGGTCTCTCAAGGCGGCGCTTGAAGCGCAGATCGCAGACGGCAACAGTTCCAATGCGGTGACGTCACAATTCACCAATGTGGTGCGCCAGATCGACAGCCTGGTGCCGGCGCGCCTGCAGTCGGAATTATCGCCAGCCGAACGACGTGAATACGATGCGCTGGTCGAACAGGCGAATGAGATCGCCGGAACCGAGGTGCTTCAGGATTCCCGGACGCAGCAGCGCATCGAGGAACTTCAGGAATCGATCGACACACTGCAAGGCCAGCTCGCAAGCCTACCGGCAACGCAATTCGCACCAAGCGCTTCGGAAGTGGCGGGCGCTTATGCGCGGGTGCTGCGCGGGTAGTTCGGGCCCAGGCGACCGGAACCGACGGTTTTCACCACTCTTCTCATCAATCCAAACCAATTCTGATTTCGCGCAGATCGACCGATGCCTTATCACTGTCGTTATGGCGACGGTTCAGGTCCTGCCGAGAGGTGTCCATCTCGCCCAGGGTTTTCTTGATAGGACAAAGCAGGAAGCACTTCGCGACAGCTTGCGCGATGCGGCGGCGCGCGCGCCCTTTTATACGCCGGTGATGCCGCGCACGGGGAAGCCCTTTTCGGTGCGCATGACCAATTGCGGCCCGCTCGGTTGGGTTTCCGACAAGGCAGGCTACCGCTACCAGCCGAATCATCCTGTCACCGGCAAGCCTTGGCCCGCCATTCCGGAGATGCTTATGACGGCCTGGGAGACGCTTTCCCAATACCCGCACCCGCCGCAAGCCTGCCTCATAAACTACTACGCCGGAAATGCCCGTATGGGCCTGCATCGTGACGAGGACGAAGACGATTTCAACGCGCCGGTGGTCTCTTTATCCCTGGGTAATTCCTGCGTCTTCCGGATCGCGCAGGGAGAAGGCCGCGCTCCGACCGTTTCCTTGAAGCTCCATTCGGGCGATGCGCTCGTCTTCGGCGGCCCCGCGCGCCGCGCCTATCATGGTGTCGACCGCATCCTGCCCGACACGTCGACACTTCTTAAAAGTGGCGGCCGGATAAACATAACATTGAGACGGGTAACCTTCCCGGAACCTTAATTGGCCACCAGCCTCCCAGGCGCTGCCTCTTCCAACGTTTGGAGCGCGGCCAACCCGATCGAAAACACATCGAAGACCAGGCGGATGAGCGCCCCGCCATATCCCTTTTCTCACGCAACGGAATGATTAGCGTTTCTCTATGTTTCTGTTTTGTTCGAAACCTTATGTGGTTTATAACTTTTGCGGCGGCGTTTTGCAGCGAGGCAGTCATCGCCCCTTAAACCGTTCGGATTAAGGTGACGCATTTCTATTGATATGGGGGCAAAAGAATGGTCGGAATCTTCGTCGGTTTTCTGTTTCTAGTATTAGGCGGGTTCCTGCTTTTCAGCAAAAACGTGGGGGCGACGCAATCGGGCGGACTTACAAGACGA
>JAKSCL010000121.1 GCA_022360615.1 Hyphomicrobiales bacterium
CCCGACGCCGGCGCCGATCTGGTGCGGTATCCGGACAAGGCGCTCGATCCCGTCATCGGCGCGCGCATCCTGATCAAGGGGCTGATCGACGGGCGCTGGAACGGGCGGGGCAAGGGCATTGCCCATTATCTGCCGGACCACGGGCGCGACGACCTGAAAAACGCGCGGCGCACCGTCAACATCACCGACAAATGGCAGCCGATCGGCGGTTACTACAGCCATTTCCTTGCCGCGATCCGGGCGGCCGGCGGCGTGCCGGAAAGCGCATACCAGCCGGTGATCGCGGTGAAGGAGCCTTCAACGGCGCCCGAAGCCGCGCAAGAGCACGGCGCGCTCGTGGCGGCGCTGGCCGCCGTGCTGGTGGCGCTCGGCGCGGCGCTTGGCGTGACGAGTCCGGAGCTTCTTTCCCAAGTCATGGATGCCTTGCCATGAGCGCGCTTGCCACCGTCTTCACCGCCGCGCTCGGGCCCGTCCTCGACAAGGTGTTCCCCGATTCCGCCGAACGGATGAAGGCGGAGGCCGAACTTGCGGGCGCGCTTGGCGATCTCGACGCGCGCATGGCGGAAGCCGGGTCGAATGTCATGGTGGCCGACGCCCAGTCCCCCTCATGGCTGCCGCGCAATGCCCGCCCGCTCGTCTCGCTGGTGGGGCTCGCCGCAGTCGTCAGCCTCGTCATCGTTTCGCTCGCCGATCCCGCGCGCGGCCAAGCGGCGGCCGATGCGCTCGCGAGCCTTCCGGCCATGCTATGGGTGACGGTGCTCGGCCCCATCGGCCTGTGGTTCCCCTTGCGCTCGGTGGAGAAATATCTGGGGCGGGCCAGATGACGGAGGAAGAGGAGCGCCGCGAAACGCGGCAGGAAGCGCGCCTGTCCTTCGAGCGCTGGATCGGCCATATCGTCCAGGCGATCACGGTGGCCGCGCTTTTGACCGGCACGAACCTGCTTTGGGGTCTTTCGATCCAGCAGTCGGTGACGGCGGAAAGGCTCGAAACGCTGGAGCGCCGGCTAACTGATATCCAGGCCGCGACCGCCGACCGCTTCACGAGGACGGACGCGGCGCGTGAATTCACCCGGCTCGAACGGCTGATCGCCGACCACGAGGACCGCATCCGCGCCCTTGAAAACCCGTAGCGCTTGGGGGAGGGCCGCTGGTGCGGCCCTCCCTTCGAGACGCGCTGCTAACGCTCGCCCTCAGGGTGAGGGCGGGCAGGTGGCCCGTGTTGAGACACCGCCCGCGCCGCCGCGCATTCATCCTCCGGTATCACAGGACACTCTTTCAATGCCCCGTCCGACACGCGGCGGCGTGCTGTACCTTGTGCAGTGCGCTGTTTTCCTCTGCGCGCTTGCCCTTGCGATCCTCGTCTTCACCCGTCCTTCGAACGCGGACGATCCGCCGTCTTGCGTGAGCTTCGATGAAGCACTGGTCTTTTTGAGCGAAAACC
>JAKSCL010000125.1 GCA_022360615.1 Hyphomicrobiales bacterium
GGACAGCTTTACGGCATGGGCCTGATCGGCGGTTTCTGCCATCTTTATATCGGCCAGGAAGCCGTTGTCGTCGGTATGCAGAAGGCGTTGATCGAAGGCGACCAGGTGATCACCGGTTACCGCGACCACGGCCACATGCTTGCAACCGGCATGGACGCGAAGGGCGTCATGGCCGAACTGACGGGCCGCCGCAATGGTTATTCGAAGGGCAAGGGCGGCTCGATGCACATGTTCTCCAAGGAGAAGGGCTTTTATGGCGGCCATGGTATCGTCGGCGGCCAGGTCTCGCTTGGAACGGGTCTTGCGTTCGCGAACCGCTACCGGTCGAACGGTAATGTCTGCTTGACCTATTTCGGCGACGGTGCCGCGAACCAGGGCCAGGTCTATGAGAGCTTCAATATGGCGAAGCTCTGGCATTTGCCCGTCGTTTACATCGTCGAGAACAACAAATACGGCATGGGGACGAGCATCGAACGGGCGTCCTCGACGACGGACCTTTCTCAGCGCGGCCAGTCCTTCGACATTCCGGGCGAGCAGGTGGACGGAATGGATGTCCGTGCGGTTTACGCCGCCGGCTCGAAGGCGGTGGAACATGCGCGCTCCGGCGAAGGGCCTTATATTCTTGAGATGCTGACATACCGCTATCGCGGCCACTCCATGTCCGACCCGGCGAAATACCGCACGAAGGACGAAGTGCAGAAAATGCGCTCCGAACACGACCCCATCGAACAGGTGAAGCGGCGCCTCATCGAAACGGGCGCTGAAAGCGAGGAATCGCTGAAGGAGATCGATAAAGGTGTCCGCGCCGTCGTCAACGAATCGGCCGAGTTCGCCCAGAACGATCCCGAGCCCGATCCATCCGAACTGTGGACCGACATCCTGGTCCAAGTCTGATCGCGGGTGAGATCTGTTTGCCGAGCCCGATTGCGATTTGAAACGAAACCTTAAAAAGCGGCGCGTCAAGCCGCCCGAAAAACGCCGGGGACCGTAGATGCCCATTGAAGTGTTGATGCCAGCCCTTTCGCCGACCATGGAGGAAGGCAAACTCGCAAAATGGATGATCAAGGAAGGCGACACCGTCTCATCCGGCGATGTGATCGCCGAGATCGAGACCGATAAGGCGACGATGGAGGTTGAGGCCGTCGACGAAGGCACGGTCGGCAAGATCCTGATTGAAGAGGGCACCGAGCAGGTGGCCGTGAACACGCCAATCGCGGTTCTCCTCGGCGATGGCGAGGACGCGAGCGCGATTTCCGCAAACGGTTCGGCCGCCCCGGCCGCGGCGCCCGCTCCCGCGGCGGCGGAAGCGCCGCCCGCATCTTCTCCCGAACCGGCCCCCGCGCTTGCGACGACGACCACGCCGCCCGTCGGCGAACCGGCTGCCGATCCGGATATCCCCGCCGGAACGGAAATGATCACTATGACCGTGCGCGAGGCATTGCGCGACGCCATGGCTGAAGAAATGCGCCGCGACGGCAACGTCTTCGTCATGGGCGAGGAAGTGGCCGAATACCAGGGCGCCTATAAGATCACGCAGGGCTTGCTGGACGAATTCGGCGAGAGGCGGGTCATCGATACGCCGATCACCGAACATGGCTTTGCCGGCCTCGGCGTCGGCGCAGCCATGGCGGGCTTGCGGCCGATCGTTGAATTCATGACCTTCAACTTCGCCATGCAGGCCATGGACCAGATCATCAATTCGGCGGCCAAGACGCTTTATATGTCGGGCGGCCAGATGGGCTGCCCGATCGTCTTCCGCGGGCCCAACGGCGCGGCCGCCCGCGTCGCCGCCCAACATAGCCAGGATTATGCGGCCTGGTATTCGAGCGTGCCGGGTCTCTATGTGATCCAGCCGCATTCGGCGGCGGACGCGAAGGGGCTGCTGAAGGCCGCGATCCGCGACCCGAACCCGGTGATCTTCCTTGAAAACGAGATTCTTTACGGCCACAGCTTCGAGGTTCCCAAGCTCGATGATTTCGTCCTTCCGATTGGCAAGGCGAAAATCGAGCGCGCGGGCAGCGACGTCACCATCGTCTCCTTCGGCATCGGCATGACCTATGCGCTGAAAGCCGCCGACGAGCTGGCGGGCGAGGGCATTTCCGCCGAAGTCGTCGATTTGCGCACCATCCGCCCGATGGATATCGCGACCGTCATTGAAAGCGTGAAGAAGACGAACCGCTGCGTGGCCGTCGAAGAGGGCTGGCCGCAATGCGGTGTCTCGTCCGAGATCGGTATGCGGATCATGGAGGAGGCTTTCGATTTCCTCGATGCGCCGGTTGCGCGCATCACCGGCAAGGACGTGCCGATGCCGTATGCGGCGAACCTTGAGAAATTGGCGCTGCCGACTGTCGCCGAGGTTGTCCAGGCGGTGAAGGCCGTCACATACGCGGGATAAGCGAGGCCATGGCAGCCCATGAAGGCCGATGCCATTGCGGCAGTGTCTCCGTCCGCATGGAGACGGCGCTGACCGCCGCTGATAGGCCCTTGCGTGCCTGTGCCTGCTCCTTTTGCCGCCGCCACGGTGTGAAGGCCCTTTCCGATCCGGAAGGTTCGCTTCTCATTAAAGGTGATGCACGTTCGATTGAGCGCTATCGTTTCGGTGCGCGGACGGCCGATTTTCTGCTTTGCCGCCGCTGCGGCGTATACCTTGCTGCCGTCATCGGGCGTGATGACGGGAAGCGCGCGACCCTCAACACCGTCGGGGTCCTGCTCGATCGGGCCTTCGGCGGCGAGCCATCCGAAGTCGTTTATGACGGCGAGACGGACGCGGAGCGGATCGAACGCCGTCTTACAAAATGGACACCTGTCGATTTCACATCGCAGAGGCTTCAGGCCCGCTCCTTTGGCAGGACGCTTGCGGCATGATGATCAACCATTTGAACAAGTTCGAGAACAAAGGCCCAAGGACGGCCAAGGAAAGGCCCGAGGAGACGCCATGCCCATCAATATTCTGATGCCCGCGCTTTCGCCCACCATGGAAGAGGGCAAGCTCGCCAAATGGATGGTAAAGGAAGGCGATACCGTCTCCTCCGGCGATGTGATTGCCGAAATCGAGACCGATAAGGCCACGATGGAAGTGGAAGCGATCGACGAGGGCACGGTCGGCAAGATCTTGATTCCGGAAGGCACCGACGCCGTGAAGGTGAACGAGCTGATCGCCGTTCTTCTGGAAGACGGCGAGGATGCAAGCGCGATTGACGTGTCCGGCGGAAGCAGCGCTCCGGCCCCCGCCGCCGAAGCGGCACGTGCTCCGGCAGCAGACACACCGGCCGCCACGGTATCCGCCCCGCCGCCAGCGCCGTCTCCCGTACCTGCGGCCAACGGCTCCGCCGGTCCGCGCGTCTTTGCTTCGCCGCTTGCCAAGCGCTTGGCGAAACAGAGCGGGCTCGATCTTTCCGCGCTCAAAGGTTCCGGGCCGCATGGCCGCATCGTCAAGCGCGATATCGAAAAGGCGCTTTCAGAAGGCACTGGCAAGACAGCGCCCGCACCGGCCGCTCAGGCACCCGCTGCCGGGCCCGCGCCTGCCGCTCCGCAAGCGATGCCGGTCGAACAGGTGATGAAGCTCTTTGAAGAGGGCACCTACGAGGTCGTCCCGCACGACAATATGCGCAAGGTGATCGCCAAGCGCCTGACCGAGGCGAAATCGACCATTCCCCATTTCTATCTGACTGTCGATTGCGAACTCGATGCGCTTCTTGCCCTCAGAAAGCAGGTGAACGAGGCGGCGCCGGTGAAGGACGAGAAGCCGGCCTACAAGGTCTCGGTCAATGACATGATCATCAAGGCGCTGGCGCTGGCGCTTCAGGCGGTGCCCGATGCCAACGCCACCTGGACCGAAAGCGGCATGCTTCTCCACAAGCATTCCGACGTGGGCGTGGCGGTTGCCATCCCAGGCGGGCTGATTACCCCGGTGGTGAGGAAGGCCGAGCAAAAGGGCCTTGCGGCCATCGCCAATGAAATGAAGGACTTCGCCAAGCGGGCCCGCGAACGCAAGCTGCTGCCGCATGAGTATCAGGGCGGTTCGACTGCGGTCTCGAACCTCGGCATGTTCGGCATCAGGGACTTTTCCGCTGTCATCAACCCGCCGCACGCGACGATCCTCGCGGTCGGGGCAGGGGAGCAGCGCCCCGTCGTCAAGGACGGTGCGCTTCAAACCGCCACCATTATGACGGTGACGCTCTCGACCGACCACCGCGCCGTCGACGGCGCGCTCGGAGCGGAACTCCTCTCCGCCTTCAAGCAGCTCATCGAAAACCCGATGGGAATGCTGGTCTAGAGCATCGCAAGCCGCGCACCATTACGGTCAGGCCTTAAGGTGTTGCGCCCTCATGCTGAGGAGCGTTCTTTAGAACGCGTCTCGAAGCATGGACAAAGGCTTTGGTGCGTGCGGCCCACCCTTCGAGACGCAGCCTTCAACCGCTTCTCTGGGCGAGGTTGGAAGATGTCGGACCCTTACTCCCAAAAAGGGGGCTGAAACGGCCGCTGTCCCGCGGCCGGTCAGCTGGCCGCTTGCTTCTTCATCAGGTCGCGAATTTCCTCAAGCAGCACTTCCTGGCGCGGCGGTTCCGCTGGCGCCTCCTCTTTGGGTTCTGCTTCCTCCCGCTTCAGCCGGTTGATCACTTTCACGACGAGAAAGAGCGCCCAGGCGACAATCAGAAAACTGATGATGGCGTTGATGAAGAGACCGACATTCATCGTCACCGCGCCCGCATCGGCGGCCGCTTCGGCGTTGGGGAACGGGCCTTCGCCCTTGAGAACCAGCATGACGTTTGAAAAATCGATGCCGCCGAAGATCAGGCCGA
>JAKSCL010000079.1 GCA_022360615.1 Hyphomicrobiales bacterium
CGCGGGTCCTCGATTTCATCGGCGGCGGCGCCCGCGAACGCATCCGAGGTCACATTGCGGATGCAGTTGCCCGAGGTCTGGATGGCATGCATCTCGACCTCGGCCAGATCGTCGAGAATGTCCGGCACATCCTCCAGCTTCGGCCAGTTGAATTCGATGTTCTGGCGCGTGGCGAAGTGCCCATAGCCGCGATCGTATTTCTCTGCGATATCGGCAAGCCGGTGCATCTGCCGCGCGTTGAGCGTACCATAGGGGATGGCGACCCTAAGCATATAGGCGTGAAGCTGCAGATAGAGACCGTTCATCAGCCTGAGCGGCTTGAACTCCTCCTCCGTCAGCGAACCGTCAAGACGCCGCTGCACCTGATCGCGGAACTGCGCCACCCGCTCCTGGACAAGCTGATGGTCGAAGGCATCATATTGATACATTTGGGCTTATCCCGTTTGGCGAAGCGCGTGGTCGGCCGCTGCGGCCTTACCGTAGCGGATGGTCGGGCCGGTTGCGCGAATGCGGTCCCGGTAGTGGTTCGGCAAGGGCCTTCCGTTGCAGTCAAGTGCAACGACAGCGAGGAAGGCGCCGACGACCGTTGCTTCATCGTCTTCGGCCGCCGCAAGGGACGCCTGGGCTTCGTCCCTGTCGGCAAAGACATGGGCTTCGTTGTGCACCCGAGACCAGCGCCCCCCGGTCCAGTAGACGATGTCCCCGGAGAGGAAATCATTGGCGGTGAGGATTTGCGGACCCTTTTTACGGCTCATGACATGGCTCCAACAATGGCTCTCGGGGCAAGCTCCGGCGTAGCTTGAACGGCACGGGCGGGCGAAAGACCGACAAAGATAATGGCGGGACCTTTGATACCGGCGCTCTCAAGGACCTGCGGCAGATTGGAAAGCGTACCCGAGACGGTGATTTCTTCGGGGCGCGATGCGTTTTCAACGACGGTGACGGGCGTGCCGCCCCGAGCGCCGTGGAGCAGCAAACGGCCCTGGACGAAACGGGCAGCGCGCACGCCCATGTAAATCGCGAAAACGGAATTCTCAGCGGCGAGGTTGCGCCAGTCGAGTTCCGAAAAACCGTTGGCGTCATGGGCCGTCAGGAGCGTGACCGCCTGGTTGCGGCCGCGGCGGGTCATGGAAACGCCCGTTGAGGCAGCGGCGGCGATTGCCGAGGATATCCCCGGCACAACCGACCAGGAAATGTCCGCCTCCTCCAGCGCTTCGATCTCCTCGTCCGCACGTCCGAAAATCAGCGGATCGCCCGATTTGAGCCGGACCACATGGGCGCCTTCGGACGCTTTTTCGATGAGAAGCGCGTTAATCGCACCCTGCTTCCAGGAGGGACCGCCCGGGACCTTGCCCACTTCGATGAGCTCCGCCTCCCGGCGGGCGAGTTCCAGAATGCCCGCGCCCACGAGCCGGTCGTAGATGACCACATCGGCTTCATGCAGGAGACGCCGCGCCTTGAGCGTCAAAAGCTCTGGGTCACCCGGGCCTGCGCCGACCAGATCGACGCGGCCGTCATCTTCAGGCGTGTGAAGCTGCTCATTAAGGAGCGTTTCAAGCGTCGCCTCCAGCGCAGCTTCACCACCCTTCTCAAGCGCCTCCGGCCCGGACGTATCGTAATAGCGCGTCCAGAAATCGCGGCGCGGACGGCCCATGGGCAGTTCTTCGGCCCGATTGCGGAACGCGCCGCCATGGCGGGCAAGCGTGCCGAGGTTCGGCGAAAGCTGTTCCTCCACCTGAGCCTTAATGCGGCGGGCAAGCACGGGAGCCGCGCCTTCGGTACCGATCGCGACCGTCACGGGATCGCGGTCAACAATCGCCGGCGTGATGAAATCGGATGCTTCCAGATTATCGACCGTGTTGACGAGAACGCCAGCTTTTCGCGCAATCGCCCGGACGTTTTCGTCACGCGCGTCATCGCCTGTCGCGGCATAGACAATCCGCGCATTCAGGACATCGCAAGCACCAAGCGCGCGCGCGAAAAGGGTAAGGCGTCCTTCATCCGCCCAGCGGATGACAATGTCATCGGGCTCGACGCCGACAACCATGATATCGGCTTCCGTCTTCAGGAGCAGCCGGAGCTTTGCAACCGCGATCTCACCGGCGCCCACGACAACAACGCGCTGGCCGGCAAGATCGAGAAAGACCGGGAAATGGCGCATGCTTCACGCCTCCGGGATACGGATGGTCAAGCCATCAAGCGCATCCGACCATATAATCTGGCAGGAGAGACGCGACGCGTCCGACGCGTTCGGGACCTCATCGAGCTGATCGAGCTCTTCATCCCGCGGTGGATGGAGACGTTCGATCCATTCGGGCGCAACCTCGATGTGGCACGTCCCGCAGGCGCAGGCGCCGCCGCAAAGCCCCTCGACCCCCATCTTATAGTCGCGCAGGATCTCCATCAGCCGCCAGCCCTCAAGGGCTTCCAGCCGTTGCGTCTGGCCATCCGTTTCCACGACAATGACTTCTGAGGGCTTCGGTTCGGGCATGCTTCTCAAGCTCCGTCTTAAAACGCAGAGATTGAAAATTTTTCCGCGATTATCAAGATTTTCGAGTTGTTTTTGGAAATTGTTCTAGAAAGAGCCCTCAATTAAGGACCGAGTGCAAAGATCGCATGTTCGGAGAAAATGAGGATCGTGCTCCGACAGGCAAAGGCATTTGCTTTTGACGTGTGGCGCCACTGGAAAGCGGCATGGTCAATGGTTCAGCAGACCGCTGCCGCGGATGGAAAGCCGGTGCGGGTGCGCCGTTTCGTCATTGCGGCGTGGGCGGGAACGGCCACCCGGGCTTGACGCTCAGAGTCTCCGCGCACCGTTGGAAAAGCACGCCAAA
>JAKSCL010000081.1 GCA_022360615.1 Hyphomicrobiales bacterium
CTCGATCCAAGGTGCCTTCGAAGAGGCAACCCCTGGGCATACCCCTCGATGGAGCGCCTGTCATCGTCTGTTACGGCGGCGGCGTGGATTCCACGGCCAAGCTGATCGCGATGAAACGTGAAGGTATCGTCCCCCACCTGGTGATGTTTGCTGATACGGGGGGCGAGAAACCTGAGACCTACGAGTACGTCCGCTCTATGGACGCTTGGCTGGCAAGCTGGGGAGCGCCTGCGGTGACCTGGGTAAAATACAAACCCTCACCTCGGATCGGTTACGGGACATTGGAAGGCAATTGCCTTGTCAATGAGACACTGCCCTCGCTTGCCTTCGGTCTGCATAGCTGCTCGGTGAAGTGGAAAGCGACGGCGCAAGATCAGTTCTTGAAGGGCGTCAGTCGCGGGCCTAACAAACGCGATGGCTGGCAACCCGCACTGGCAGCCTGGGCGGCGGGACTGAAACCCATAAAGTTGATCGGATACGATGCTGGGCCGGCCGATACACGCCGGCGTCGGCGAGCGACCAACGAGGATGAGAACTTTCGTTACGTCTTTCCGCTGCAGACACTCGGCTGGACGCGCGAAACCTGCATCAAGGTTATTCTCGAAGAAGGTCTTGCCGTGCCGCTGAAGAGTGCCTGCTTTTTCTGTCCGGCCTCAAAGCAGTGGGAGCTCTGGTGGCTCGCCGGTAGTCATCCGGACCTGTTGCTCAGGGCGCTGCGGATCGAGCGCACCGCGCTTGAAGGCCGCCACAGTCGTTGGGACAACGTGCGCTTTGGGGATTCCTCGTGGGGGTATATCGCCGGCGGCAAGCGATTTCCGAATGAGGCGCAGGCGGGACTGGGCCGCCGTTTTGCCTGGAACCAATGGGCGGTTGAGAATGGTGTTATCGACCTTGCGGGCAACTTCGTGGCAGATCGCACTGCCTGTCTGACAAAGGCTCGCAAGCTGCGTGGCCCTCTTGACTCTTCCCGCCCAATTGTTGCTGTCGGATCTTGCCGCCGTTGAAGTGTTAATTTCTTGACGGTCAATCGTGCTGTCTATGCCTGCTTGTTGTTTCCGCGATGGCTGATACTCGTTCCCATTTTTCGTTTACCAACGAGTTGGAGCCTGCTGGATGAGCCCAGGTGGGCGGATTAGTGGACTGCTCGAAACTGGAGGCCGGCTTCTCCGCTCTCCCACTGGTCGCAAAAGAATCGAAATATATATTCATAATATTTGAATCGCTTCGGATTCTGAATTTGCTTTATTTTCATAATCGATATTGGTTAATCGGATAAAATTTTTCTAAAGGAATTTTATTATGAATATATTATCTAAGGTTTGTATTTTTCCGGCAATTGCTCTTCTAACATCGTTGGCGATATATGCAGCAGCGTCGCAAGACGCTTGGGCGCCCGAAGCAAAGTCCCAGGTCTTTACAGAGCTTCAAGCGCCTGAGTTGCCCTTGATCCCTGTGCCCGAGGGTCTGGACCTTGCGTCCAGTGAGCCGGCTGCGCTGCGGGCGCCGGCGCCGCCCTTGACCTATGCCCAGATCCGCGGGGTCCGGTCCAGTGATTCGGGGAACGCATGGGTTATCGTCAGTGATGGCGCATTCAACAGCGGCTTCAACCACGGGGGCGCGCAGATGTTCGTGCTCGTGATCGAAATCGGTTACGGCAATAGTATAGTCGCGCGCATGAATGGCGCAGTGCTGCCCACTTCGGCCAACGTCTTGAACGAGCGAAAATGCAACGTGGGTGGTTTCCTTGGTGATTGCTCCCCCGGACAGACGGTCGTCGGCTGGTACCGGTATTTCGATGTCTCTGGGGCGCAAGGTGGCCTCTTTCAGTATCAGAACACTTCGATCAATGCCCCCTTTAACACGCTAAGCGATAGACTCACCATCCTGTAGCGTCGGCCATGCAGCAGCCCCTGGCCCAGGGGCTGCTTCAAGCATAAAGGTCGACGCCTTCGATCCTCTCGCCGCTGCGAAGATCTTCCATCGACTTTAGAAGGCCGGCCAGGTTCTCCATCTCCCGGACGGCCCCTGGTGTGTTGTCTTCACGGCTAAAGGCCAAGAAAGCCTCCACGCGCCCAAGGACATCGAACTTCTTATCGCCCGGATCGACAAAAGGTTCGCCCGGTTGGATCGGGGGCGTGGTGATGAGAAGGTGATTCAGGGTAGTAATCAGGCCTGCATCCAACAGCTCGTTAGAAAAGTCCTGAATTTCTTGATAGGTCATTGAGCGAACATCGTAGCGGCCCGCGATGTCCTGCAGGATTTCCGCTTTTGACCTCTGTGTCGTTGGTGCGTCCGGTGATGCCGGCGCGGCTTCCTTCGCGGCTTCGGCCGTCGCCGGTTGCGGCTCCTGCTGCTGGCGTATCTGGGCCAACATCGCTGCAAGGCTGTCGGTTGCACCGTTGATCTGCATGGCATCCTCCTGTCTGTCCCCTAACAACCATCGAAAGGCAGCAAGGTTTGTGCCACGTGCATGAACAACCTTGGATAGGCCGGAGCCCCTTGGAATTGCGCCGTATCGCTGCAATCAGCCAAGGATCCTGGCGGTGCCGATGGGCAAATTCTGCCGGTCCACCGGCATGCTTTGGCCGTGCCCTAGCAGGCTGTTGATTTTGTCGCCTGTAAATACCGGGTCAGATACAATACGGAAAACTATAACTCATTGAGGATTTCGGTTTAGTGCGCGGTGCGGATGTTTTTCAGGAGTCGCTTTTTACAACGGTGCAGTTGGAATCGTTCGTTCCAGCCGATCACCCGCTGAGGTCGATCAAAGCGCTCCTGGATGAGGCGATGAAGAACCTCAACTGGCTGTTCAGCAGCCTATATTGCGACACCGGCAGGGAGTCCATTCCGCCAGAACGTCTTATCAGGGCGCAGTTGCTCCAAGTACTGTACAGCATCCGTAGTGAACGGCAGTTGGTTGAGCAGATTAATTACAATCTTCTGTATCGATGGTTTGTCGGCTTGACGATTGATGACACGGTCTGGAATCACTCAACCTTCAGTATCAATCGGGATCGACTGCTGGAAAACGATGTGGTTACGGCGTTGTTTGAAGAGGTCGTCAGCCTGGCCCGTAAGCGCAAGCTGTTATCCGACGAGCACTTCAGCGTAGACGGCACCCTGATTCAAGCTTGGGCCTCGCAAAAGAGTTATCGCCGCAAGGATGATGATAGCGACCCTCCAGCGGGCGGTGGCCGCAACAGCGAAGCGAATTTTCACGGTGAAAAACGCCGTAATGCCACCCATGAGTCGAAGACGGACGGCGATGCGCGGATGGCTAAGAAAGGCCCCGGTAAAGAAGCCAGGCTGTCGTATATGGGCCATACTGTGATGGAAAACCGTAACGGCCTGATTGTTAAAGCGGCAGCCAGTCTCGCTACCGGCAAAGCTGAACGGGAAGTGGCGGCGGACTTGCTGGCGGACCTTCCCGGTATGAAGAGGCGCACTGTAGGTGCAGACAAGAACTATGATACCGCCGGGTTCGTGGAGGAGTGCAGAGCCATGAATATAACGCCCCATGTTGCCAGGAACGACAACCATAGTGGTGGCTCTGCCATCGATAGTCGGACCAGTCGGCATTCTGGCTACCAGAGCAGCCAGCGGAGCAGGAAGCGGGTAGAAGAACCGTTTGGCTGGGGTAAGTCAGTGGGTCTGATCAGGCAGATGAAAGTCCGCGGTTTATCGAAAGTGAACAGCGTATTCATGCTGACGATGATTGGCTGGAACCTGACTCGACTGAGGGCGTTACAGGGATAGTCCGCTCTGATGGCGGGGAAACCCTGCCACCAGGGCCCGTAAGGGCGATAAATGGCCTTATATCGACGATTTTGGCCGATAATTCCAGCTTTAAACGATTAGTGTGTTCGAGGCTGGGCGAAAATCAACAGCCTGCTAGGGGATGCGAGCCTGCCCCACGGGCTCGGTAGGAGCGGTCGCAGGGTGGCGTGACTCAAACCAGTCAGCCTCCCGCAAGCCCAGGGCGGTTCAGGCTGCTTTCATTGAAGAACCCGGGCCTTAGAAGCCAGACCCGGTGAGCATGGCGCAGTTCGGGTCATTATTCTCCTCGTGGCGCATTGACACGGTTCGACAGTACCGGCCGCGCGCTCCCAATTCGGCAACAGCAGTGGCGCTGCTTACTGCAGTCGCATCTACCTCGACTTCTATGCGCAGTCATGCGGCCTAAGCGCAACCAGATCAGCCTATGCGCAATTATCCTGGTGTCCCCGTACCCAGGGCATCATCTCATTCCATAAATGGATCATTAATATGCTTTGTGATCTATTTATGGAATATATAAAGGCCGATGGCGAAGCCCGCGCAAAGAAGCTATTCCCGGTATGCCCGCGAAGCCGCAGAGCTTCTCGGGCTGATGATCCACAACGCGCGCGTCGAGCGCGACCTGACAATCGCCGATGTCGCCGAACGCGCCGGGGTTTCCCGCGGCCTCGTCCACCGCATCGAAAAGGGCAAAATGGGCTCCTCCATCGGTGCGGCCTTCGAGGTGGCTGCCATCGTCGGGCTGCGCCTGTTCGAGGCCGAACCGACGACGCTGACGCGGTACCTGTCACTGGAGCGCGACAAGCTCACCCTGCTCCCGAAATCCGTCCGTACGGGAACGACGAGGGTGAAAGATGACTTCTGAGCGTCCCGCCTCGAAAAGGCCGGATGAAGCTGATGTCTGGATCTGGCTCCCTGGCGCGCCGGAGGGCCTGCGGTGAAGGGGATCCTATCGTGGCAGTCGCGGAAGCCGAGACGGCGGAAATCGATAGGAGCCTCAATGGCGCGCGCGGCCAAGGCTTCGGGCCTTGGTTATCCCCGGCAGCCGGTCGGCATCGACCTGCCCCGACGGGTCGGCTCGCGAAAGATGTATTGCAGAAGAAGCGCTTGGCAACTAATGATGCCTGAGAATGACTCGCAATTGGATCAGGCCGCCCGCGTGACGCTCAACGCTCTGAAACCCGGCGATCATGTCCGTGCCGGTCCAGGAGGAACTCGGGGCGTTGCGCCAGGATACGACGACTCTCGGCCTGTTCATGACCCATCGGCGCGCGCTCGTGAACTATGCGAGCGGCATCGTCGGGAGTCGGGCACAGGCGGAGGAGCTCGTCCAGGAGGCCTGGCTCCGCTTCGATAAAGCCTCCAAGGGCCGGCTCCTGGAGGACGCGACCGGCTATCTCTACCGGATCGTTCGCAACCTGGCGCTCGATGGCAAACGGCGCATGGTCCGCGAAAGCCAGCTCATCACCGACGACGATTGCGAAGAAGCCGCCGGCGCCTGCCCAGATGCCATCCCCACGCCGGAAACCGTGGCCCTCTACAGGGACGAATACGCGCTCGTCATGCAGGCCTTGGCGGAATTGCCGGAGCGCACGCGCATAGCCTTTGAGATGCATCGTTTCGGCGACGCCAAGCTCAGAGAAATAGCGGCCGTCCTGGGTATTTCCCTTCCGCTCGCTCACCGGCTGGTTGCTGACGCCGTCCAGCATTGCAAAGAGCGGCTCGGATGGCCATGAACGCGCCCATACTTGAGAAACGTGTAGAAAAGATCGCCTGCCATGCGTTTCGTCAATAGAACGCGTCTCGAACTGTGCCCGCACATCAGGGACATTCTTTCCTGGCAGGAGCGAGGCTAAGGGAAGGGAATGGCTGGGAACACGGACCCAATCCGGAAACGGGCCTCGACGGAGGCGACGGACTGGCTGATCCTGCTCAAGGACGACCCGGAAGATGCCGCACGGCGGCGCGAATTCGAGGCCTGGCTCCGCAAGAGCCCGGTCAACGCAGCCGCCTGGGAAGCCATGCAACGGGCGTCGAATGCGATGGGCAAGGCGACGCCAGTCCATGCGGATCGCTGGAAGCCACTGCTGGCTGAGCTGCGCGGCGAAACCGACGGCGACAAAGCGAGTGACAAGCGCTCGACGGTCAACCGAACAGGGCGCTCCACCGTCAACGGCCAGCCCGCGGCCGGACGCATCGGCCGTCGAAAAGCCATAAGGTTCGGTGGGATCGCCGCTGCGGCCTGCCTGCTGGCTCTCGTCGTCGGACCGGATCTGTTGCTGAACCTGCGGGCGGATTATGCGACCGATACGGCGGAAACCAGAACGATACGCCTCCCGGACGACAGCACCGTGACCCTGGCGCCGGAAAGCGCCATCGCCGTCGCCTACGCGCCCGGCGAACGCCGCATCCGCCTCCTCGCCGGCGAAGCCTTCTTCGAGGTCGCGCCGCAAGCGGAGCGCCCCTTCAAGGTCTCGACCCAAACCGTCGACGTCACCGTCCTCGGCACCGGCTTTGGCGTCCACCGCGGCGATGAGGGGGCCGACGTCGCCGTTGAGCACGGTTCGGTGCGTGTCGATCATGTGACCGCCGTCCCGCCCGTGGCCGAGACCCTGACCGCGGGCCAATCGGTCCGGGTGAGCTGGGCGGGCCGCGCCGAACGAAGCGACGGTCCGGTCGACCGGATCGCCGCCTGGCGCCGGGACCAGCTCATCGCCCGCGACGAGCCCCTCGGCGCAGTGGTGGACGGGCTCCGCCGCTACTATGCCGGCAAGATCATCGTCGCGGACGGGGTGCTTGCCGCGCAGCCGGTTACCGGCGTCTACAATCTGGCCGATCCCGTCGAGGCGCTTCGGGGCATTGCGCGTGCCCAGAACGCCGTCGTCCGGCGCATCACGCCTTGGGTCGTCATCGTCTCGGCGTCATGAAAAGCCGCGGAGAATCAATCGGCTCTCCGGCCCAGAGGACTTTTTAGAGAAAATCCGTCCCCACCAGCGTTCCGTCTATAGAAGCGCGATTGCGTCGCATTCTCAAAAGAACGATTGCGCGTTTTCGCAATTGGCATCACGGCATAGGACGGAGATCGACAGTGGTGATGGGGGCACTGGCGCGGATTCGCGGCGGCAATCGGCGAAGGGTTCTTGCGAGTACTTTGATGGTGGCGATGGCTCCGGCGTCCGCGCTTGCAGCGGCGCCGAGCTGGGCCGCGCAAGCGGCGGCTTCGACGCCGACGATAGCGCAACTGCAGTCGGAACGACGCTTCGACATTCCGGCGCAGCCGCTGACGGATGCTCTGGTCGCCTTCGGCCGGCAGTCCGGCGTTCAGGTCACCGTCAACGGGAAGCTTGCGCGGGACGTCGTGTCCCCTGCCGTGAGCGGTACGATGACCAGCGAGCAAGCCCTCCGCCGCCTCCTCGCCGGCAGCGGTCTTAGTTACACCGTTTCGGGATCGACGGTCGCGATCGAAAGGCCCGGACCACAAGACGACGACGGCGCGATCATGCTTGATCCGATCATCGTGGAAGGCCGCGCCGGCCCGCCGCGTCAGGCGCAGATCGGCAACCTCCCACCTGCATACGCAGGGGGACAGGTCGCAAGCGGCGGGCGCGTCGGCCTTTTGGGCAATCAAGACGTCTTCGATACGCCCTTCAGCATGACGAGCTATACCGCCGAACTGATCGAGAATCAGCACGCCAGAACCGTCGCGGATGTCATTGTCAATGATCCCTCGGTGCGTTTGGCCAACCCGAGCCGAGGCGGCTCAGAGACGTTCTCCATTCGCGGGTTCAACACGGGAGGAAATGGTGCGGAGCTTTACGACGGCATACCGGGCCTCGCTCACCGGCGACAGTCAACCGTAGGGTCCCTGGAACGGGTCGAGGTCTTCAAAGGCGCCAATGCCCTTCTCTCGGGAACGGTCGGAACGGTGGGCGGGACCGTGAACCTTGTCCCGAAGCGGCCGCTCGAAGATTCCATCACGCGGCTGACTGCAGATTACGAAGCGGAATCCCGCTTTGGCGCTCGGGCAGACGTCAGTCGCCGATTTGGAGCAGATGATCAATTCGGCGCACGCTTCAGCGGCAGCTATCGTAAAGGCGAAGCAACCATTGAAAACAATGACGAGGAGCTGATCGATACAAGCCTGGCGCTCGATTTCGATGCGGACGAATTTAGGGCGAGCCTCGTTCTCAATTATTCCAATCAGGAACTGTTTGGCGGGAATCAGCTATTCCTTGTCTCGGAGATTCCCGATGCGCCCGATACGAAAGATGCGATCCAACAACCTTGGGAAAACGAGGACACGGAGTTCGCCCGAGGTCTTTTGCGTATGGAATACGACCTTGCGGAAAATTGGACGCTCCACGGCGCCGTTGGAGCTTCGTATTTCGAGCAGTCCCTGGTTCGCACCATTGGGCTGGGCCTGGATAGCTCGGGCGACTTCTCGCAAATCGGCCAACTGCGACGTGAAGAAGAGACGCAATACTCGGGTGTCACAGGCGTAAGCGGCTATTTCGAGACGGGGCAGATCTCCCATAGCGTTTCATTGCAGGGATTGAGGAGCGGAGCCGAGGGGCGCTTTGCTCGTGGAAGCATTCCTGGCTTCTCCGTGAGCTCCAACATTTTTGATCCGGTCTTCGTTCCTCCTCCCAGTTTCGCTCCGCTTAGCGAGAATGTGCCCAAAGAATCGGAGACCGTGAACCAGTCGATAGCGATTGCCGATACGCTGGGTTTCTTTGAGGACCGGGCATTGTTCACGGTCGGCATTCGCCATCAAAACGTCCAAAGCAAAAGCTTCGACACCACGACGGGCGAGCGCACGGACCAATATGATGAATCGGCGATCACGCCCGCGCTCGGCCTTCTCGTCAAACCCTGGCCGTCCGTTTCCTTGTATGGAAACTACATCGAGTCCCTGGAGCAGGGAGAGACTGCGCCCGACACGGCGGTAAACGCGGGCGAGTCATTCCCGCCCAATAAAACGACGCAGTTCGAGTTTGGCGCCAAGTATGATGCCGGCGCTTTGGGGATTACCACAGGGTTTTTCCAGATAGAGCGCCCGAGCGGCTTCACGGACCGCAGCAATCGGTTCTCCATAGACGGCGAACAGCGCAATCGCGGCATCGAGCTCAATGTATTTGGAGAAGTGGTTCCGAGCCTGCGGGTGCTTGGCGGAATCGCCTACATCGACAGCGAGCTCACAAAAACGCGAGACGGGGAGTTCGACGGCAACGACGGCGCAGGCGTGCCCCGTCTATCCGGCGTGTTGGGGATCGAATGGGATCCGGAACCGCTTCCGGGTTTGACGCTCAGTTTTCGCGCCACCCATACCGGCAGCCAGTTTACCTCGAACGACAACACCTTGAAGCTCTCCAGTCATCAGATCTACAGCATCGGCGCGCGGTATGAACGGGAAATTGGAGATCGACGGGTCACAATCCGCGCCTCTGTGGACAATATTCTCGACGAGGACTACTGGACGACATTCGCCGGGAGTTCACGGGTTCTGTATGTAGGCACACCGAGAATCATCGCGCTTTCCGCCAGCATCGACTTCTAGCCATGTACGATGGAAGAGGACGGCCGGGGAGGGGAAGGCGGGAGGCGCATGTCTCGAGCGTTCCATCGTGAGACGGCATTGAATCGCGCAACTGCACTTGGAGAGGCCCGTGCGGTTTCATGCTGACCGCAACCCTAGGAGGGTAAGGCGCCGTGATGGTGCCGGCGAGTTGCTTGCCCGCCTGGCCGCCGCCGTGTTCGGAGGCTACGTGCTGTCGGTTGCGGTGTCGACGAGCCTGTCTCTCGTTCTGCCTATGGCCCGGGCCGATGCCGTCCTGACGGGCTTGCTGGTCAGCTTCACCGTCTATGCGCTGGCCATTCTGTGGGCCTTCGCCGCGCGGTCCCTGAGCCGCATGTGGCTCGGCCTGTTGGGACCGGCGGCGGCCTGCGGCGTGTTGACCGGTGTTCTGGTCGCAAACCCCATGCCATGAAGAACGCCTTCCGCCAGACGATGGGATGGCTGCACACCTGGAGCGGGCTGGTGGTCGGCTGGGTATTGTTCTTCGTGTTCCTGACCGGGACGGCCGGTTACTTCGACGTCGAGATCGACCGCTGGATGCAGCCGGAGCGGCCGCTGCCGTCCGCAGCGCGGCCGGGGGAGGCTGCGGCCGTCGATGCCGGACTGAAGTACCTTGCGGCCCAGGCGCCGGGCGCCGAACGCTGGTTCATCGGATTGCCCGAGGATCGCACCTCGGACGTCCGCCTGTTCTGGCGCAAGCCGGCCGCCGGCAAGGAGGGCCCGGCGAGCGGTCGCGCGTATGTCAGCGTCGCCACCGGCGAGCCGGTCAACTACCGCGACACCGGCGGCGGGCAGCTTCTCTACCGCATGCACTACGACCTGCATTACCTGCCCGCGTTGGCCGCCAACTGGATCGTCGGTATCTGCGCCATGGTCATGCTCGTCGCCATCGTCACCGGCATGATCGTCCACAAGCGCATCTTTCGTGACTTCTTTACCTTTCGCCCACGCAAGGGACAACGGTCGTGGCTCGACGCCCACAATATCTTGAGCGTACTGGCGCTGCCGTTCCATCTGATGATCACATATTCGGGGTTGGTGTTCTTCGCTTACCTCTACATGGCGCCAGTCGTGACGGCGAGCTATGGGTTCGGGGAGAACGCGCGGAAGACCTATTTCGACGAACTGCTCGACCGAGACCAGATACCGCAACGCGCCGGCAGGCCCGCGTCGCTGACGCCGCTCGCGCCCCTGCTGGAGGAGGTGCACGGGCGCGCCCGTCCGGTTCAGTTCATCAATATCTACAATCCGGGCGACGCCAACGCGCGCGTCGTCGTCGCGGGCGGTCCGCTCACGCCCACAAGAGCGCGCACGGTGCTGACCTTCCATGGAACGACGGGCGAATTGCTACGCGCCTCCGGCCCACGTTCCGCACCGATGGCGACTTATCAGATCCTGCTCGGCCTGCATGAGGGCCTGTTCGCCGGGCCGCTCCTCCGTTGGCTGTACTTTCTGTCGGGCCTTATGGGCACGGCGATGATCGGAGCCGGGCTGGTGCTGTGGACCGTAAAACGCCGGGCGAAGATCGGCGAGACTTTCGGCTTCCGGCTGGTCGAGCGCCTGAACATCGCGACGATCGTCGGCCTGCCGATCGCGATCGCCGCCTATTTCTGGGCCAACCGCCTGATCCCGGTGGGGATCGAAGGTCGCGCGGCGTGGGAAGCCCACGCGATGTTCATCGTGTGGGCCGTGGTGCTGTCGCACGCCTTGGTCCGTCCCGGCGGGCCAGCGTGGGTGGAACAACTCTGGATCGCCGCCGCGGCCTTCGCCCTCCTGCCGGTGGTGAACGCCCTCACCACCGACAGGCATCTTGGCGTCACGCTGCCCGCCGAGGTTTGGGAGCTCGCCGGCTTCGATCTGACGGTCCTGGCCTTCGGCCTTGTTTTTGCCGCAACAGCCCTGCGGGCCGGGCGGCGGCACCGCGCCGAAACACGAAACGAGGCCACATGGGGGTCTCTGCCGCGACAGGAGGCTGCCGAATGATGTCTCTTGCTGCGCCGATCCTCGCCCTGGCCGGCTTCGCGGCGTTGGCGCTATCGATGCACAAGCATCATCGCGATCTCTTCGGTGGTCCGCCCTCGCGCTGGCGCGCCTTGGCCCTGCGTTCCCTCGGTTGGATGCTGCTCGGCCTCTCGTGTGCCGCTTGCATCCTGGAATCCGGCTGGGCCGTGGGACCGGTGCTGTGGCTTGGCGTACTCACGGGCGCGGCGCTCATGGCTGTTCTAACGCTCACCTATCGGCCCTGGTCCGTACCGGGCCGCGACTACATGACGTCGCGCGGTTCTTCTTCGAGCGCGAGGGATAAGCCCCGGGCGGTCGGTGCCTCGGCAAGACCCGTGGCCGCAACGTGCAATGCGTCGTCGCCAACCACCGGGCCGCGCCGGCCAGCCTCGGAAGGCCTTTGCCGAAAGCTTGACCGGCGACGGCGCGCCACAAGTCTGGCTGAAGGCCGATAGCGGGGCGGAGCCGGTCCAGATCATCGCGGTCATGGAAAGCCTGCGCGATGCCGGCGTGGAGCACCTGAAGCTGCTGACCCTACCGGCCGCGTTCGACGGGGCCGCCTGATGCGGATGGGAAGCCAACACTGGGCGGCTGCGGTCACCATAGCAATCGCGCTTCATGCAGGCGTGGCCGCCGCGATGTTCTGGCGACGAGCCGATGCGTCTGGCGGACTTGGTGAAGCCCTGGCAGGCGCCGGGTGCGAGGATCGATGGGCACCCAACCACCGTCATCCTCTGTGGAGTTCTGCCAAGGCCATGCGTTTATAGGCAGCGACGAGCGCATCGCCCTTGCGGCGCTCCAGAGATATGGCCAGGCGCATTGTCGCCTCGCCCAGATGCATGATCAGGAAGCTGGCGGTGTGAAGCGCCTCCGGATCGGACCCGGGGCGGACCCGCTGCAGGGCCTTGGCCAGTAAAGCACCGTTCGCCCGGCTATCCGCGATTTCGATATCCCTGAGCGCCTTGTCAGCCAGCGTGCCCGAGCGGATATCGCGAATGACCGGCTCGGCCAGGAACAGGCCATAGTAGTCGTCCACGAGCTCGGCGAAGGCCGCACAGAGCTCATCCATCGTTGCCGCCGTGTCGAGAGCTTCCTCGACGCATCTGCGGCACTCGGCGTTGTAGTGCTCGGCCAAGGTTCTGAGGATCGCGCTCTTGTCCGGGAAATACTGATAGAGCGAGCCGATCGAGACGTCGGCCAGTTGCGCTACTTCGCTCATGCGCAAGGCGTCGCTGCCTTTCTCGGCGATGATCTCCGCGGCGCAGCTCAACATACGCTCCACCCGCTCCCGGCTGCGGCGTTGGCTCGGCCTGCGCCGCAGTGGCGTTTGCGCCTCTGCCGCCCGGTGCCCCTCCGGTGGTCTGCTCGCCATCGGGTCTTCTCCCAAACGCATCCGCGCCAGTGTCTTTGACTCACAGAATATGAGGATGTATCATCTTTTGCAATGTGAGCATTACTCATATTCGGAGGTGTTGATGAACGACATTACGGATACCGGGCCGATCCTCCTACTTGGCGGCAAGGGCAAGACAGGGCGTCGCGTGGCGCAGCGGCTCGAGGCGCGCGGGCTCGAGGTGCGGGTCGGCTCGCGCTCTGCGCAGCCACGCTTCGATTGGAACGATGCGACGACCTGGCCCACCGTGCTGCGTGGCGCGAGCGCCGTCTACATCACCTATCAGCCGGATCTCTCTGTCGACGGGGCGGTCGAGGCCATCCGCGCTTTCGTCGGGGCGGCCCTGGAAGCGGGTGTCAGGCGCATGGTGTTGCTGACCGGACGCGGCGAGGAGAACGCGCAGCGCGCCGAACGGGTGCTGCAAGACAGCGGCGCCGACTGGACCATCGTGCGGGCGAGCTGGTTCGCGCAGAATTTCAGCGAGAGCTTTCTTTTCGACAGTGTGCTGGCCAGCGAGGTCGCCTTGCCGATAGGCGGCATGAAGGAGCCGTTCATCGATGCCGACGACATCGCCGAGGTCGTGGTCGCGGCCCTGACGGACGCTGCGCATATCGGTCGTCTCTACGAGGTAACCGGACCTCGCCTGCTGACCTTTGCCGAGGCGGTCGGAGAGATTGCCGAGGCCAGTGGCAGGGAGATCCGTTACCGGGAAATGCGCCCGGAAGACTACGTGTCCTTGCTTGAGGCGCATGATGTTCCGTCCGCGGACATTGCGCTGGTGATGTATCTGTTCACCAACCTCATGGACGGTCGTAACGAATCCCTTGCGGATGGCGTGGAACGCGCGCTCGGCCGCCCGCCGCGGGACTTCGCCGCCTATGTCCGGGAGACCGCCGCAACCGGCGTTTGGAACGGCTAGCCGCTACGAGAGGGCGGGGCGGTCCTGCGACCGGCCGCGGGGAAATGTGTTTGGTACATCGGGCGGAAATTCATAGCATCCTGCGCTATATTCCGTCAGATGCCATTCATGCCACAGAGACCGGAGTTATGCCCGCCCAGCACAGTAAGAGCATAGCCCTGACGGCCGAGCTTGAGCGTTGGGTCGATGAACGGGTGGCCTCCGGCAGTTACAAGAACGCCAGCGAGGTCATGCGGGATGCGCTGCGCGCTCTTCGGGAGCGGCAAGAGCGGCACCAGGCCGAGCTGACGGAAATTCAAGCCCGCATTGTGCTATCGCTCGACCAGGCGGACCGTGGCGACTACGCTGGCGGCAGCGGTGAAGACGCCATACGCCGTGCCTTTGAAACGGGTATCAAGCGAGCCCGCGTGTGCAGCCCTGGCGACTGACGCGATATGTCGAGCAGTGCTTGACGGAGATTGCGGAATGGACGGCCAAGCGATTTGGCCGGAAGCAGGCTCTCATCTGGTCAGGGTGCCCTCATCGACCCGCGGCGCGCTCCTGCGAAGTGTTGATCCAAAGCCAGCCGGCGGCCCGTGGGCCGCTGTACTGTCACGAGGGCAGTCATGACATCATTCTGCGCGAGGCCGAAGAGCGGGACGTTCTCGACTTCCTGCATGAGCGCTTGGACTTGCCGAGACATATTACCAACTTGGAAGGCCTGGTGGGTTCTCCGCCATGCATTGTACCGGCGTCGTGACGCACTAGGCGCGTCCTTGCAGCCGCGAAGGCGCGGTTTCGAGGAAGCGGATGACGGCTTCGCGGACGTCGCGATCCTCGATCTCGTAAAACGCCTTGACCAGCCTGTATATCTGATCGGCGGTTACGGGCTGCGCTGTCGTGTGGCTGCGGGCCGGCATGGCGGGATTTCCTCTTGCGGCGGGTCCGGGCGGTCCCAGGATTTCAGGCGGGCCAACACGGCAATCCAGAAACGATAGTCGTCGTCACGTTTGTCTATCTTCGCGGCATCAGCGCAACTCTGGGCGGCAGCAGCGGCATCGTCGCCATACCATTGCCGCAGGGCGATCGCTCCGTGCCGGGGCTCCGCCAGATCCCAAAAGCTGTCGCCGGGAGCCTCAAGCGGCTCATCTGTCATGGCCTGCCCTATGACTGGCGGTTGCAGTATGGGTTGAGGCCATCTCGCCGAAGACGCGGCCTACTCAGGAAAAGGTTTGGCGGGTCCAACAATTCAACAGAATACAACTCTCCGTTTCTAGACAGAGCGGGCGAGCCGTGGCTTTTTTTGACTATCGAGTGGATAGAAAACAAAGGAACGGTTTTGATAGGTTCTTCATAAGGGAGGCACGTTACTGGATTTTCATTGAAAAATACCGGTAACGATTGCTATAGTGGTGGGCAAGTACACGCGACACGAGGGCTGGAGAGAACCTATCAAAACCGTTCGTTTTTGATGGTTCCGAACAGCCCCGCACTCAGGAAATGCGGATCGGCTACGGCAGGGTATCGACCGACGACCAGAATTTTGCCTTGCAGCAAGATGCACTCCTGCGCGCCGGCTGCAGCCGGATCTTCAAAGACCATGGCGTGTCTGGCAGAAGGGCAGACCGTCCCGAATTGAAAAAGGCCCTGTCGACCCTCGAGCCTGGCGATGTGCTCTTGGTCTGGCGGCTCGACCGGCTGGGCCGCAGCCTTGCCCACCTGATCGACGTGATATCGGAGTTGGAACGTCGCGGTATCGGTTTTTGCTCGATCACGGAAGCCATCGATACCACCACCCCGGGCGGCAAGTTGATCTTCCACATTATGGGTGCGCTGGCTGAGTTCGAGCGCGAGCTGATCAGCCAGCGGACCAAGGCCGGCATCGAAGCGGCGAGGGCGCGCGGCAAGCGCCCCGGCCGCCCACCCAGCTTGACACCGGAACAGGTGGCGCATGCGCGGGTGGAAGTTGCTGCGGAGCGTTCCACGATCACGGCTTTGGCCGGCATCTACGGCGTGACGCCGCTCACCCTGTCCCGCGCGATGCGCCGGAGTTGAAGGTCATGCTCCGGACCCTCCGGCAGACGATCACTTCGGGCCAAGCGAACACGAGATGAAAGGCGCTTAGGCTAGGAGACTATTTAGGTATCAACTGCCAATTGACGCAGGTGCGCTGACTGGACAGCGGGGTGTCTTCTACCGATCCCATACGGCCTTGCGTGACATCAAATCACGCAGGCGCCGGTGTTTAGTGGGCGGGGCATCAAGTGCGGTTATGAACCTTTCCCAATCGGCCTGATTGAGCTCGATCCTCGTTCGGTCGAGCAGTGTATTCTCTGCCTCGCGTGTCGCTGCGTCTCTGACGAAATCCGATACGGACTTGCCGGATGCGTTGGCCGCCAGCTCGATCTTCGCCCTAACCTCCGGCTTCATACGAATGTTCAGGTGCGACGTCTTTGTTTGGGACCGCGCGGCCATACTTGTCTCCTCACTGAGCGAATCAGTATATCGGAGATTGTATGGACAACGGTAATACCTATCGTCAATGCACCTTACGCACACGCGGTCGCCGTACTGTCTTCGAGCTCCGATCTGGCCATAGGCTCAAGCCGAAACTCAGCGCCGATCTCGGCCATGCTTCCTCTTCAATTCCCGTTTAAATTCAGAGGCCTGAAACGGCTTGGGCTCGCCGCTCGCTTCACCCTGAACCAAGGCCGTGCGTAGGGCTTCGAGTCTGCTGTGCTGGCGGGCCTGATCTCGCCGGATCAGGTCGCTCACATACTCGCTGTCGTTGCCATAGGTCCCGCTCTGAATCTGGTCTTTGATCCAGCTCTCTTGTTGTTCTGTCACCGTGACAGTCTTCTTTATCATAGGCATCGGCCTCTCCTGCAATGACATGATAGTATCCTGTACCGCCTTAGGCGGTGGTAGTGTCTTACTTGGGAGGATCGACAAGTTCGATCTCGTAGTCATCCAGTGCCGCCAAGAAGCTCGTATGGGTGATAAGGAGTGTCATATCCAGCGCCTGCAGCTTGCGAATGGCACGGTCGAAAATAGCCACGCAGGCGTGCCCGGTGAACCTCGACGGATACAGGAAACCGTCGGCGTCGGGTAACGTACCGTGTACCGCGGCGGCGAGGGCGCGGCCGGCCGCGTGGTTCTTGTCATGAGCAACCGCCGTCGGTGCTCCGATACGGATCGGACCGTCGTTGCGCAGATCCACGAGTGATACCGATTGAGTCGACCTCAACGTCACGACCAGGCGTGTTTGGACTTCGTGCTTGGAGAGCCTGCGACGCTTCATGCGGGTAAAGCGGTCTCGCACCATACTTTCCCAGAACGCGCAGGACACGCTGTCGGCTGCGTAGAGTACGGCGAACTTGCCGGCCGGATCGCCGAATCGGCTTGGCGCGATGCCTGTACCCAGAGGCGTGCTCCGGTGGTGTTCGGGGATCACTCGATACATCTTGCTGAGGTCGAACGGCTTTAGTCGCCGGCGAATTCGGTCGGGATCGTAAGTGCCGCTCACGCAAAGTCGCCTTGTCCGTACCCTATTGCCGCAGCTTCCACCTTATCGATCTGGCCTTTGCGCAACCGGTTCAATGGCGTCGTGCCATCCAGCGCCGGGCTTGGCGTGGTCAGCCAGAGCCAGGCGGCATAGCTGTCTGCGAAGTGGGGCGTGATCCGGTCCAGGCCCGCCAATGGCCGGCGACGGCTGTCGAGTTGGCCGGCCGGAAACACATAGCCGCGTTTGGCACTCTCCCAGCCGATGATCCGACCTTTCTTTAGCCAATTGTGAACCGTTTGGCGGCTCTTGAGTTCGGCCAATTGGGCAAGTTCCTCTGAGGTGAGCAGCTTCTCCCGCTTGGCGGGGCTTGTCCGCGCCGTCAGCCGCTTCTCGGCCTCGGCTTCGTCGATCAACGGGCTTGGCTCGCTGCCGATCACTTCGATGTGCGGCTCTTCTGGGGCCTTACCGACCAGGGCGTTGCCTGCAACCGCCAGCGCGGAGACCACGGCGCTGGGGTGCGCGACCAGCGCTTTCACGACGCTTTCGCTCAGCGTCTCGGCGGCATCCTGTACCACGGTTGTTAGCTCTTCGACGGTTTCCCGCTTGGCGTGACCCACGGCGGACCTCCTCATAGCCCTGACAGTCTTGAGAGCAATATCGTCTATTCTGTCCATTTTGTCAAATTTCTGGCTTGCTACCCGAATGGCTCCAGACGCTGGTGCGGCCGAGCCGGCGAGGAAATCGGCGCAGGTCGAGTGGCGTAATCGCGCTCGGCCTCCGGCATAGCGGCAGGGTAGGGGCATCGCCATAACGCTCCTGCTTATTTCGCCTGAACCCCGTTTGAGCCCATCGCTTCGATAACGGCTTCCCCGGCGTCCTGCAGACCCTCTTGGCAGCAATCGCCATCCCTCGTGATGACGGGCCGAGAGGGAGAGGGCTGCGCCCGGTGGGCGAGCCTTTGGGGCGGAGAGCGCGGGCTGCGGTCCAGCCGGTGCGCCCCAAGGGCCTTCTCATCCACTGGAGAATGCCCATGAAACCCTCTGACATGGCAAAAGCACTACGCGCCCTGATCTCGGCCAGCACACCGGCCTTTCTCTGGGGCGCCCCCGGCGTCGGCAAGTCCAACGTCGTCGAGCAGGTTGCCCGCGAGCTGGGGCGCCGGCTGATCGACATCCGTGCCGTGCTCCTCGATCCCGTCGACCTGCGCGGTCTGCCCCACGTGAACGGCGACGGCCGCGCGCACTGGGCCACCCCGGAATTCCTGCCGCGCGACGGCGAGGGCGTGCTGTTCCTGGACGAACTCAACGCGGCACCGCCGCTCGTGCAGGCGGCCTGCTACCAGCTCGTGCTGGATCGCAGGCTCGGTGAATACACCCTGCCGGACGGCTGGGCTGTTGCCGCCGCCGGCAATCGGGAGACGGACCGCGCCGTGACCTCGCGTATGCCGTCGGCCCTGGCCAACCGCTTCGTGCACCTCGATTTCGAGGCCGATCTCGATGA
>JAKSCL010000190.1 GCA_022360615.1 Hyphomicrobiales bacterium
CCGCGGCAACGGAACCGAGGCTCGGCTGCGACGTTAGCCCGCTCATGGCGTCGAGCGCCACGTCGACCGCATCGCACCCCGCCTCGATCGCCGCCAGCACGCTCGCAGCGCCGGCGCCGCTGGTGTCGTGGGTATGGAAGTGGATCGGCAGACCCGTCTCCTCGCGCATCGCTTTTACGAGAAGGCGCGCCGCCTCGGGCCGACAGACGCCCGCCATGTCCTTGATGCCGAGGATGTGGCATCCGGCCGCCTCAAGCGCCTTGGCGAGGTCGACATAATAACGAAGCGAGTATTTCGCCCGGTCGGGATCGAAGATGTCGCCGGTGTAGCATATGGCTCCTTCTGCGAGCCGACCGCTTTCGCGCACCGCATCGATGGACACGCGCATGTTCTCGATGATGTTGAGGCAGTCGAAGATGCGGAAAAGGTCGATGCCGTTTTCCGCCGCCTGCTCGATAAAAAAGTGCACCGCGTTATCGGGATAGCTCGTATAGCCAACGCCGTTTGAACCACGCACAAGCGCTTGAAGCAGGATATTGGGCACCCGCTCGCGGATGTTTCTCAAGAGCTGCCATGGGTCCTCTTTCAGGAACCGGAGAGCGACGTCGAATGTCGCGCCGCCCCAGCATTCAAGAGAGAGAAGTTGCGGCAACGCGTGGGCGTAAGTGCCTGCTGAGGCGAGCAAATCATGGCTTCGCATCCGCGTCGCAAGAAGCGACTGATGCGCATCGCGCATGGTCGTGTCGGTGACAAGAAGCCGTTTCTCATCCTTCATCCACTGGGCGAAGGCTTTGGGACCGAGCCGGTCGAGGCGTTGCTTCGTGCCATCGGGCGGCGTCACACCCGCGCCCGGCGGCGCGACGAGAGGCGGAGGCGGTGCGGGGATCACGGCGGGGCGTGGGCGGTCCTTCATCTCCGGATGCCCGTTGACGATGATTTCGCCCAAATACTGCAGCAGCTTCGAGGCCCGGTCCTGGCGCGGTTCAGCAGCCAGCAATTCGGGCGTGTCGTCGATGAAGCGCGTCGTGACCTCAGCGTTGAGGAACACGGGGTGGGTGACCACTTCCTCAAGAAAATGGAGGTTCGTGGCGACACCTCTGATGCGGAATTCGCGCAAGGCCCGGTTCATCCGCTTTGCGGCCTCAATGGGCGTCGGGCCCCAGGCCGTCACCTTCTCAAGCAGGCTGTCATAATGGCGGGTGATTACCGCGCCGGAATAGGCGGTGCCGCCGTCAAGCCTGATGCCGAAGCCGGTCGCACCGCGATAAGCGGTGATGCGGCCATAATCCGGCACGAAGCTGTTCTCAGGGTCTTCGGTGGTTACACGGCATTGAAGCGCGTGGCCGTGAAGGGCGATGTCTTGCTGTTCGGGGACCCCCGATTCCTCAAGAATCCCGATCCGTGCACCTTGGGCAATCAGGATTTGCGCCTTCACAATATCGATGCCGGTGACCTCCTCGGTCACCGTGTGTTCGACCTGAATGCGCGGGTTCACTTCAATGAAGTAGAACGCGCCGGTGTCCGCATCCATGAGGAACTCGACCGTGCCCGCGCCCTGATAATGCGCGGCGCGCACGAGCCGAAGCGCGGCGGCGCAAAGCTCTTCGCGCCGGGCGTCGTCAAGATAGGGGGCGGGGGCCCGCTCGATGATCTTCTGATTGCGGCGCTGGACCGAACAGTCGCGCTCGTAAAGATGGACGAGATTGCCGTGGCCGTCGCCCAGAACTTGCACCTCCACGTGCCGGGCCCGGCGCACGAGCTTTTCGAGAAAGACTTCGTCATTGCCGAAGGCGGCCTTCGCCTCGCGGCGGGCTTCGGTCAGTCGCCGTTCAAGCTCGTCCGGTGTCTCTATGACGCGCATGCCGCGCCCGCCGCCGCCCCAGCTTGCCTTGAGCATGAGCGGATAGCCGATCTCCGCGGCCAATTGGGCGCATGTTTCCGCATCGTCTGGCAGCGCGCCCGTCGCGGGGACCATGGGCACGCCGGCTTTTCCCGCAAGGTCACGCGCCGCGACTTTGTTGCCGAGCGCACGCATGGACCCCGGCTTCGGGCCGATAAAGACAATGCCTTCCCTCGCGCACGCTTCGGCAAAGTCGGGATTTTCGGAGAGAAAACCATAACCGGGATGGATAGCATCCGCTCCAGCCGCCTTGGCCACCCGAAGCACGTCGCCGATGTCGAGATATGCCGCGACCGGCCCCTTACCCATGCCGATCTTATAGGCCTCATCCGCCTTGAAGCGGTGCAGACCAAGGCGGTCTTCTTGAGCGTAGACCGCGATGGTACGCAGTCCGAGTTCAGTTGCCGCCCGAAAAACCCGGATTGCGATCTCTCCGCGGTTGGCGACCAGAATGCGTGAAAAACGCGTCAATTCACCCGTCATATCCATGCTCGTAACGCGCATCGGGGATGATTGCCAGCCCCGCCGGCGCAGAGCAGTTCAGCCGGAGAGGTGCGAACGTAATGGTGGCGGCCAAAAAGGCACGGCCAAAACGTGAACCAAGAAGCCGGTTCCCCGTTCGATCCCGTTAGACCGGCCGTGTCAGCCGCGACACATCATGGGTGAAGCAATTTTCCCGTGTCAGCTCGAAGCCATCGGCATCCGGCAGGCCGATGTCGAGGACACACAGATCGACTTTTTCGCTGGCCAGCAGTGACCGCATCTCCTTCCCGCTTGCGGCGCAAAGCGCCGTGTATCCCTGTTTCTCAAGATAGGTTTTGAGAAAGGAGGTGATCTGCATGTCGTCGTCGGTAACCAGGATACGCTCACTCATCGGTTGTCAGGTCCCGTCCCGAAAACACACCGGTGTTTTGACGAGTTGGCTACTCAACCACGAACGGGTGTAGCTAGGCCGAACGCCCCCACCCATTCCGACGCGGCGCTTGTCATATTGCGGGCAGCGAGGTCAGATAACAACATGGCACGCCTGTCAAAAACGCCGCGGATGCCTGTCCAGCTTGCGCTTTCGGGCGCAGGGGCGGCCCTTTTGCCCGCAGCGACCGTTCTGATGGGGCTCTATCTCGGCGGTCAGACGCAGCAGCGTTTTGAGGAAATCGACGTTCTTCATTCTTCAGCGTGAATTGCGCCAGACAATCGGCCTCCTGTGGGAGGGAGCCGTCTGGCGGCACCGTGTGCTGCCCGGTTGCCGGCGCTTGATCCGGAGACAGCTTTCGAGGCGCTGCAGACCCTTGCAACGGATGGCGACCGCCCCGTCGAAGCGCGCCTCGCCGCCATCCGGCAACTTCCGCCCCTTGCGAACGAGGCGGTGATAACCGCGCTGACCGCCCTCACTGACGATCCAGTTCAGCAGGTGAGGGCGGCCGCACTCGCCGCTTTCGCCGAACTGGCGCGCGAGCCGGACGATTTGGAGGGCTTGCGTGATCGTGTTGCCGATGCGCGCTTTCCAAAACGCGCCAAAGCAACCCTGATGTCGCTTATCGAGGAGCATTTCGAATAGCGCAACATAGTGATTGAAGGTTTCGCTTCACCAGAGTGCTTCGGGGCCGCTATCGAAACGTGGCATCATCAAAGACTTTTTTGGCTTTGGAGGCCGCCGGCCTCAATCAAAAAAGCCGCAATCTCATCGACGCCGCGTTTCCTCCGAATTGCGGTGAAAACATAGGGCCGGCCCTTGCGCATCCGTTTGGCGTCTTCGTTCATGACTTCGAGCGACGCACCGACATGCGGTGCCAAATCGGTCTTGTTGATGACGAGAAGATCGGACCGGGTGATGCCCGGTCCGCCCTTTCGCGGAATCTCTTCACCCGCTGCAACATCAATCACATAGATCGTCAGATCGGCGAGTTCGGGTGAGAAAGTCGCCGCCAGATTGTCGCCGCCCGACTCAATCAGGATCAAATCGAGATCGGGATGCCGTTTGTTGAGATCGGCGACGGCGGCAAGATTGATGCTTGCGTCTTCGCGGATCGCTGTGTGCGGGCATCCCCCGGTTTCGACGCCGACGATGCGGTCGAGCGGCAGGGCCTGCGAGCGCATCAGGAACTCCGCGTCCTCGCGCGTATAGATGTCGTTGGTGATGACCGCGATCGAGTAACGCCCGCGCAAATGCTTGCAGAGCGCGTCTGTCAGCGACGTCTTTCCCGCGCCCACTGGTCCGCCAATGCCGACGCGCAGGGGACCGTTGGGGGAGGATCCATTTCCTTCCATCATGACCGGAACAGCCTTGTGCGAAGTGTTTCATGCGCCATCGATGCCAGATCCGCGCGGAACGCGCAGCCGCCAATATCGTCCATATCCGCATCGATGGCGTCGTGCGCAACGCCGATGATGGTCTCGGCAAGGTCCGCCAACACCTGTTGTCCCTGTGTCTGCCCGAGCGGGACGAGACGGATCGCCGCCGAGACAAGGTTTGACGCAAAAGCGTGGAGGTAGAATTCAAGCGTGGCGGGGAGGGGGACGGCGTGCGCCCCGGCATAGGCCCCAACCGCGACGGCATGGGGCATCTCTTCCGGCAAAGACCCGTCCGCCGGCCAGACCGCGCCGCTGACCCGCATAAAGGCTGCGCCCTGGTCCATCGCTTCGAGCCTTCGCTCGGCGGAGGGGAAGAGAGCCGCGCCCAGTTCGGCAATCTCCGTGAGCTTGGCGCTATCCGCATCCCCCGCGGCGCGCCAAGCATGGGCCAGCAGAATGGCATCGGTGCGTCCGGCCCCGTGAAGGAGGATCGCGGACAGCCATGCCTCCAACGCGTCAGCAGATGTCACGTCGCCCGCCGAGACCGCCCACTCAAACCCATGGGAATAGCTGAAAGCACCGACCGGATAGGCGGGGGACAGCCAAGTTGCGAGCTTAAGGAGCGCTGCGCTTTGAGGGGGTTCAGCCATGCCGCGCCGCGATGTGGTGATTGGGGTCGTGGTGCGGGTCGTGGCTGTGGGAATGCCCGTGGGTGCGGCCATGGCCATAGGCGCCCCCTTCCGGCTGGAAGGGTTCCGTCACGGGCCGCACCATGGCGCCGAGTTTTTTGAGCATGTCCTCAAGCACGTGGTCGTGCTGGATGAGGAGCCGTTCTTTCTCAACCTGGCAAGGCGTGTGCCGGTTGCCGATATGCCAGGCGATGCGGGCAAGGTTCTCGCCGGTCACCTCGATCAGCGCCTCGGCACCGGCTTTGACTTCAATAACGCGGCCATCCTCCAGTACGAGCCCCGTGCCGTCGCGCAATTCGGTCGCCTCCGCGAGATCAAGCAGGAACGCCAAACCGCCATCCGAGGTAAGCTTCACCCGGCGCCGGAACCGCGCCTCGTAGCTGAGCGTAATGGTATCGGCGGGGGTGAAGCCGTCCGATTGAATGGATAACGCGCGCACCATCGGCCTACTCACCGCCCTCTTCGCACAATGGCTTCAGATAGCCGATCAAATTGTCTGCGGAATAGATCATGAATTTGAGGTTCGGGACGGTGAAAGCGCCCCGGCTGAAGCGTCTCGGGTCGAAATCCGTTCCGCTGAAAAAACCGCTCAAAAGGTCAAGGTTCTTCTCGAAATCGAGCGCCATGCTTTGCATGCTCTCGCTTTGCCAGCCTTTGACGATGGCCTGCATTTGGGCCGCCAGCATCTTCAGTTGCGGGTCTTTCCAGAGTTCGGAAAGGTCGCGGCTCTGATCGTGCTGACCGCGCTGCGTTTTCTGCGCCGCCTTGAAAATCAGCTCATACCCTTGCGCCATAAGGAAAAAGAGGGGGTGCTCGAATCTGAGTTCGAGGTCGCCCTTTTCAAGGCCCGCAAGAAGATGGCGCGCCGCTTCGACATAGCTTTCGGCAAGCAGAAGCAGATCGAGCGCGGAGTGGCGGTCATCGTCGCCTAACATCTAATACGCCTTCTCTTCCATCGTCATCTCCGGGGCACGCCTGAGGATGACCGGAAATCTTCATCAAAACAGAAAATAGCGCTGTGCCATGGGAACGACATCGGCCGGTTCGCAGGTGAGCAGTTCGCCGTTGGCACGGACCTCATAGGTCTCCGGGTCGACCTCGATCTCCGGGGTGTTGTTGTTGTGGATCATCGAGGCCTTGGTCACCCCGCCGCGTGTGTTGGCGATGGGCACCAAAGCCTTGGCGACGCCGAGCGCATCGGCCAGTCCGTTTTCAGCGGCGGCCTTTGAAACGAAGGTCACGGACGACGCCTTGAGCGACCCGCCATAGGCGCCGAACATGGGCCGGTAATGCACCGGCTGTGGCGTCGGGATGGAGGCGTTGGGATCGCCCATGGGTGCGGCCGCGATCGTGCCGCCGATCAGAACCATTGCGGGTTTGACCCCGAAGAAAGCGGGGTCCCACAAGCAGAGATCGGCGCGCTTTCCGGTCTCCACCGAGCCAATCTCATGGGCGATGCCATGGGCGAGCGCGGGATTGATGGTGTATTTCGCGACGTAGCGTTTGACCCGGACATTATCATTGTCGCCGGTCTCTTCCGGCAGCGCGCCGCGCTGCTGCTTCATCTTATCGGCGGTCTGCCAGGTGCGGATCAGGACTTCTCCGACCCGGCCCATGGCTTGGCTGTCCGACGCGATGATCGAGAAAGCCCCCATATCGTGGAGGATGTCCTCAGCCGCAATCGTCTCCTTGCGGATGCGGCTTTCCGCAAAGGCCACGTCCTCAGGGATCGAGTCGTCGAGGTGGTGGCATACCATGAGCATGTCGAGATGCTCTTCGAGCGTGTTGATGGTGTAAGGCCGCGTCGGGTTTGTGGACGACGGCAGCACGTTCGAAAGTCCGCAGACCTTGATGATGTCGGGCGCATGGCCGCCGCCTGCGCCTTCGGTGTGAAAGGCATGGATGGTGCGGCCCTTGAATGCGGCAACCGTGTTCTCGACAAAGCCGCTTTCGTTCAATGTGTCGGTGTGAATCATCACCTGGATGTCGTGATCGTCGGCGACCGAGAGACAGCAATCGATCGCGCCGGGCGTCGTGCCCCAATCCTCGTGCAGCTTCAGGGCCGAGGCGCCGCCGAGCACCATTTCCTCAAGCGCTGCGGGCTTCGAGGCGTTGCCCTTCCCGGCAAACGCAAGGTTCATCGGAAAGGCATCGGCTGCCTGGATCATCCGGCCGATATGCCAGGGCCCCGGTGTGCAGGTGGTGGCAAGTGTGCCATGGGCGGGTCCGGTGCCGCCGCCAAGCATGGTCGTGACGCCGGAATAGAGCGCCTCGTCGATCTGTTGCGGGCAGATGTAATGGATATGTGCATCGAACCCGCCGGCCGTCAGGATCTTGCCTTCACCCGCAATCGCCTCGGTGCCGGGGCCGATGATGATGTCGACGCCGGGTTGCGTGTCCGGATTGCCCGCTTTCCCAATGGCTGCGATGCGCCCGTCTTTCAGGCCGACATCGGCCTTGATGATACCCCAGTGGTCGATGATGAGCGCATTGGTGATGACGGTGTCGACGGCCCCACCGGCGCGGGTTGCCTGGCTCTGCCCCATGCCGTCGCGAATGACCTTGCCGCCGCCGAACTTCACCTCTTCGCCGTAAGTGGTGAGGTCTTTCTCCACCTCGACAAAGAGTTCGGTGTCGGCCAGCCGGACCTTATCGCCTGTCGTTGGCCCGAACATGTGCGCATAGGCATGGCGCGATATGGTGGCTGGCATGTGAGTTACCCCCCTGTGAGTAAAGTGAAGCCTGGGTGGCGGGCTGTACGCTTGTCGAAGGTGAGCGTTGTTTCGCAGCCGGCGAACGCACCATCATGCATCAAGAGATAATCTGCGAAGTCGGCGGAGCCGTTGCCAAAATCACGAAGCGACTGGATGACGATCTCGTCGTTTTCGAAGTGAATGCCTTCGGTTTGCAGCAAAGTCGCGATAATCGCTTCTATCTCGGCACGGGATTGCTTGTAGACCTTGCCGAAAACCCAGACGAGTTCCACAAGCGCGACGAAGCTCACCCGGAATGGTCCACCTTCCAATGCACGCTTGTCATCGCTAGCGCCGAGTATCCAGGCAACGAGAACATTCGTGTCGAGGCCCCTCAAGACTCATCACCTGCCGTTTTCATGCGGCGGACAATGTCTTCAGCACGCAGATCTCTCGCTTTCTGCACATCGTCGACGATCTGTTCGATTGTGCGCGGCGGACCGTCGAGCTTGATCATGCCCCTGATATCCTCAAGCGTGAGGGTTTTCGCCACAAGCTCGTAATTCCCTTCCTTGGTCCGCCTGAAATTCACGCGGTCTCCAGGCTTTAGCCCCAATTCCTTACGCAACTTGGCAGGCAGTGTGATCTGCCCCTTGGAGGTCACCTTGGCGTCGAGGGCCATACTATTTCTCCTTACTTTTCTATTCCAATGTAAGGAAAAATGGTCGGCACCGCAACGTACGCGGTTCGAACAAAGCAACTTAAGGCGCGTGGATTCACAGGTCCCCCATGACCTTTTGATTGAAGCCGAAGACACGGCGGGCACCGGCATAAGGAACAAGCGTGACCTCGCGCTCCTGGCCTGGCTCGAAGCGGACGGCCGTCCCGGCCGCGATGTCGAGGCGCATGCCGCGCGCCTTTTCCCGGTCGAAGTCGAGCGCCGGGTTGGTCTCGTAAAAATGATAATGCGAGCCGACCTGCACCGGACGGTCGCCCGTATTGGCGACCGTAAGCGTCACCGTTTCGCGGCCCGCGTTCAGTTCGATATCATCAGGAGCCGTGATGATTTCTCCAGGGATCATGGCATGTCCTTCGGGTCAAAGTCGGTCTTGGCGAATGCGCTGTTGGAAGTGCGCTTTGTGCGCGTGCGAAACACCCGGCGCACGCCCAGAATGATCATTACGACGACTAGGACGATGCCAATCGACGTAAGATCGAACGAACTGAGCGGATGGGTAACGCGCGTGAGCGTGTCCATGGCCTCTTACCGGATCGGGTTATGAACGGTGACAAGCTTCACCCCATCGGGGAACGTTGCTTCCACCTGCACATCATGGATCATCTCGGGGATGCCCTCCATCACCTGCTCGCGCGTGATCACATGGGCGCCCGCTTCCATGAGGTCGGCAACGCTGCGGCCATCGCGGGCGCCCTCGACCACGAAATCCGAGATCAAAGCGATGGCCTCCGGGTGATTGAGCTTAACCCCGCGGGCAAGGCGTTTGCGCGCCACTTCCGCCGCCATGGCGATAAGGAGTTTGTCTTTTTCCCGAGGGGTCAGTTGCATGGCTCACAATCTCCAGACACGCGGTATGGGTTCCTCGCGCAGCGCGCTGAGCGCAGAAATAAGCGCGTTTCTTAGAACACGTCCGGTTGGGGCAAGAAAGCGCAGGCAAAGGATGCCGTCCCAGGCGGATGCGCCCGCCATCGCTTCGGCATCACCGCCTAAGCCGCATTCATTAAGAACACGGCGGGCGGTCAAAAGACGGTCTTCTGCATCGGGCGCGCACAAGATAAGCGTTGCAAAGGCATCCGCCCCGTAGGCCGTTGCGTGCCCTGACAGTGCCGTGTCGAATGCCCCATCTGCATCGCTGAGCCGCATGGCTTCGGCGAAGACGAGACGCCCGCCGCGGCGGATCCGCCACTGATCGGAAACGAAACCGGCTCGCACCTTTTCGCCCATGGCCTTGCGGCCCAAGACATAGGCTTCCAAAGCCCAAAGCGTTGCATCCTCGGCCATCGAGACATCGAGCCGCCGCCTTAGGCGTCCCCCATCGAAGACGATGGTTTCCTGGGGCAGCCAATCCAACCGTCCGCCCGCCGCGACAGAAAGCGTGTTCGAGATATGGCCTTCGCCGCTCACCGAGCGGTAAATCCGCTCCGCGGTCTGCGTTGTGACGGTCAGTGAAGCGCCGGCGTCAACCGCACAAGTCTGCGAGAACCGGTCGCCACCGGTCACGCCACCGGCTGTGTTCAGCAGGACCGCCTCGGGCTGCGCGGACCAAATCCTTGGAAACTTGCATTTCGCCGCGCCTTGCTGTCTCAGCTGCCGCAGAACGCTGCCGCCGTTTTTGCGCGCGAAGGCGACGTCGACTTTTCCAACGGCGCGCTGGAGATGCAGCAAGGGCTGCCCGTCACGGGGACCTGACGGCCGGCCGGTGACGTCACATGGGATTGATGGGACGCCGGTTTGACCCGCCGGATGCGATGCGCTGATCTGGGGAGAAGGCTCTGTGGGAAGGGGGGCGGTGCTGCCACGCATGGCGTGAACCGCTCCAGGTCTGACGGTCATCCTTTACCACGCTGCAATGATTTCAAGCACCGGCGGGGAGAGGCTTTCAGCATAAGGCAGTGAAGGTGTTTCAGTAAATATGCAGCCTAATTCCTATGCACGCTCAAATTTTGTTCATTTGAATGCGGCAAAAGCCTCGTTAATGGGCAGATGGAAGATCGCAATGCGCCGCCGAACCAACCCTGTAAATGAAGCGTTAACGCACTGGAATCCCCGACATTCCTGGCCTTTGACATGAACGCTGCCCGGCACTGGCATGGGCCTTGCGGAAACGTCTGGCGTCAAACCACACCGGACGGGATCAGTTGTATGAAACGAACCAAATCCGCAATCCAGGCCGCCGCAGTGGCTGCTTTCGTTGCCGCCGGCGCGCTCGCAAGCTCCGCGAACGCCGAAGAAACCATCAAGATTGGCGTTCTGCACTCGTTGTCGGGCACGATGGCCATTTCGGAGAGCACGCTTAAGGACACCATGCTGATGCTGATCGATCAGCAGAATGAAAAGGGCGGTGTCCTGGGCAAGCAGCTTGAAGCCGTTGTGGTGGATCCGGCATCTGACTGGCCGCTTTTTGCCGAGAAGGCGCGCGAGCTTTTGACGGTGCACAATGTCGATGTGATTTTCGGAAGCTGGACATCGGTGAGCCGCAAATCGGTGCTCCCGGTGCTCGAAGAGCTCAACGGGCTGATGTTCTATCCGGTCCAGTACGAGGGCGAGGAGAGCTCCAAGAACGTCTTCTATACCGGCGCTGCGCCGAACCAGCAGGCGATCCCCGCGACCGACTACTTCCTCGAAGAACTCGGCGTTGAGAAATTCGCGCTGCTTGGCACCGACTATGTTTATCCGCGCACGACGAACAAGATCCTTGAACAGTATCTGAAGGACAAAGGCATTCCGGAAGAGGATATCTTCGTGAACTACACGCCCTTTGGCCATTCCGACTGGTCGAAGATCGTGGCCGATGTTGTCGCCCTTGGCGCCGACGGCAAGAAGGTCGGCGTCATCTCCACGATCAATGGCGATGCCAATATCGGCTTCTATAAGGAACTCGCTGCCGCTGGCATTTCCGCCGATGACATTCCGGTCGTTGCCTTTTCGGTTGGTGAGGAGGAGCTTTCCGGTCTCGACACGTCGGACCTGGTTGGTCACCTCGCGGCCTGGAATTACTTCCAATCGGCTGAGTCCGATGCCAACGAGGCCTTTGTTGCAGCCTGGAAAGAACGCATGGGCGATGAGCGCGTCACCAACGACCCGATGGAAGCGCATTACATTGGCTTCAACATGTGGGTGAACGCCGTTGAGCAAGCCGGTTCGACCGATGTCGATGCTGTGCGCGAGGCCATGTGGGGCCAGGAGTTTCCGAACCTGACAGGCGGCACGGCCGTCATGCTGCCGAACCACCATCTGGCGAAGCCCGTGCTCATCGGTGAAATTCAGGCGGACGGCCAGTTCGACATCATCAGCCAGACCGAGGAAGTGCCGGGCGACGCGTGGACCGACTTCCTGGCCGAATCCGCCGTGCTGAAATCCGATTGGAAAGAGCTGGCTTGCGGCATGTACAACACCGAGACGAGCACCTGCGTTCAGATCGAGTCGAACTACTGATACCGGGAATCCTTTGACGAGGCAGGGGCGGGAGATCGCACATCTTCCGCCCTCATTTTCAACGGGTGCCCATGGTCTCCTTCATTCGATTGCTTGCCGGTGTCTTGGCATTCGCGTTTGCCGCGGCGCCGGCCGTTTTGGGTCAGGACGCTGCTTCTCAAGAGCCGCTGTCGCCCGTCGAAGCCATTCTTCTTGAACATACCGAAATCATTCAGCGCGGATCGCGGCGCACGATCGAACCGGCCATTGCCGCACTCAGGGACAGCGGTCTACCGGAGGCGCAAATCGTGTTTGAGCGCTGGCGGGACAAGGAATTGTGGGCCCGCCTCTCCGATGGGCGCTTCTTCCTGACCGCAACCGAGGACCGCGAGACCTATACCCTCTTCCATATGGCGACAGGTGAGGAACTGGGCACCGCCATCCGGGACGATCTTAAGGAGATCAAACCGAACAGCGGCATCCGGAGCATGATTTCATCAGCCCTCGTGCAATTTCAATTGCTTGATCCCGATCCGGCCGTGCGGGCTCAGAGTCTCGCTTCGATCGCCCGCGATCCGGAAGCGGAACACCTTGCCATTCTGCGCGGTGCCATCGACGGCGAACAGGACGAAGCGCTGAAGGCGCGGAAAGAGCGGCTGAAACGGCTGCTCACCATACGCTTTGACACCGAAACGGCCGTCCGTGTCGCGGCCATCCGGAGCTTTTCAGACGACCTTGGCGTTGACGTGCGTGCGACGCTCAATCCGCTTCTGACAACGCGTTTGCAGGTGAGCGCGGAAGGTCCCGATCCTTCGGCAAACGTCGCCCGCGTGTTGCGCGTGGGCCAGGATATCGGCGTCGAGGAGGCCTATGCGCTTTTAGCCAGTCGCGATCTCGCGCCGGCCCTCGTCACCTCCGGCGAACGCAATGACGCGCTCATTGGGAACATTAGAGAGGGATCGGTTGCCGGCATCCCGGTCGCCAGTCTCGATACCGAAGCCGCCCGCGATGCGGCCTATGCCTTGCTTGCGGAGGAGGGCGTTGCCGCACCGCTTGTGACCTTGGACGATAAAGAAGAAACGGCGCGCCAGTTCCAGTTCTTCGAGGTCTACGCAGAAAGCGATCCCGCCGTAACGCAAGCCACCCAAGAAACCCTCGACCGCATCAACGCCCGTGTCGCCGCCTTCGGCGCGCTCGATCTCTCGCTCGATGCCATAAGCCTCGCGTCGATCTACTTCCTCGCCGCCATCGGCCTTGCCATCACCTTCGGCGTGATGGGTGTCATCAACATGGCCCATGGCGAATTCATCATGATGGGCGCCTATACGGGCTATGTGGTGCAGCTTTTCGTACCCGATTACACGCTCTCGATTCTGATCGCCTTGCCGCTTGCCTTCGCCGTCACCTTCGGGGCGGGCGTCGCGCTTGAAAGGCTCGTCATCCGCTGGCTCTACCACCGCCCGCTCGAAACGCTGCTTGCGACCTTCGGGGTTTCGATCGCGCTCCAGCAGCTTGCAAAAAACATCTTCGGCACGCAGGCGCGGCCGCTGACCTCGCCGGAATGGCTCGATGGCGCATGGGTCCTGAACGACGTTGTTTCGATCAGCTATATCCGCATCGCCATCTTCGCCCTGGCAGTTGTCTTCTTCCTGCTTCTTCTGTTCATCCTGCGCCGCACCCGGCTCGGGCTCGAGGTGAGGGCGGTCACCCAGAACCCGCGCATGGCGGCGTCCATGGGCATCAATCCCGACCGCATCAACATGCTGACCTTCGGCCTCGGCTCGGGGATCGCCGGGATTGCCGGGGTCGCCATCGGCCTCTTTGCCAAGGTCACCTCCGAGCTTGGACAGGACTACATCGTTCAAAGCTTCATGACCGTGGTGGTGGGCGGCGTCGGCAATATCTGGGGCACGCTTGCGGGTGCAACGCTGATCGGCTTTCTGCAAAAGGGGATCGAGTGGTTCAACCCGGCGAACACACTCGCCGCCCAGACCTACATGATCATCTTCATCATCATCTTCATCCAGTTCCGGCCAAAGGGCATCTTCGCCCTCAAGGGCCGCGCGGCGGGGGACTGAGCGATGACGCGCACACCCTTCATCCTCCGCCACCCGTC
>JAKSCL010000191.1 GCA_022360615.1 Hyphomicrobiales bacterium
CTCCCCCTTCACCGCTTCCTTTAGCGCAATGACGGGGTAGGCACCGACGACAAGCGCACGGTCCCCGGTGAAAGACGCATCATCGCCTCCCACCGCATTCGCGATTTCTGCCTGACCCTGCTTTTGAAGCCGGCGAGGTTCCAAATTGAGCGCCTAGTCGGTCGTTTCGTCCGGTGACTCAAACAGTTGTATCGGCTGTCCTGGCATGACTGTGGATATCGCGTGCTTATAGACAAGCTGGGAGTGCCCATCGCGCCGCAAAAGCACGCAAAAGTTGTCGAACCAAGTGACAATGCCTTGGAGCTTGACGCCGTTGATCAGAAAAATTGTTAGCGGAACCTTGTTTTTACGAACGTAATTAAGGAAGGTGTCCTGCAGGTTTTGTACGCGATCCGCCGCCATTCACTGCCTTTCGGTTTTTTAAAGCTTCTTACCAGGCGCCGTTTACAACAGGTATATGCGAGCCTCGCGACTCGGAATGCTCGCACTCTGAAGGGCAATTGTCACCAGCCTGTGACAAATTTTAGCGTCACCAGTGGATTTCCGATGACGTTAAGTGACCGATTCAACACTGAAATCGACCGAGTCACAAGCGCCTTTACCCCCCTTTCTACGCAACCGCAATCTCCGCATTCTCGTGGAATTTTTCGCGCAAAGAAAGTGTGATCGAGCCCGGTTGACCATTCCCTATCACTTTTCCATCGATTTCAACAACCGGCATGACGAGCGTAGATGCAGCGGTAATAAAGGCTTCGCGCGCCATTTTGGCTTCATCAACTGAGAAGTGCCGCTCTTCGACTTTCATTCCCTCATTCGCGGCAATGTCCATCACGACCATACGCGTGATGCCGCGCAGGATGCCATGTTCGGCAGGACGCGTGACGAGCGTTCCGTCTTGACTGACGATCCAGGCGTTTGTCGAAGACCCCTCCGTTACACAGCCGTCCCCGTCGACGAACCAGGCTTCATAAGCGCCGGCTTCCTTGGCCTTCTGTTTGGCCAGGATATTCGGCAGAAGGCTGACCGTTTTGATGTCCACACGGTCCCACCGGTTATCGGGCAGAGTGATGACCCTGACCCCCTCCTCAGCCGTGTGTTCGCCCTTGATCCGGGGCACGCGTTTTGCGGTTACAACAACGCTAGGCGGTGTATCGGGCGACGGAAAAGCATGATCGCGCGGGGCGACACCGCGCGTAATCTGGACATAGACCAGGCCGTCGGCCACCCGGTTACGGCGCACGGTTTCATGCAACACCCGCCGCAGCGCACTCAGTTTCATCGGCATGCGGATTTGCAGTTCGGAGAGCGAGCGGCTCAGCCGGGCCATGTGGCGCGCCTCGTCGACCAATTTCCCGCCGAGCACCTCACATACTTCGTATATCCCGTCTGAAAACTGATAGCCCCGGTCCTCGATGTGGACCGCTGCACTGTGGTGCGGAACATAACGGCCATTCACATACGCAGTTCTCGACATTTAACCCTATCCTTTTGATGTCATGCGCGCACAAGCCGGACATTGGCTAGGCCGAGAATCGCGAGGATCTCGGTTCTACCCAAAATCATGCCGCCCGCCATTATAGTCTTTGTCATCCACGACATGTCCGCAAGTGCGACAGGTTCACCCGAAGGCGCGACACTGACATAGAGCGGCCCAAAATTGGCGGCGACCGCGATGGCTCCGGCGAGCGCATCCATGTAACCGCGGCTTTCGGCGGCAAAGACCACCGAGACGAAAG
>JAKSCL010000346.1 GCA_022360615.1 Hyphomicrobiales bacterium
GCACCGGTTTTGCGCGAAAAACGATGCGACAACAAAGCAGAGAGAGCGGCGGGACGATCCCGAATGAACGACCGCCGCTATAAGCGAGACTACTCGCCCACGGCCTCTTCGGCGATTTGCGCAAAGATCGTATCGAGTTCACCGGCAAGCACCTCAAGCGCGTCGCCGCCCTCCGCGAAATAGGGCGAAAAAACGGTTGTCGGCGTTTTGTACGAGAGAGTTGCTGTGCCGTCCGGTTCTTCGGTGACGTAAAAGCGGATGGGCGCCTCGATGCCCGCGGCGATGTTAGCGGCCAGCATGCGCCGTGCGAAATCGTTCCGGTAGACGCCGATGACCATGTTCCCTGGGATCGTAATACCCGCATTTTTTGCACCAGCGGAGGCGCTCGCGCGCGTCACAAGGCCCATTTCGTTGGCTTTCACGGCGTTGTCGACCCGCTCGACCAGCTCGGTGAAGCTGTATCCGGTCTCATGGACTTTCCAACCCGCCCGCTCGCCGATCACATTGGCAAAGGCGAATGCCGGAAGGGACGCGGAAAGGAAGGCGGCGAGCAAAAAACGGCGCATGATCGGCTCCATTACGGGTGGGGATGGATGGCAATGCCATAAACGCAGGCAGTATCGATGCTTTTCGCCAGCCTGATGACGCGGAGCCTAAACGCCAATCAACAAAGCGTTATCGGGCCACGCCCGAAACCTGAATGCCGATTGCCCTAATCCATGCGCAAAACGCCGCGTAGCCTTGTTCCAACCAGGCTGCCGAGATAACCGAAGACAAGCCAGCCCCAGCCATGCAGGCTGCCGGAAACGATGCCGCCAAGATAAGCGCCGATATTGCAGCCATAGGCGAGCCGCGCGCCGTAGCCCATCAAGAGTCCGCCAATAACCGCGGTGAGAACGCCCATGAAGGTAATGGAGCGGCTCGGAGAGAAACGTCCGGCAAGCGCTGCGGCCACCATCGCGCCGGCGATGATGCCGAAATTCATCACCGATGTGCCGTCAGTGAAGACGGAGGCCTCAAGACGCGCCGTCTGACCGGCCCAGTGCGGCCAAGTCTCAATGGGTATGCCGATGCCGCTTGCGACCTTCGCGCCCCAGAGCGCAAAGGCTGAAGTGATCCCCCATGGCCGGCCGAGAACCAGAAAGGTTGCGATGCCGACAAACGCGATGGCGACGGCGCCAAACATCAAGGACCAGGGACCCGTCAGAACCGAGCCGGTTTCGCGTGGCGCTTCAAGATCGCCATGCTGGCGCTTTTCGGCAATCACCGTCACCCGGGCTATAAATGCGAGAAGAGCAAAGGTGAGCGCCAACGCGCCTATCACGCCGAGACTTGAGATGCTTGAGACGGGTGGAATGGCGGGCAGCGTCCTCCACTCAGGCAGATGCGCCGTTGCGATCACCGAACCGGCTATAAAGGCGGAAAGAGTGATGACCATCCGCGTTGAGCCGCCGCCGACGGTGAAAAGCGTGCCGGACGCGCAGCCGCCGCCAAGCTGCATCCCGATGCCAAAGATAAAAGCGCCGAAAGCGGCCGCGACGCCGAACGGCAGGACCCAGCCATATGTAGGCATGCCGAACGCGTGGCCATGGGCAATCAAAGGATAGGAGATCAGGACTGTCAGAGCGATCATGGCAAGCTGCGCGCGCAAACCTGCGCCGCGCCGTTCGCGGGCAAAGCGCCGCCAGGCTGAGGTAAATCCGAAACTCGCATGATAAAGGGCGAGCCCCGCACATCCGCCGACAAGGGCGGCAAGCGCCAAACGTGTGCCGCCGGCCTCACCCGCGGCCCAGACGATTCCGCCAAGCGCAAGCATCGCCACAGCCAAAACAGGCCGTTGAATATCCGGGTTCGCTGTTGTCGGGGTCAGCATGGCGTTTTCAAAATCTGATTCGGCAAAAGAAGGCCTCAAAAGAGCCTTTGTCGATCCTTCATCTGCCATTCAGGTAGCTTCTTATAAGCGCAAAAAGCTGCATGCACGGTGCCCTTTGTCTTCAATCAAAGCATTGTGATGCGTCTTGAATGAGGAAACTTCACGTTGGGCTTATATCGAATATGAGCTGCCATTGAAACGAGCGGTTGTAACATATCATCCTTGCACCGGACCTTATGGGATTCGCCATAAGACGCCGACCTGGGTTCGTGCGGTCAGAAAACGGGGTCGTCGCCTGCCATGCCGAAGACAGATATGTTCGGATATGAGATCACGGTTTCCAACGAACAGGTCGCGCATGCCTGGTCGGGCCTGATCAGGGCATTCCTGTCCCATAGCGACGAAGCCCCTGCGCTCTTAAAGGCGACGATCGACGCCGATCCGGATTTTGCATTGGCGCACACGGCTAAAGGCCTTTTTTTCATGCTGGCAGGCCGGGCCGAGATGGTCGAGGCGGCGCGTGAGGCCCATCGGGATGCGGTGAATGCGCGCGGGCGGGCCGGCATGACGGCCCGTGAGGCGGGTTATCTGGAAGCGCTTGAACTCTGGCTGGATGGGCGCATGCGCGCCGCCGCGGACAAGCTCGATGCGACGCTTGCCGCCTATCCGCGCGATGCCTTGGCCTTGAAGCTTGCTCACGCCGTCTATTTCATGTTGGGGGCCGCACGCGATATGCGCCGCTCCATCGAAGCGGTTCTTTCAGCCCATGACGACACCATGCCCATGACGGGCTATGTGCATGGCTGCCATTCTTTCACGCTTGAAGAGACCGGCGACTACCGGGCGGCTGAGATCGCCGGCAAGAAGGCGCTGCTCCTCGCCCGCGACGATGCTTGGGCCCTCCATGCCGTCGCGCATGTCTACGATATGACGGGTCGGGCGGAGGACGGCGTCAAGTGGATCGAGAAACGGCCGGAAAGCTGGGCCCATTGCAACAATTTCCGCTACCATGTCTGGTGGCACAAGGCGCTCTTTCATCTCGATCTCGGCGAAGTGGATGAGGTTCTTGCGCTTTATGATCACGAAATTCGCAGCGATAAGACCGATGACTACCGCGACATCTCGAATGCGGCCTCGCTGTTATGCCGGCTTGAATTGGAAGATGTCGATGTGGGACCGCGTTGGGAGGAACTCGCCGATATGTGCGAGCGCCGCACGGACGACACCTGCGTCGTGTTTGCCGATATGCATTATCTGCTCGCGCTTTTGGGCGACAACCGTGAGAACGCCGCTGCCCGGCTCGTCCGTTCCGTTAGGGCTGCCGGCAAGCGGCATCGCGGCGATATGGATGACGTGGCTGCGACCGCAGGCGCGCCGCTCGGCGATGGCCTGACAGCCTTCCGTGACGGCCACTATGATCTTGCCTACCGGCAGTTGGGACGGGGCTGTCGGAGCCTCAAGCTCATCGGCGGCAGCCACGCCCAGCGCGATGTCTTCGAGCGGGTGCATGTGGAAGCGGCGATCCGTGCGGGGCGGCTGAACGAAGCCCGCAGCCTTTTGCATGAGCGTGTGACGAAGCGCGGGCGCGAAGATGGCTACACGGCGCGGCGGCTGGCCTTCATCGACCGCGCCGAACGGGTTTCGCCCGGTCCGGTCCAGGCTTGGGCGTGATCGCCTTCCAGCGGATTGGGACAATTGCCCTGAAGAGACAAACCTGCGAAAAGCCCGAGCCCATGGAAACCTGAGACCATGAATAGCCCGTCACATCCGCTTACCTCAGCCGCTCCTGCACCCGGCGCGCGGCCGCGCGACCCGCGGCTGGATTTCTTTCGCGGACTTGGGATGTTCATCATCTTCATTGCGCATATGCCGATGAACGTCTGGAATCTGTGGATTCCCGCGCGCTACGGCTTTTCGGATGCAACCGAGATCTTCGTCTTTTGTTCCGGCATGGCGTCCGCCATCGCCTTCGGCAAGGTTTTTGACAATTACGGCTGGTTCGTCGGCGCGGCCCGCATCGTCTACCGGGTCTGGCAGGTCTACTGGGCCCATATCATGGTGTTCTTCGCCATCCTCACCATGCTTGTGGTGGCGGACTCCATCGACGAAGTCCGCGATCCCACCTGGCATTTGCGCGGGCTCAATCTGCAGCAGTTCATCGAGCGGCCGCAGGAGGCGCTGATGGGCCTTTTCACGCTCACCTACGTGCCGAACCTCTTCGACATTCTGCCCATGTATCTGGTCATCCTGGCGATGATCCCGATCCTCGTGCCGCTCGGCCGGATCGATCCGCGCCTTGTCTTTGTGGCAATGGCCGTTATGTGGCTTGCCGCCTCGAACGGCCTTGTCGACCTTCCGGCACGGCCCTGGAACTACGACGTTCACTGGTTCTTCAACCCCTTCGCCTGGCAGCTCGTCTTCTTCACGGGGTTTGCTTTCATGCGCGGCTGGATCAAGCCGCCGCCTGTCAACCGCTGGCTGATCGGCCTTGCGATTGCGGTCTCGGTTCTATCCTTCCCTTACGAGTATTTCCGCGTGCTCAGGGCGGTTGAGTTCTTCAACGATGGCCGCGAGGTGCTGAAGCAGGGTCTCGATATCTTCGGCATCCACATCTCGCTCGTCAACAAGACCGAGATGGGCATCCTGCGCTTCACCCACTTCCTGGCCTGGGCTTATTTGGCATGGGTCGTGGCGGGCGAAGGCGGGAAGCGCCTGATCGCCTCAGGGTTGTGGGGTGCGTTCGTGCGCGTCGTGATGCGGGTCGGCCAGCAATCCCTCGCCGTCTTTCTGATGGGCCTTGTCGCGGCACGGGGGCTTTTCCTGATCCGCGAGGGCCTTGGCGTCAGCGCCAATGAATGGTGGACAGCCGTCTTCAATTTGATCGGCTTCGCGATCCTGATCGCGACCGCCTATGTCGTTCATTGGTACAAGTCCCAGCCTTGGAAGCGGCAGAAACACCATGCCCAGCAGGCGACGGTCGCCATGCCCGCTTCTGATGCGTCCCCTGCCGGCGCCCGCGTCCGGGTGCCTGCGGCATGAAAGAGGAGCTTCTGCGGAAGCGGCTTTAGGAGCCTCTCCTAAGAGGGAGCCGGCTCGCTTGGAGCTTGGAATGCCTCTGCGCTACTCCGCTGCTTGCGGTACACCTTCTCCGCGGGCCTTGGCATCTTCCGTAACCCGCTCGCGCAAAAAGACGCGCAAGAGCGGCGGAACGAGAAGAAGGGTCAACAACGCTGAGAGCGCCAACCCGCCGACCACCACGGAACCGAGGCCGCGGTAAAGCTCCGAACCCGCGCCGGGAAAGACGACGAGCGGCATCATCCCCACGACGCTGGTGAGCGTCGACATGAAGATCGGCCGGACGCGGTTTCGTGTCGCCTCAAGGATCGCTTCCTGTACCGGCAGACTGTCCACCCGTTGGTGATAGAGCGTCTGGTGAACAAGCAGAATCGCATTGTTGACGACAATGCCGATCAAGATGACGAAACCCAAAAGCGTGAGCATGTCGAGCGGCTGGGTTTGATAAAGGTTGAGGAGCGCGAGCCCTGCGACGCCGCCTGCTGCTGCGACCGGCACCGAAAAGAGGATAACGAGCGGCAGAACGAAGCTTTCAAACAACACTGCCATCACGAGAAAGACGATGATGAGGGCGAGAAGCAGGTTGATCTGGATCGCGTCCCAGGTCTGGGTGAGTTCGTCCGCCGTCCCCGAAAGCGAAAGCTTGATGCCGTCTTCGAGCCCTTCGGCCTGAAGCGGCTCCATGACTTCGGTTCTGATCAGTTCGATGGCCGCTTCAAGCGGCAAATCATTGGAAGGCCGCACTTCTAGTGTCACGGTCCGCAAGCGTTCGCGGTGACGGATTTCGGTCGGACCGGCGGTCATTTGCACATCGGCAAGTGCTGAAACAGGGAGAATTTGCCCGCTTTGGGTGACGACCGGAAAACTGCCGATCGATTGCGTCCGCGCGCTGCCGTTTTCGCCCGCAAATCCCTTAAGCATCAAATCGAGACGTTCCGCTCCGACGGTGACTTCGGCCACCCTGATGCCGTCATTGAAGGCATCGACGGTCGAGGCGAGTGTCGCTGCGTCGACGCCGGCGTCGGCAAGGCGGATGCGGTCGGGCGAGATGCGGACCTCGGGCGCGCCGAGTTCCAGACCGGGCAGAGGCCGGAATTGGTGGCCTTCTTCACGTGGCATGATTTCCGAGATCCGGCCAGCCGCCTGCAGCGCCACCGCGAGGATCGGTTCGAGCTCCTGACCGGAGATATTCAGCTCAATCGCGCGTCCGCCGCCGATCCCGCGCCCGAAGAGCGAGCGTTGCGAGATAAAGCCGAAGGTCCCCGGTTCCGAGAAGATCGGTTCCGACAGGACCGGTATGAGTTCGGTGATCCGGTTCGGGTCTTCGGCCCGCGCACCGAGAAAGGTCCGGCCGTTGAAGGCCACGAAAAAGAAGTGACGGATGCCCGGCGGCCCATCGGTGATCGTCTTATCCTGTTCCCAAAGCGGGCGCGCGACATTTTCGATCCGCTCCGCAATCGATTCCATGGTGTCGAGGTTGTATCCCGGCGGCGGAATAATGACACCGAATACGAGGTTTCTGTTGCCTTCGGGCAGATATTCGAGTTTCGGCAGGAAGGCCCATGCCCCGGCAATAGCGATGCCGGAAATGAGGGCAACCATGGTGAGACCGAAGATCCGGCTGCGGTTCGCAAGCCGTGTGTAGGATTGCACCCCGCGTGAGAACATACGTGCGAAATCATCGAACAGCGGCAAGGGCCGCGGCTCCGGCGGGCAATCATTGACGAGCAGTTTGTTCGCGAGCGCCGGAATGACGGTGACGGCGACAATAAGCGACAGGACGACCGCCACCGATATCGCCACTGCGATATCCCGGAAGAGCTGACCGGCTTCCAGTTCCATGACGAGGATGGGGATAAAAACCATCACCGTTGTGAGCGCCGAGACGAGGATCGCGCCCCAGACCTGTCTTGCGCCCTCATAGGCGGCTCTCGCAGGCGGCAGGCCCTGCTGCCTTAACCGGTAGATGTTCTCAAGCACGACAATGGCCGCATCGACGACCATGCCGACCGCAAAGGCGATGCCGGCAAGCGAAATGACGTTCAGCGTCCGTCCGAGGCCGGCCATGGCGACGAAGGCGGCGATCACGGAGACGGGAATGGCGAGCGATACGACGAGCGTTGCGCGCGGCGAGCGCAGAAACAGCATCAGGATCGTCGCCGCCAGGATGCCGCCGACCCAGATGTTCTGGATCACCAGATCGATCGAGCTGTTGATGTAGATGGTCTCGTCATACACTTGCTCGAGATAAAGATTGTTCTGCTTAATCGGGCCCTCGCGCAGTTCCTCAAGCGCCACCCGGATGCCCGCCATCGTCTCTATGACGTTTGCGCCGGTTTCTCGAACTGCGTTGATTGCTATTGCGGGCTTGCCGCGGATGCGGATACGCGCCGTCGGTTCGGTGTAGCCGAAGCGCACATTGGCGATGTCTCCGACGGTCACCCGGCCCACGCGTCCATTGGTGGCGTCGCTGGCGCCGCGCAACACAACCTCGCGGATGGCGGCGACTGTGTTCAACTCACCCTCGGCGCGCACCACGTAGCGCCGCTTGCCCTCTTCGACGTCACCGGCTGAAAGCGAGATGTTCTCCGCGCGCAGGATTTGCAGAACGCGCGGGATCGTCAGGCCATAGCGGGCCATGTCCTCGGGGCGGATGATGATCTGCAACTCGCGCTGAGACGCACCGAAAACATTCACCCGCGATACGCCGTCAACACGTTCGAGCCGCTCTTGAATGACATCCTCGGCGAAATCGCCGAAGCGTTCGACAGGCGTATCGTTGCCTGCAAGGCGGGTCATGATGATCCAGGTGATCGGGTTGTCATCCGATCCTGAAGTATCAAGCGTTGGCTCGTCGACCTCGTCAGGGTAGCCGGATACCCGGTCGAGCCGGTTCGAAACAAGAAGCAGCGCACGGTCCATATTGGTGCCGATGGCGAATTCAAGCGTTACGCGTGCCCGGCTTGTCTGGGACGACGAGACAATGGTCTCAAGCCCCTCGAGGCCCTTCATCACCTCTTCCTGCCGGTTGACGATCTCACGTTCGATCTCGGCAGGTGCGGCGCCGGGCCAATAGGTGGTGATCTCGATCACCGGTTTGCGCACATCGGGCACAAGCTGGATCGGAATGGTCGTGAGGGCGAGCGCGCCGAACAAAACCGCCATCAAGACAGCAGCGATGATTGCGATAGGGCGCTCGATTGCCGTCTTGATAAGCTGATCCATGCGGTTCGCCCCGCGTCAGGAATGAGATCGCGTCAATTCTGTTGCGACGGTGTTTGTTCCGAGCCCGGTTGTAAGGCGGTGACCGTCGGCGCGGGCTCTTCATACTGGATCGGTTGTCCC
>JAKSCL010000100.1 GCA_022360615.1 Hyphomicrobiales bacterium
ATCAGTTTGGTTTTTTTAGCTGGATTGCAGCCGAGATTGCTGCTCTCGATGCGATGATGCCCGGTGTTCAAGCGCTTCTGTCGGCATTTGGTATTGGCAGTTGGATCGGCCTTTTTGCCTATAGCCGCAGCCGCCGGTCGGAACTGACGGTGGAGCGCGCCGCAAGGCGCGAAGTCGAGCAAGAGATTGAGCAGCTTCAGATCGCCAATCAGATCACCGGGTTGCCCAACCGGAAAGGATTCAGCCTCGTCCTTGAAGACGTGTTGAAAAACCGGGGTGAGCATCATCTGACGGTGCTTGGCATTGAGGTCTGCAATTTCGATACAATCATGAGTGTGCATGGTTCGAGGATTGCAGAAGAACTCGAATGCGCGATCGCCAGACATCTGATCTCGCTTGCTGTGCCGGGCGACTTCATGGCGCACACCGATGACGCGACCTTTTACGTCATCGTGCAAAGTGGCGGGACCGATGCTCAAAAATTTCATGTCGACAACCTGATTGAAGCCATATGCGCTTTTGCCGGCCCGGGCGTCGAGGTGACGCGGACGAAGCTGCAGGTTTATATGGCGTTCAGCGTTCTTAGCGTCGGCAATGAGAACGACGTTTCCCTGGCTGCCGAAACGTGGACTGTCGAAGACGTTATCCGGCGTGTCGAGTTCTCGCTGCATCATGCGCGCAAGAAGGGTCATGCAGCGGTCGAGCATTTCAACGATGAGACGGAAAGCCTTCTCCATCAGCGGGCTTTTGTGGAAATCGCGCTGAAACGCGCGATCGAGGATGACCAGATTGTTCCCTACTTCCAGCCCTTCATCGATTTGAAGACAAAGCACGTCGTGGGCTTTGAGGTTCTTGCCCGCTGGACGCATGCTTCGCGCGGTTCCATTTCTCCTGGTGTGTTCATCCCGATTGCCGAGGAGATCGGTGTTCTTCCGGCGCTGACCGTTTCGGTGTTCCGCCAGGCTTGCGAGGCTGCGAAGAGCTGGCCGGACATGCTGCGCCTCGCCGTCAACATCTCACCGACTGATCTGAGAGACGCTGCGGTTGTTGAGAAGCTGATGGCCATTCTTGGTGAAACCGGCATCGCCCCCAGTCGGATTGAGATTGAGATTACCGAAAACGCCTTTATCGAGGAGGCAGACGCCATTGCCGAGGCGCTGTCGAAGGTGAAAGAGTGCGGCATTTCGATTTCGATTGACGATTTCGGCACCGGTTATTCGAGCTTGCACCATCTACGCATTCTGCCTTTCGACAAAATCAAGATCGATCAGTCCTTCATCAAGGAAATGGAGACCGACAGCGAGAGCAAGGCCATTGTCGAAGCCATTATCGCGCTCGGCGCAAGCCTTGGTCTTCAGACGACTGCCGAAGGTGTTGAACTGGTTCAGAACGAAGGCGCCCTCGAGAAGCTTGGATGCGCCATTGGTCAGGGTTATCTTTTCGCGAGGCCGCTTCCCGCCAGCGAGGTGATGGGCTTCTTGAACAACTACGGACGCGAAGTCGAAAAAGTGCTTGAAGCGGCTTGACCCGGCTTAGATTGGGAAATCAAAAGCGAAGCTTTCACCGTCAAGGACGGCGCGGCCCATCCGAACTTCCGCCGAAAGAAGTGTCGCACTCGGATCGTCGGGGTCGGGATGGACATGGGCGGATGCCCTAGCGCCCGGTCCGGTCGGCTGCGCCACAGTCTCAAGCCAATGGGCGACGGCGGCGGCGGCACTTTCTGCATCACGTCCTGCGGTTAGTTCGGGTAGGGCGGCTGAAAGCTGTTTCGCAATCCTTGCTGCAACAAGCTGATAGGGCAGGCTTTCGAAATAGCCCGTCGGCCGGTCCATGGTGTTGCGGACGGAGCGGTGAAGGCTTGGCGCTTCAATCAGAAAGGTGCTGTCGCGGTCGGGCTTGGCGGCGAGGGCCGCAACGCCAGCGCCTGCAAGGCCGCGTGCAGCGTGGGCGCCGAGAAGACCGCGCACTGGGATGGCGACGGGCTTACGGCTCAGCCCTTCAACGGTGTGAAGCTCGAGACCGTCTATCCCATTGCGTGCACCGGTGATTTCCGAGGGCCAGCCGCCGGTCGCTTTCACGCTACGCGTTATCAAGGCAGCCAAGACAAACCCTGCATCCAGCCAGAGATCGGGGGTATCACCGGTGGCGGTTTCAATGAGCGCATCATTGGCTGCGACCGTGATCCAGCGGCTCTCCTCTTTGTCGCGCATGCCCTCCCAAGGCTCAAACCCCGGACCTTTGAAGGCAGCCCCCGGATCATCGCGGGAACCGGCTGCATCAAAACCCATGTCGGCGGGAAAGGCGTTGTCGAGGGAAAAGACAATCGGGGTTTGAATGGTTTCCGCCGTTCTTGCCGCCGATTGCAGGAGTTCGAAGCTCTGCTGCGTCCGTTTCAAGCGGCCAGCGACGACAACGGCACCGGCTGGGTTTGGCTGATCCGGGTCATTTTCGCTCTCGGAGAGCCATCCGTTAATTGCAGCCGCGACGCCATCCGGCCCCGTTTGCAAGATTTCGATCGTCACCGGCGACCGGAAATCGGTTTGGCCCAGAAGGAACCGCAGGCCGGCCCACGCTTCTCGCGACGCCCTGATTTCTGGATCTGTGAGCAGTGCCTGACATTGCAGACCGAGAAGCGCTTCGGCTTCCGAAGTGTTCCCGTTGGCCGCCGTCCTAGCGGTTTTCGGCTTGGAGGATGCCTGGATGAAAGCGTTCACCGCGCGTGCCGCCCGGTCCCTTTCGGCATTGCTGACGGGTGTGGATGGTGTGTGCGGAGCACTGTTTGAAGGCGTCTCGACCATGTTCAGCAACCGGTCGAGTGGATCGCCGTCACCGTTAAGCTGTGTCTGCGCCTCCGGAAATGCCGGGGCGGTGGAGGGAGCCTGTTCGGATATCGACGCGGCTGAAGCGGATTCATCTGCCATATCGTCCGCGCCCGGCTTCGGCGCAGAAAGGGCGTTTACTAGCTTGTCTAGCCCGGAAAAACGCGCGTCGCCTTTGACATCTGAAACGCTCTTCCCCTTTTTGACCGCGTCAATCACTTCGCGAGCCGCGGCAATCAGGGGGATGGACTGAAGCACTGTGCTGGCGGCCAAATCCCGCGGCGTTTCAATGTCCAGGTCTGCGGTGATGAAGCGCGGCTCATTTCCCAAAAGGTTTGGGGTCTCGACATGAACCCGAACCCCGAGCACCTTAGGCAATGTCTTGAATCCATGCGGATCGAGGGCGATGGGTGCTGTGCCGCTTTTGCCGCCAAAATCTCCAATGATCATCAGGCGGAAAGGCGGCAGCTCTTTCACAGCCGTCGCGCCCGGACTGGCGAAGCCGAAACTGCCGCCGAAAACAACACCGCCTTTCGGTTTGTCCTCGTCGTCCATGGTGCGCCCCTAATTGTTCCCGGCAGTCTGCCCGTCTGGCTTATCCCCCATCGGGACGGATTTCCCCGACAGGTTCAAGGGTAAAGACGAGTTCAAGAAATGCCTGTGTCTTAACGTCGACGATGGCGCTGCCTTGCGCGCGATAGCCGATCGAGCGTGTCGCAGCGTATCCATCAAGCGTGTAGCTGATGGCCGCGCGTTGGCCGAATTGCCGGTTAACGGCAGGCATGGCTGTGAGCTCGACGACCGCCTCTTCGCCATTGGCAAGACAGACCTGATCGCGGCCAAGCTTCTTCGGCTCGTTCAACTCGATGCCAAATATGGTCGGCAGGCGCATCCGGGCAAAATCGGTCACACCGGCAAGAAGCGGCTCCGGCTCTTTAACCGGCGGTTTCCAAGGCGTCATGGCAAAGGCCTGTTATCGGTTGGAGCTGCCGGCGACAACCTTAACGCCATAGCCGTAATCGATCACGTCCTGGCGCGCATTGCCTGATGTGACAGGGCTGACCAGTTGGTTGTTCGTGACCGTGCCGATGATGACAGGACGGTCCGGATCGCCGTTGATAAAGGCCAAAAGGACTTCCGTGTCCTTATAGAGGACGAAGTGCATGCCGCCCTTGCCGCTATACGGTTCGGCCTTGCGCACGCGGTCGGAGCTTTTGTCCTCGGGAGCGCCCGATTCATCGAGATTTATCTTAATGAGATAGCGGCCATAATCATCGATGTCGGCGCGGTCGCCGTCGGTGGAGCCATAAACAATGGCGGTCATAAGACCCTTCACCACGGGTTTTGGCGTCACACGCTCGGGCCGAAAGGTCGAGGCGCCCGCGCCCATGGGCACGCATGTGAAGCGGTTTTCATATCCCTTCAATTCTGCGATCGCGCTTGAGTGTGGAAATGACGGAGATGCATGCGCCTTGGCCACCGAATGGCTGACGGATGTGACGAGATACTGCTTATTGTCGAGGGCATCGGAGTGGCCCGAGATCTTGAAAATTGTCCCCGGTCGAAGCTGCGGCGCGTTGCTGATGCCTTCATAAGTGACTTGCCGGCACTTGATTTCTTCGGCCCGAACCTTCGCTAGAAGCGCGCCGTCATGGCTCTCGGTGGTGTCGAAGTTGTCGCCGTAGTACGCGACAACGCCACGCTTGTTTCCGTCAATGTCGGAGTCTGCCGTGAGTGTGAGTTCCGAGCGGTCCGGGCTGTAGTCCCGGATATGGACCTTGGAGGATGTAACGGTCTTGCGGGTTTTGAAGGATGTGATTGCAAAATTTGAGAGTGCCGTTCCCGAAAAGGGCTGCTGATAAGGCAGGTCGCCATCCGAGCCCAGGTCCTTGAATGCCGAATTGGCGTCGCCGAAGACGATCTTCTCACCCTTGTTGGCCGGATCTATGTAGTAAAAGATACCGTAATGCTCGCATTGGCGGCTCAAGAATGAAAAGTCGTCTTCAAAATATTGAAGTATGAAATTCTTTTCGGGATATTGCGGCTCGGTTAGGTTGAACGAGAAATCGAAATTGTAGATTGGGTAATCGGCGCCAGTATTCGATTGGGATTTCGAGGTGCCTTTGAGCACGTCTTCGACGAGCTTTTGCACGGTGACCGGACTTGCCGGGCCATAGACATGGTTCTGCTGGTTAAGGCCGAGAAGCGCAAGGTGCGGCTCAATCACCACGACATGCTCATATTCACCGCTTTCGACCTGGTCGAGTGAGGTCGTCTCAACAACGACACCCGCCACCTCAAGGGTTTTCTCGCTATCGTCGCCTGGAGCGATGGTGACTTCGAGTGTCGCAGGGCGCGCGAGCACCTCGTCGGGCAGAACCGCGTCCGAATGGACGAAAAGGACCTCGAAGCGGAAAGGGGCCGATATCCGCTCTTCACCTGTGACGCGCAAAACCTCGATGATTTCGCTTCTCAGACTGTCAAGCGTGAGCGTTACTATGGTGTTTGAGTCAGCCATTGGGTCGCCCCTCCCGCATCGGTTGCCCGTAGACCATTTCCAGCCCGTAGACCATTTCCATAGGTCAGCACCTTTCATACAGACACTTTCAAAACGGTACAACGCATAGGCCGCTGCCGTTTGAATGTTTCTGTCTACACAAGGGGTTCACAGAGAAAACATCTTTTCAAAACAATGAGCTATGGCTTAAAGACATCTGGAGCGGTACAGGTTGCTGCAAAGAAAACGGGGGCGGGGCATGGCCGACGTTATCAAACCTTTCAAGCTAACCGCCATCCAGTCGGTTCATCCCGTTAAAGGCAAATCGGTACTTTTCGTTACGGCCGCCTTCGGTATCAGCCTCGACGCGCCGGATACGCTTTTGACAGAGGCCGACTATCTGACCGTCTCCTCGACCTCGGTGCCGCCCGGTACGACGCCCGATATGGGCTACCCAAAGGATAAGGGTGAGTTCCTGATTGCCGGCGAAGCGCAGGCGCCCGATGGCAACCCTGTCCAGGCGCTGACGGTGACCTGCTCCGTCGGTTCGTTGACCAGGCGGGTTTCGGTGTTCGGCGACCGTTATTGGCATCGCGAAGACGGTCTGGAAAAGATCTCGGAGCCAAAACCGTTCACAGCCATGCCACTGTCCCCGCAATTCGCCTATGGCGGCGAGAACCATCCGGTCAATCCGGCCGGGCGCGGTGCCGGGGCGTCTGTCATTCTCGAGCAGCTTGGCTATGCCCCGCTTCCAAACATCGAAGACTCCAGTGCCCTGATCCGCTCGATCAACGACGAGCCTGAGCCGGTCTTTGTCGGCGGCCTGAGCCATGAGCATCCGCTTCGCAAGGACAAGGCCGGCACCCCGACAGCGGAATGGCTTGCGAACGACTTTCCGGAATGGCCGCCCGGGTTCAACCCCAGCTATTTCAACATCGCGGCAGCCAAACAGCGCATGGACGGCCATTTCAACGGGGACGAGGCCGTCACCGTCATGGGAATGTCTGCCGAGCGGCCGGCTGTCCATGCCCGGCTTCCGGGCCTGCGCGCACGCTGCTTTGCGATGTTGGATGCAAACGGGGGCTCGATGAAAGAGATCCCGCTCAAGCTCGATACGGTTTGGCTTTTCGGAACCAGTTGTGTCGCAGGTCTTTACCACCACGGTTTCATGGAGGTTGCCGACAACCACGCAACGGACGTCGAAACCTTGCTGTTCGCGCTGGAAAATCTCACCGACGAGGAGAGGCCGTCATCGTACTACGCCGAGATTTACACGCTCAGGACCGATCCAGAGGAACGCGCGCTGCACATCATGAACGATCAGCAGCTGATGCCGCCCCTTTCGGAGGCCGAGGCGAAAGCCGTGGAGCAGCGCACCCTTGACCATTCGCTGGATATCCAAAAACGGACCGAAAAAATGTTTGCCGCGGAAATCGAGCAAGTGAAAAGGGAGAGCCAACTGCCGCCGGCCATGATGCCCGATCTGCCCTTGCCGAAGGTGCCGCTTATCCCGGTCCCCGCCGCCGAGGACATCATTGCCGGACGTATCGACATGGCGAAGATGATGAAGGGCATCCGCGCTGTGGTGGCTGAGACACAGGCCGAAAGCGATGCGCGCAAAGCAGCCGAATTTGCAAAGATCGCGCAAGCGGGCATGCCCATGCCGAAGGATCCGAGCGCAGCCTTGACGGCTGCGATGATGAATCAGGATCCCAGTCTCAAGGAGATGTTCAAATCCGCTGCGGCCGGAGGCGATCTTGGCGGCAAAGCTGGTGACACGTTGAAAGACCTCGTCAAGAAAGGCGATGCGGAGACGCAGCCTGGCATGCCGAAACTCGACGATGTCGCGCCCGGTTCGACGGATGAGATTCTGGCGAACATAGACGAGATCATGGAAAGGATGCCGGGCGTCCCGAAAGACGGGCCGGTGGATGGGAACGCGCTGTTCGAAAAGGCAAGAGCGCTCGCGCTGGCCTTGCCCGAGGCCGATCCGTTCTACGCGTTCAAGCAGCAGATGGCGGCGCTCAAAGACGAAAGTCCCCCGAAAGAGGAGCTGCCGTTTCCCGAAGGTCTCTCCGCTGACGAGGCCTTGAAGAAGGGTACGCTCGGACCGCCCGCGCCCGTCGACGCCAAGGCCGTAAAGGCTCAATTCGACTCCGGCCTCGACCCAATCAACAAGGCTGAGTTCGACAAGCTGGAAGCAATGGTCGGCTCTTTGTTGCCAGGGCTTGCGGGCAAAGACATTCCGCCGTCGCTTGCCGCCGCAAAGGAGCTTGAGACCGTAAAGGTTCCCGATGCTCCCGATATGAAGTTCGAGTCGGTTGACGATATCATCAACGCGGCTGCCGATGCCGTGGCGCTCGATGATGAGGCGTTTTTCACCGAACTCGACGAGGAGGAACGGGCGCATTTCCTGGATAGCGATCACGCGCGTACACAGCTTCCGGAGGCCATGTACCCGGAGGAACCGTACAGCCCGGATGTCTCCAAGAGGCTGGGCGATCTGGTGGTAGAGCATCTGGGAAAGGGTGAGGTCTTTGCCGGCCGGGACATGGCGGGCATCGATCTTTCTGGTCGCGACGTCTCGGGACAGAACCTCGAAGGCGCCTTCTTCGAGAATGGGACTTTTGAAGGTGCGCGCCTTGCGGGCGCTGTTATCTCGCGGGCAGCGATGACCGGGGTCAACCTGTCGCGCACGGATGCGACAGGCACCGATTTCAGGCGTACGAATTTTTGCAAGGTGTCAGCACGCGAAGCCTGCTTCGATCGCACATTGTTTGACAAGAGAGCGGTCATGAACGCGGATTTCTCCGGATCGAGCTTTGAGCGCGCCTCTTTCACTCAAATGGACTTCTTGGAGCTGATCGCAGCCGGAACGCGGTTCAATGCGGCCGTCTTCGAGCAATGCTCCTTCATCGATTGCGATTTCACCGCTGCCGAGTTCAAGGGCGCCCGCTTCAGCCGCTCCATGTTCGTGAACTGCAAGGCACCAAAGTCGATGTGGAATGATGTCCATTTGGACCGGATTCTCTTCGTTGACTTCAATGGGCCTGGAGCCAGCTTCCGCGACTCCGCTTTCATTCGCAGTGGCTTTGTCGGCGAGAGCGAGTTGCGGGGCGCGGTCTTTGACGGGATGCGCACTGAAAAGGCGGGCTTCATCAAGACCCAGCTCAAGGAAGCGAGCTTTATCCGGGCAAATGTTCAAGAGTGCACTTTTTTTGGCTGCGATCTTGCGAGCGCCGACTTCCGCGTGGCCGAGGCCCGGCGCACGATTTTCTCCGAATCTTCGTTGAAATGTGCTGATTTCTTCGGGGCCAATCTCTTTGAGGCGCAGCTCAATCTCACCGATGCACGGTGTACCGCATTTCGCGGCGCCAACCTTCACTCCTCGAATCTGTTCGAAGCCGAACTGGCAGGTGCCGATTTTACGGCGGCAAATCTCGGGCTTACACATATGGAAGTCGCCACAAATGGACGTTGAAGACATCAGAACCAGGGTCGAGCACCTCTCGGTTATCGAGGGCGAGAATTTCGAGCGGCGGACCTTTTCCGATCTGGATTTGACCGAAGGCCAGTTCGCCCGGTGCGATTTTACGCGCAGCGTTTTTTCGAACTGCGTCTTCAAGAAAACCACCTTCGCCAAATGCAATCTCTCCGGTGCCGTCTTTCAATCCTGTGTTTTCGACGAGACGCTTTTCATGATGTGCGTTCTCGAATACGCGCGTTTCGCTGGTGAATCGCTGAAAGGCGTCACCTTCATGAAATGCCCTGCGGCGGAGGCGGACCTGTCGAATTGCGCGCTCGATACGGTTGCCTTCATGTGCTGCGACCTTGGCAAAGCGAAGTTCGCTGGTGTGAACTATGAGCGCGGCGCTCTTTTGGAAAGCGACATGCCGGGTATCGATTTCTCCGGGGCGCGTATCTTCCGGGCCATGATGAACAAGGCTGATCTGCGTGCGGCGGGCCTTGCCAATGCGCATCTGGAACAAATTCTGATTTGCGATGCCGATCTGACCGGCCGCGATCTTTCGAACCGGACGTTCAAACAGTGCACCCTTGTCGACGGAGCGCTTGAGGGGATCAATTTTTCCGGTTCGGACATTTTTCAAACATCGCTCGTCAACTGCAATGCGCGTGGCGGTTGCTTCGACGGGGCCAAGGGGCAATTCGCGATGATGGCCGGGTCCGATCTCACAGGAGCGAGCTTCAAGAACGCTTCCATGCCGAATGCGGTTTTCGCCAATGCGACGGTTGAGGGTGCGGATTTTTCACACACCAACCTTCCCATGGCTGTTTTCGACCATGCGAATTGCAAAAAGACGAACTGGGATTCGGCCACACTGGTGCATGCCGATTTTTCAAATGCCGATTGCACGTCATCGAATTTCGGTAACGCCACATTCGACAGCACAAAATTTCATGGAACCAAGATGGAGAATGCTTCGGAATTCGGCGCGAGGGGATCGAAGGTGGACACCGATACCGAACGGCTGGTCGCACAGCTTTACAGCCCCAGGAAAGTCATGCTCTGGGGCGAAGTATAGGTTTCATTTCAAAGGTTATCCGCGCATAGTTCCGGTCCGGTCGAACAACGGAGCGCAGTCTTTTTCACTCGCTTAGCAGGGGGATCACCATGGCGACCATAAAAGCATCGGGACCTTTGCCTTCAACCGATGTGTCCCCCGTTGATCCCTATATTCAGATCACGCCCGCTGGACCGGTTATAATTACTGTTCCAGCCGCGGCCTTTCGTGCATCCGCCATATCCACTCAATTTGTTTGGTTCATCATCGCATTCTTTATCCACACCATATTGACGATCATGCCGACCTGCATTGCCGGGCCCGGCCCGGGTGCGCTTTCGGGCGTGCCAATGAGTGTATGCCGCTCGTCGAAGGGCTCGACACGGGTGATCGTTCAGTTGCAGTTGGTGCCGCGGTCTTTTCTGGATCCCGGGTTCCAGAACGGTCCGACAATGAATTCCCCGGCGCCGATCAGTTCTCCTGGGCAGACAATCATTATAAACCCAACGGGTTAAACCCACCTCGGCACATGGCTTGCGGTGCCGTATATCGGCCAGAGGTTTTCAGTGCGCCGCTTTGACGGCCGCTTTTACCGCCGCCTGCAGATCTTTTTCGCAGCCGTACCAACTCTGATCCCAGGACCGTTCGACAACACGAAGGGACGGATACCAATAGGACCGGCCGGCCGGCGCATGCCAGTACCAGGGCTTGTCCGGCGTTAGAAGAACGATACCCGGCTTCCCGAGACCGCCGGCAAAGTGGATTGGAATGCTGTCATTCGCCACGACGGCGTCGAGCTTGGCCGTCAGATCGATCAAGGCCTCAAGCGATTTGAGGTGTGCGCCCGCGTCGATGACGCCCTTGTACCCTTCCAGTTCGGCCCTTTGGTCATCCCAAACCAGACTGATGAGCGTTCCGGGCATGTCTTTGAGCATGCTGTAAAGGGAGTGCAGCTGAATGTCGGGAGGAAAACGGGACCAGCAGATTCCGATAAGAGGACGCGGGAAGGGGGCGAGCGAGCCATCCCATAAATCGTCATAGGCGGGGTCGGCGCGGATATAGGGACAAAAGCGCTCAGGTGTGTAGGTCAGCATCCTGCCATTGAGAGCATAAGCCGAAATGAACTCGGTTACGTGATCCTCAGTGAACGCATCGGGGGTGTTCAAGGACCTTAGCCGGTCTTCCGGAACGATCCGCCGCAGGGCCGGCAGCATGGGGTCGGGCGCGACAATGGCCGGCCGCATCGCCTGTTCCGAAACAGCGGTTTCCTTGCCATCGCCTTGCATGCCGGCAGCGGCATAGGCATCGCTCAGAAAACGTGCGTGAACGAGTGTCTCAAGCGGTTTCGTCTCGAACGGGATAAGCACCGTATCCGGAGATGAAGGGGCGATATGGGCCTCAACCGCCATGTCGGCTTTCGTCGCTACAGCCGTTCCATCGCCCGCTTCATCCGGCCGGCTTGCCGCGTGTTCACTGGAACCGTTGATGATTCGGTGGCTTAGATGCACGGCCTCCTCGAACCGTCCAAGCAGGTTGAGATTGTGGCGGACAATCATGAAAGCCGTTGGTCCGATTCCTGGATCGGGAAGGGCAGCTGTCGCCATCTTGATGGCATCCTCATGCCGGCCGGCACGGGTCAATGCCTGCGCCATGGTGGCGAGCAAAAGCGGATTTTCGGGGTTCTGCCGCAGGAGAGTGGCGATGTGTGCGATCCCTTTATCGGGGTCTCCCGCATAAGTGCAGGCGATCGCATAGACCTCAACCGCGGGTGCAAGCTCGGGGAGAACCTTTAACGCCTCGGAGGCGTGCTCCATCGCCCCATTGATGTCCCCGGTTCGCAAAAGCGCGTTTGCAAGCGTTGTCAAAGCCGCGATGTCGCGCGGGCGCTTGAGATAGATTTCCTCGGCGAGGTTGAGCGCCTCGTCATGATTGCCGAGTTCGTGAAGCGCGCCGCACAATGACACTTTCGCATCGAAGTTTTCCGGGTCTTTCGCAACCGCTTTGCGGAACTGCTCACAGGCATCGAAGCTCGCTCCCGCACGCATGAAGATGCTGCCGAGATTGATCAGCGTATCGGGGTCGTCCGGGCGCATCTCGGCCACGATCATCATATGGCGCAGCGCTCGGTCGATTTGCCCCGTCTCGCTGAGCACCGTCGCAATGCCTTCATGGATGGCCGGATTGTTCGGCTCGAGTGTGAGCGCATTCTCGAAAGCCAGCAGTGCCGCATCGGTATCGCCAGTGGCATGATGGGCGAGCGCCAGATCGTGATTGACGGCGGCATCGTCTGGCGAGATTTCGAATGCGGACTTGTAGCATCGAAGCGCTTCTTCGGTTTGTCCGGTGGCCAGCAGGCACGCACCATACGCCTTCAAGGTACGCAGCGACCGGGGTGCTTTGCGTAAGGCCTGTTCGAGAAGGGGAATGGCATCATCCAGCCTGCAATTGGCCGCATGTTTTTCGGCGGCATCGAGAAGCTGATTGAGCGAGGGCATGTCCGTTGAGGTCTAATGCATTTCGGGATCGATAAGCCGGCGGCGTTCCGTTCAGTTAGCCGACATTGATCCGTTCGCCATCGAAGCGGATGTCGCCGCGCGCCCGCATAAGCGCCACATCACCGCGCACGGAGACGGGGCCGTCGACGTCCTGGCTAATGAGGCCGGCCGATTGAATGTCGGCATTGTCGGTAACGGAAATCCGGTCGACCGCACGTGTAGTCGCAACCTTGGCGATCTGGGAATCGCGCCCTGAGATCCGGCGCGAGACCTTAAAGAGGCTGTTGAGAAGCGTGCCGACCATCGTCAAGGTGCCGGCGACGAAGCTCACGGCATTCGCGTGCAAGGTGATGTGTTGAGCGGCGATATGGAGATGGCCTGGCGTTTCAAGGCGGAGCGGTTCCTCGCCGTCTCCACCGTTCGAGCGCTCAAGGACCGCAAGAATATAGGTGGTGTCTTCGACGGTCGAGATCAGGACTTTATCGCCCGGCCGCGGCGCAACGAGACAACTGACGGCCTGACGCGCTGCGATTTCAGTGCCTCCGGGCTGAATGAGGCGAAAAGTGCCGGTCTCATCGGCGCCGTGTTCCACTTCGGTCAGAACAGCTGAGCCGTTTAGCGGGGCTTTGGCCAGAGTTTCCTCGGTGTGATTCCCGCTTTGGTTTTCTGATGTAGTCATTGAACTCTTCCGTGAACGCATTGCGTTTTTCTTTTTCGCTACAGTGTCAAATGCAGCCTATCGAAATGTGCCCCGATGACTTTTTCTTCTTTTTCTATTTCGAGTACTTTTATGAGGGCAATTTTGTCGCGTGCCTCCGCAAGAGTTCCCGAAAAACGACAGTTTCTTTGTTCGTTTTTCACAACGCAGAACTCTTCATCAAGCAGAGCTTTTTTATAGTAAATATACTGAAAGCTGACTGTGAAGAAAACAACAACTTTTTTTGAAATGCTTCCGAGCGCGAAAACGGCTGGTGCCATCATATTAATAGAAAAACCTTTGGCTGCGATGGTGAAGCTTTTGTAGCTGATGCCAAAAGATAAATGGGTGGAAATACTCATCCCACCTGTTGCTTTGTTTATCCAGCCAAGATTGGTTTTGTGTCTAAAGCCTTCGGTCATGCGCTCTTGATATACGGTATTCCTGCTTTCAAAATTATGCCGATCGAAATAGATATAATGGCCGTTTTTAGCCTCAACCGTGACAACCGTGACGTTCACATCGCTGGGGTCTTTTGTTGTGGTGACGTTGATATTATTTTTCGCTTTGATTTTTATTCCGCCGTCCTGGGCTTCAACACGAAGGCTGCCTGAGGTGTTGTCATATGTATAATCACCTGTTGCGATCGTCCGATCGATCTTGCCGTTGACCTCTTCATGTGTCGCTCCGGTGACCTTAAGCGTCCATCTGCCTGAAGTGTGGATCAGTATGCCCTCATCCGTATCCGTGGCGATCGCTGCTTCCTCGGTGGCGTCATATTCTCCGAGACGCAGATAATGGCCATCGGCCTTGGCCGGTGACGCGTCAGCCTCTGCGAAATAATAGATTGAGTTGGTCAAGGTTGTTCCCTTTCGATCCCGCCGTCAGCGGATCAGCCTCCCGGAATGTGCGAGGATAGCCCCAACGAGGCTTTGATCGCCCCCTTCTCCGCTTTTGCCGCGGCATTCCAGAACTTAACGGTCCCGAACCGCCCGCTCATGCCGATAGCCGCTTCGTTCTTCACTGCGGCGGTCTCGAGTTGGATGCCGCGCGTTTTGATGTAAAAGTAGGAGAAATTCGTGTCATCGAGCGTGTATTTCTTCGACATTCCAGTGTAGAATTTCATGGAAAATATGCCTATGCCGAACTTAAAGAGAACGGCATAGGCGCTTAGGATTTTCGTGCTCAAGGCGGCGATCTTCGCTGTGACGGTCGGGGCGCCGTAAGCCGTGGCGAGAAAACCCAAACTTACATTCGTACTAGCGCCCGTGATGCCTCTCTTCTTATTGGCGAAGCAGAACGATTTATGCGATCCCGCCGTGCGGGAAAAGACGTGTCTCGCCCCTACGGACACCCTGGCGTGTTCCGCTGTGATGACGAGATCGCCGGTTTCGGACTCGACCTCGAAACTGTTTTTCCCGGTGATGCTGATCGCGCCATCGACGGCTGTCAGCGACATTGCCGCATTTCCGTCCTTGACCGTTGTCTCCACGTTGTTTTCGACGACCTGGATCACGCCGTCCTGGTATTCGATGTCCCCCTCGGCCCCGGCGTTGAGAATGAAATCGCCGCATGTGGTGATGAAAATGCCTTCCGTGCCCGAGGTGTCGCTCATGTTATCGGCGTAGCTTGGCGGCATTTCGCCGAGTTCTTGAAACGTGTCGACATATTCGCCAAGCCGGAGATAGACCCCCCTTAGAATACTTGTCGAAGAGCCGTCTTTTGGTGTAACACCGACATAATAATAGGCCAAATCAAAGCTCCTTGCGGTCTCTCATAGGCAATTTTTTACATCTTTAAAAAATTATAAAAGCTAATATTCGCTGCTTGTTTTTCAAGTGTAGCGGCATAAGTGGATTTATCTATATTTTTTTCAAATTCCTTCTTTACAAGGCTGTTCTCTTTATTAAGGAGTTCATTGTATATTTGCCATGGTGTTATTTTATTGTAAACGATGACTTTCTTGCCATCGATGATGGCGTACTTCTTGGCAATCAATTGAAACTTGATCGACCCTAACCCGAAGCCAAAGCTGAAGGCCGTCATCTTTAACGAAAGACCGGTTGCTTTGAACTCGCCGGATTTGGCGATGAATTCGCCCGCGACATTGATGCTTAACGAAAAGCCTCTGTTGTCCTTGGTCGCCATGCCGGAAATACCGGAATACTCATAGCCCGCAATAGCTGTCGTTTGGTTTTGCGTGCTGCTCCTTACATCGCGCGCATCGGAGGTTCTCGACGTTCCCTTGGGTGCCTTGAACCACATATGCGCGTTGTTCGAAATCAGTTCGATCTCGTGCTCGTTTTGGAGCGTGACGGAGCCGTTCTCGCAGATGACCTTCCAGTCGCCTTTGGAGATCGTGATCGTGTGATCGCCGCCGGTAACCTTTTCGGTAAGCGCCTTTCCATAGGTCTGGAGCATGTCGGCTTCCACCGAGTTGAGATACATGCCGGTGGCCGAAAGAGCGATGCCTTCAATCGTCGTGTAATCGGCGCTGTTGATCGAAGCCGGCATGTGGGCGTTTTCATCAGCACCGATATAGTCCTCCAAGCGTAGAAACTGCCCGCTGAACGTGTCGTTCGGCGTGGTGCTGTGCGCGACCGCAATGTAAAGCGACGTGGTGGTCTCGTCGTAATCGTAGTCTTGCCCGGTGCCCTGGTCCTGATCGGTATCCGTGTCTGTGCCGGTGTCCGTTCCTGTGTCTGTGCCGGTATCCGTTCCTGTGTCTGTGCCGGTGTCCGTTCCTGTGTCGGTATCGGTGTCCGTTCCGGTATCGGTGCCGGTGTCCGTCCCCTCCGCATCGTTGCCGAGCGTTCCGCTGTCACCCGTGCTGCTTGCGCCTGTTTGGCTGTCGGCGGTCGCCGAGGCGGAGCCGGCCCCGCCGATTTGCGTCGCTCCAACAGCTGCAACACCGGCGCCGCCCGCTCCAGCCGCACCGAGCCCGACGGCCCCTGGCGCTGCGGCGCTGGCAGACATTGCCACGTTGCCATCGGTCCCCTGAGTACCCGGCGCCGAGGCGCCGCTGTCGCCTGCGGGCGTGCCCATGCCCTCCGGCTGAGGGAAAGAGCGTTGCTCGCGTGCAATGGAACCGATTTCAGAAGCCGGGCCACTGTCCGGATGGGTGCTGCTTCCAGCCTCAACTCCGCTTCCTGCTTCAGTGCCACCGCTGCCACCGGCATCCGGGTGACCGCCGCCTTCGCCACTGCCAAAAGGCTCTTGGCTTGCATATGCCCTTGCATCGCCGTCGCTTTCGGTACGCGTATCGACACCAGCACTCACGCCGGAATCAATGCCTTCAGCAGCGCTGAAATCATCATGCGCCTGCGCCTCGGCCGCGCCTGCGGCCTGCACTGCTCCGAACGTGCTTAAGCCGGCCGCACCAACCGCCGCTTGGCCGCCCGCGCCGGGCAGTCCGCTGAAAGCCGTTGGCGCTCCCGATGTGGCCGCCATGGCCGCATCGCCGCCGGTACCTTGGACAGCCGTGCCCGATGTCCCGGCTGGCCGCCCTCCAGGCGCGTTTGCGCTTTGGGTTTGCGGCGAGGAACGCTGCTCGCGTGCAATGTTGCCAATGTCGTCTGCGGCGTCTCCGCTTCCCGGTCCGCGATAATAGGTTTCGGTTTTGGTGTCGTAATAGGTGTGTGTCTCGGGATCGTAATAGATGCCGGTCTGAGCGTCGTAGTAGGTTTGTGAATGCGGATCGTAGACGAAGTTTCCGCCGCTTTGCGGTGTCGGCGCAGACAGGTCTTGCGAGCGTCCGTCACCCTGACGAAGGTCTTCGCGCCGGCCGCCTTGGTCGCGGATGACGCCTCCATTTTCGTCTGATGCCCCGCTCACCTTAAACCCGCCATGTTGCCCCACGTGACGTTTGGCCATGATACGACTGATTATTGCGTGGCTTGTAAAGACCAAAGTGTGAAATCAAACCCGTTCATTCCGATCCTTTTCCTGAGGCTGGTTTGCAAGCGCGAAACTGGGCCTGCGTCATCGCGGCGTCGCATAAGGTCTCAATTGCGCAAATTGGCGTGGCACGCAGAAAACTGCGCAGAAAACTGCGCAGTTCTTTGTCGGTTAATGGCATCGGTAAAAACTGCAAAGCACTGAAATCACGAAGGCATTGGGTTTGCCTGGAGTTTGGCACGCCGGTTGCTAAAGCCCTTGTATCGCTTTCGCGGGGGGAGCCCGGAGGAGGCGGATCGGAAACCGAAACATACACGCCATGTAAACTTGAGGAGAAAAACATGTCGCTTCAATCCTACGCAAAATTCGATTTCGACGAAGTTCTCACCCAAGACGGCATGACCGTTGAGAGCCAAGGCTCTCAATACATGGAAGCCGATGACAGCGTTGAAACAGCGCCGACCGCCGAAGAAACGATTGTCTATGAATTCGAATATGGCGCCGAAGTTCCGGTAAACCCGCAAACGGGCGCGACAGCCGGTTCGACCGTCGTTTATCCGCTGCGTATCGTGAAGCCGCTTGATTCCGCGTCGCCGCTTCTTTTCGAAAAGATGAAGGGCGGCATCATGGGTACGGTGACGATCCGTTCCATGCGCATGGGCACCGCTGGCCCCGAGCATTATCTGACGCTGACCTTCGAAGAAGCGCAGATCGTCGGCGTCAAAGCCTACCAGCCGAACACGCTTGACGAATCGAAGAGCGCTTACCCCGATTGCGAAGAGGTGAAGTTCACCTACACGAAATTCACCGTCGAGCAAGTCAAGGCCAGCAAGATGGGCTCGGGCAGCTCTCGCTAAGCAAGAAGCCAGGAAAGAAAAAAGGGCCGGCATCGCCGGCCCTTTTTTGTTGGTTGACGCCGAGAGCATCGACGCCGCGTGCATTGTCATCGGGGCTTCGTACTTTGACGCTTTCATCGCAACTAGGATTGGCTACACTTGGACGGTCGACAGGACAGTCCGCTATCGGTGGCAATAAAGGGGGCAATACTGCGGAACCTGTCTGATATTTTTCGTTACGGAAAAATGAGTTTTTGCGAGTCATTCGCTGTTACCGTTGTTGAGGGATTCTTGCGTTCATCAACGGTTCTTTCATCCGCATACCGGCTCATAGAGACCGTCACTGGCAACAATCCACCCAGTATTGAAATTTATCTGCAAGGTTTCGTCGGGGGAGGGGGCAAAACGACATGGTTCAGCTTGATCTCAAACAGCTTTTGAGCCGCTTGAACGCTTATTCGAAGCGTGCCTTGGAAGCGGCTGCCGGGCTTTGCGTTGCCCGCACGAATTACGAAGTGACAATCGACCATGTTCTCCTTGTGATGGTCGAGGACACCCAGCGTGATGTGCAGTTGATTCTCCGGCATTACGGCATCGAGCCCGCCCATCTGAAACGTGCACTTCAGCATTCTGTTGAACAAATGAAAACCGGCAATCAGGGGCGCCCGGTATTCTCGCCGATGCTGATTGAATGGTTCACCGACGCCTGGCTGATTTCCTCTGTCGAACAGGGTTTTGGCGAAGTGCGCTCGGGCGCGCTTCTGGCCGCGCTTGTGACAAAGCCGGAGCGCTATGCGACGGCGTCGTGGTTCGATGAACTGCGTGGGATCAATGCTGATGCCTTGAAACGCGAACTGCGCGACATCGTAGGTCAGTCGAGCGAGACCGCGGGCGGCTTGGCGACGGCTCCGGCTGCTGGCGGCGCGACCGGGGAGGGGGCTGCCAAATCGGCAACTGGCGATCCCGACAGCGCCCTTGGCCGCTTCTGCATCAATATGACGGAACAGGCGCGCGCCGGAAAGATCGATCCGATCTTTTGCCGCGATCAGGAAATCCAGCAGATGATCGATATCCTAGGCCGTCGAAGAAAGAATAATCCGATCTGTGTCGGTGAGCCTGGCGTCGGTAAGTCCGCCGTTGTCGAAGGGCTTGCGCTCAAAATCGCCGAGGGCGATGTCCCGGATTTTCTGAAGGACGTCGATCTTCTCAGCCTCGACATGGGCATGTTGCAGGCGGGCGCCGGCGTGAAGGGTGAGTTCGAAAACCGTCTCAAGGGCGTCATCGACGAGGTGAAGTCGTCACCGAAGCCGATCGTGATGTTCATCGATGAAATCCATACGCTTGTTGGCGCGGGCGGATCGGCGGGCGGCAGCGATGCGGCCAATCTCTTGAAGCCGGCCCTTGCCCGGGGCGAACTGCGCACCGTCGGGGCCACGACCTGGACGGAGTACAAAAAATACTTCGAGAAAGATCCGGCGCTGGCCCGCCGGTTCCAACTCGTCAAGCTCGACGAGCCCTCGCCCGCCCAGGCCGTAACCATTATCCGCGGCCTGCGCGGTGCCTACGAGAAAAGCCACGGCGTCTATGTGCGCGATGACGCGGTCGAGGCGGCCGCCAATCTGTCGGCGCGTTACATCACCGGGCGGCAACTGCCGGACAAGGCCGTGGACGTCCTCGATACGGCGTGTGCCCGGGTGAAGCTGAGCCTTTCCTCGAAGCCGTCAGCGATTGACTTCAAGGAAAAGCGCCTCGCCGAATTGCAGCGTGCCAAGGATGCGGTGATGCGCGACGCGCAGAACAATCTTGAGCCCGATGCGGGCAAGCTTTTAGAGATCGAAGCCGAGATGGCCTCTCTGGAAGCGGAAATTGCAGCACTTGAGGAGCAATGGACGCGCGAGCGCGAACTGGTTCAGGAAATCGTTGCCTTGCGCGAGAGCCTTGGCCTGACCGTGCATCAGCCATCGCCCGGCACGCCGGAAGCAAAGGTGAAAGCCGCGGAGGCCGAAGCTGAAGGAGCGAGCAACGAAGAGGTTGCGGAAAGCGCCGGTGAAGCACCGGCCGGCGAGCCGGAAGAAGGCTTGTCCGAAGCAGATACCGAGAAGATGCGCGCCGAACTCAAGGCCAAGGTCAGGGCGTTGGCGGAGGTCCAGGACAAGGACCCAATCATTTCCTACGAAGTGACGCCCGATGCCGTCGGCCAGGTTATCTCCGACTGGACCGGCGTTCCGCTCGGCCGGATGGTGCGCGACGAAGCGGCCTCCATCCTTACCATGGCTGACAACCTGCGTGGTCGCGTGATTGGCCAGGACCAAGCAATCGAGGCCATAGACGACGGTATCCGGGCGGCCAAAGCCGGGGTCAACAATCCCGATCAGCCCATGGGCGTCTTTCTCTTCGTCGGTCCGTCGGGCGTCGGCAAGACCGAACTGGCCACCGCCGTCGCCGACCAGCTTTTCGGCGGCGAACGTTTCCTGATCTCCATCAACATGTCGGAGTTTCAGGAAAAGCACACAGTCTCAAAGCTCGTTGGTTCGCCTCCAGGCTATGTCGGTTATGGCGAGGGTGGCGTGCTCACCGAGGCCGTGCGCCAGCGGCCTTATTCGGTGGTGCTGCTCGATGAGGTGGAAAAAGCCGATCTGGAGGTGATGAACCTCTTTTATCAGGTTTTCGACAAGGGCGTCCTGTCGGATGGCGAAGGCCGGCAGATCGATTTCAAGAACACGATTGTCATTCTGACCTCGAACCTTGCGACCGATCCCTTGACCGAGATGGGCGTGCAGGATCCGCGGCCTGAGGTCAGTGAACTGGTCGAGAGCATACGCCCGATTCTCAGCCATCATTTTAAACCGGCGCTTCTGGCGCGCATGC
>JAKSCL010000068.1 GCA_022360615.1 Hyphomicrobiales bacterium
CGCGCACAGTTCTGTTCTCATACATGGGGCCTACCACCGCTTGGTCTTGAGGTTGTGGACATGGACATGGCCGCCTTGTTCAGCCGCACCCACCATCTTGCCGATGTCTTCGCCATATTTGACGACGGTATCGCCTGCGCTCAGATCGGTCAGCGCCACCTTGTGGCCAATCGGCACATCGGCGTTGGCCGTCAGTTTGAAATCGCTGTTGTCCTCGGTGACCACGCACAGCATTTCCGTGCCGGCGGTCAGACCTTCCACGACCACCACGCCGACATTGTCGGCCTTATGGTGAACCAGAAGCTGCGGGATGCTCACGTCTTTCTCTCCCCTTGAGATCGTTCACGTTGCGAAACGTTCTACATATACAACAACTCTTATACAAGAATAATTATATATCTCTTGTCTGAGAAAGGCGGAAATGGTACCTATCCGCTCTCTTGAAAGGCCGATTCATGGATACAGCGCGGAATGCGTCGGTCCCGCTTTACAGACGTGTCTACGAGATCGTCGTTCAGCGGATTGTCTCGGGCGAGCTTCGCCCAGGGGCCATGCTGCCAAGCGAAACCGACCTTGGCGCCGAACTCGGGGTCAGCCAGGGTACGGCGCGCAAAGCGCTGATCGAGTTGGAGCAGTCGGGCGTTATCGAACGCCGTCAGGGCCGCGGAACGTTCGTGGCGACAACCACCCCCGAAAGCGCGCTCTTTCACTTTTTCCGGCTGCGGCGCACGGACGGAACCCAAGCCATACCGGAACCTTTGGAAGAGACCGTCCGGAAACGCCGGGGAACGGCGAAAGAGGTCGCAGTTCTTGGCTGCGACAAGGGCTCAAGCGTCTTCGAGATCGCGCGGGTGCGCAGCATCGATGGCCGTCTCGTCTCCCGCGAGACATCCATCCTCCAGGCGAGACTCTTTCCGGGGATCGGCGACCGTGGCCCGCTGCCGAACGCCCTTTACACGCTTTATCAGCAGGCCTACGGCTTTGCCGTCGTGCGGGCGGAGGAAAAGCTGCGCGCCGTTCCCGCTTCTGAAGCGATCGCGTCCGCCCTTGAGATTGCCGAGGGCACGCCTTTGATGGAAGTGGAACGCCGCGCTCTCGACATCACCGGCCGGGTGATCGAGTTCCGCCTCAGCCTCTATGTTACCGATGATCTGAGCTACAATGTCACGCTCAAATAGCGGCGGTCGCCCTCAGTCGGCCTCATAGACGCCGACAGCGACGGGCCGCGAATTCCCGATATTGATGCCAGTAACGGTAGTTCTCAGCGTCGCCCCGCGCTCTGCTTCCTGAAGCAGCGTCGTAAACTCTTCCGCGGTGCGCTGGTCGATGAGTGCGACACGGCATCCGGGCTCCTGCAGGAAGCCGACGGCCGCCGCCGCATCGCCGAACCTTATGTCCGTCCCTATAAGAAACACCAGGCTCGGTTCCCGGTAGCGGGTCGTCATCACGGCCGGATTGGCGCAAGCGACCTCCGTATCGATAGCGGCTTTCAGATTGGGGGAAACCTTGAACGTCTGGATATGCGCAAGCGCGCCATCATAGATGGTCAGATAAAAAAGCGGCGCGGCGACGATAACCGTCATCAAAGCCGCCAAGGGCCTATCGTTCCGCGCGGCACGAACGGCGGCAACGCCAAGCGGCACGAGCAAAAGCCAAAGCACAAGCCCGAACCAGGGTATCGAGCGCTCGAAGAACCCATAAAAGACAAGTGCAATCGGCGGTCCGTAGATGAGGGCCGCCACCGCGATGACCGTCAGCCAGCGGCTCCAGCGCCGGCCCAAAACAGCAAACCCGCCCGTCAACGCCATGGCGGTGATGATGGCAAACGCCGGATAGGTCGGCAGCACATAGTGCGGAAGCTTGGTGACGATCAATTCGAAAATGATCCAGGTCGGAATGATCCAACACAGCAGGAACAGCAGTTTCGGGGTCTTGCGCTCGCGCCAGACCCAAGGCACCGCGGTGGCAAAGAAGGCGGCGGCAGGCCAAAACGTCACCCAAAAGGCGATAAGATAAACACCGGGCGGCGCGCCATGCGCTTCCCTTCGTTCAGTGATCTTGCCAAGGGCGTCTTGGCCGAGCGCCAGATTAAAGAACAGGCCATCGGAGATGATGCCGATCGCCACATACCAAGGCAGGGTCAAAGCAAGCGCCAAAAGAAACGGTATCGGCGACAGGAGGGGCTTGAGCCAGCCGGCCGAGCGGCGGCAGACAGACACGGCGATCATCGTGACGATGACAACCATCGGCAGGATCGGCCCCTTCACCAGAATACCGACCGCAGATGCACCCCAAAAGATATATGGAAGGCTTCGGCCTGGAGACCGCACGCCATCGGGCAAAGGTGCCGTCTGCCGCAGATGCAAACGGGCAAGCGCCCCCATCGCAAAGACAATGGCCATGTTGAGAACGGCGTCGGTCTTGGCAAGACGGGTTTCGGCGCTTGTGAGGATGAGCGCCGCCATAATGGCGCCGGCAAGGAGCGCCATGCGCCGGTTGCCGAATGCGAGGGCCGCCCAATAGGTGCCGAGCACGAGCCCAACCGCACCGAGAAGCGACGGCAACCGGTGCACCCAGATGGGTGCCGGCACCTCTGAACCCGTCAGCTTGATGGCAGCCACCTGAAGCCAATAGATGCCGATCGGTTTTTGATAGCGGGGTCCATCATGGAACTGGATATCAATAAAATTGCCGGTTTCGACCATCTGCGTCGTTGCCTGGGAAAACCGGGTCTCATCGCGATCGATCGGCTGCAGCGTGAAGAAACCCGATAGGCCACAGGCAAGCATTAAGATGGCAAGAAACGCCACCGCCCTTGCGTGGCTACGGGCAGCGGCATCGAAGAGCCGTTCGATCACGGCAATCGCAGACATGGTAGGCGGCAGCGCCTTGAGCATTCTCTGGTCCGAATTCAATGAGCGGTGGATATGCCGGGTCCCGCGTTTTACGCCTGTCGCGCATCCGGACGGAAAACCGGTACCCACTTTTCCCGGACACGCTTTAAACCGGATGACACGCGGCGAGAAGAGACAATACGCGGGATGAAAGCGGGTTATAGAGAACATCGCCGGCGGCAACGCCGCCGGGCCCTTCTCCTTTCCCCTCCATCGCCTAACCCAACGCGGCCAAGACCCTGTCCCGCGTAAAAGGCATATGGCGCAGACGCTGACCGGTAAGAGCATAAAAGCCGTTGGCAACGGCAGCCGCCACCATCGGGGTGCCGACTTCGCCCATCCCGGTCGGCCGCGCATCGCCATCGACCAGATGGATGACGATGTCCGGCACTTCATTGGCGCGCAGGATCTCGTAGTCGTAGTAATTGTTTTGCTCGACCTCTCCGCCGCGCGTCGTGATGCGCTCTTTCAAGACACTGCTGAGCCCGAAAACGATGCCGCCCTCGACTTGAGCTTCCGCATTGTTCGGCGCAATCAGAAGACCGGCATCGACCGCCGCCCAGAAGCGCGGCACGGAGATTTGGCCGCTCTCGCGGTCAACGGCAACCTCGGCAATCCCGGCGGCCATGGAGTCGCCATAGCCCGCGAAGGAAACGCCAAGCGCGGTGTCGCCGGAACGCGCACCACCCCAATTGGCCATCTCCGCAACCCTCTCCAGAAGATGGCGGCCACGCGGATTGTCGTTCAGGAGCGGCATGCGGAATGCAATCGGATCGGCGCCGGCCGCCTCTGACAACTCGTCCATGAAGGCTTCGGCGGCAAAGCTCGTATAGCTCGCGCCGATCGCCCGCCAGGGAGCGAGGCGGGCCCGGCGCTCGGTGATGACGTGCTCTGCGAGGAAATGGTCGATGGCGTAGAACTTACTCTCCGAACCGCGCATGGAGATGATGTCTTTCGGGTCGACCTGGCCCCAGCGCAGCGGGTTGAAGAAGGCAATCACCGAGGGCGTCGCGACGCGGTGGTGCCAGCCCGCAAGCCGACCGTCCGCCGTCAGCCCAGCGCGCAGCCTTTGCGCCGCTGCCGGACGGAACGCGCCGAATTTGAGGTCGTCCTCGCGCGTCCAAACCACCTTCACCGGACGCCGGACGGCCTGCGAAGCGAGCAGTGCATCGCGCACATATTCCTGTGTGAGCGCAGTGCGCCGCCCGAAGCTGCCGCCCATGGTCATCATGTGCAGGCGCACACGCTCCTGCTCGATGCCGAGGATTTCGGTGATCGTGCGCATCGTCCAGCTCTGGGTCTGGGTGCCCGCCCAGACTTCGGCGCCCTCACCATCCGCATCAACGGACGCGACAACGGCCATCGGCTCCATTTGCGCGTGATAGGCATAGTCCGAGAGATAGTCCGCTTCGACGACACGGTCGGCGCTTGCAAGGACTGCATTCACGTCACCGGCTTCGTGCCACGTGGCGCCGCTCCGGCTGAGGTCCGCCGCGATTGCGGCATAGTCGGCAAGGTCCGCCTCGCTATCGAAAGCGCGGGCGGGCGCCGCTTCGCTCCACTCGACGTCGAGCCCATCCCTGCCCGCAAAGGCCGCTTCCAGCCTTTCGGCCACGACCGCGATGCCATCGGGCAAAGTCACCGTCTGGAGCACGCCCGGAACCGCCAGCGCTTGAGCCTCGTCCACGCGCACCGGCGTCTCGCCCTCGACGGGGCTACGCAGCACGGCGGCATAAACCATGCCCGGCACCTGCACGTCGATGGCGTAGATCTCCGTCCCCATGCTCTTTGCCGGAATGTCGCGGCGCGGCGCGTCACTGCCGATGAGGCGGTAGGCGCTTTGCGGTTTTAGATCCTCATCAGTGACCGCCGGGACCTCAAGGGATACATCCGGCAACGCAGCAACCTCGCCATAGGTCATGCGGCGGCCGGACTCAGCGTGGACGACCACGCTTGGTCCCGTCGTGACACTATCGGCCGGAACCGACCAATGCTCGGCGGCCGCCCGCGTCAGCACGCGGCGCGCCTGCGCGCCTGCCTTCCTGAGCGGATCGAAATAGCCCGCGACCGCCGTGCTGCCGGCGGTGTAAAGAACGCCGCCGAAAAGCGGATTGCCGAACTCGCGGCTATCGAAGTCGAGCTGTTCGACCTGGACGCGGTCCCAGTCGGCGTCAAGCTCTTCAGCGAGGATAAGCGGCAACGCCGTTGACGTGCCCTGCCCCATCTCGGTTGAGGGAAAGACGATGGTGATTGTGTCGTCCGACGCAATCCGGAGCCAGATACTGGGCTCGAGCGCAGCATTCCCGCCAGAGGCGCGCGCCTGCGACACGCTGAGAACGCCCGCACCGCCAATAACGAATGTGAGCGCCGTTGCGCCGGCGATGAACCCGCGGCGTGAAACCCGCGGTGCGGAGAGATTTTGCAAGGAGGAGTTCGTCATCTCACGCCTCCCGTGCTGCACGTTCAACCGCGCGAAAGATGCGGATATAGGTCCCGCAGCGGCAAAGATTAGCGCTCATCGTCTCGCGGATATCGTTGCGGCTCGGGCTCGGGTTTTCAGAAAGAAGGGCAGCAGCACGCATGATCTGCCCAGACTGGCAGTAACCGCATTGCGGAACCTGCTCGGCGATCCAGGCACGCTGCACCGGATGATCGCCATTCTCGGAGAGGCCCTCGATGGTCGTCACCTCGAGGCCCGCCACCATCTCGACAGGCGTCACGCAAGAAAACGTGGCTTGGCCGTCCACATGCACCGTGCAGGCACCGCACGAGGCGGCGCCGCAGCCGAATTTCGTTCCCGTCAGGCCCAGATGTTCTCGCAGCACCCAAAGAAGGGGGGTATCCGGAGAGGCATCGGTTTCGACAGCCTCCCCGTTCACGACGAATTCCGTCATTGCGCTCTCCCGAGATGTTGGCTGGCTTCACGGGCGCATGTGCTGGCGCCAATCCGGCCTTTCAAGGGGGCGACGGAGTGTCATGGTGCGACGAAATAGCACTCGCATCAGATGATTGAGAGCAAACCCGGCGATTGCCAAAAAAACAGGCAGAAGCAAGGGAACAGTCACTCCCGAAATATCACGATCACGATAAGTTGAAGAGGGGACTACGAGGTGTGCAGCCCGCATTCTTTCTTGTTTTCTTCTTCCCACCACCAGCGGCCAGCCCGTTCATGTTCGCCAGGCTCGATCGCACGGGTGCACGGTGCACACCCGATGGAAGCGAAACCTTTCTCGTGAAGCGGATTCAGGACAATGCCTTGCTCTGCCGCATAAGCCTCGGTCTCACTCCGGCTCCAATCGAGAAGCGGATTGGACTTAACGACCCCGCGCGCTCTGTCCGCCTCGATAAAGCGCATCGCATTGCGGTTCTTCGACTGATCGGCGCGGATACCGGTGACCCAACCGGCTGAACCGAAGAGCGCACGGTTCAAGGGTTCCACCTTGCGGGCCTGGCAACAGGCCTTGCGCGCCTCGACGGACTCGTAAAACCCGTTGATACCCTGGTGTGCGACGAGGGCGGCAAGCTCATCCTGGTCCGGATAAATCGCCGTGATACGGACACCGTAACGTTTCTCGGTCGCGGCCCAGACATCATAGGTCTCGGGAAAGAGCCGTCCGGTATCAAGCGTCACCAGATCGATATCGAGGCCTTCAGTCAAAATGGCATGGACAACCGCTTGGTCTTCGAGGCCAAAACCTGTTGTGAAGACGATCCGGCCTTCGATCCGGCTACGGAAAAAGGAAAGCCGGCCCGGCAAATCAAGGGCTGCCATGACCTCTTCCCAAACGGCAAGCTGATCGTCGGAGGGAAAAGGCGCGGACGTGCCGCGGCGCGCGGCCCGGCGCATCTCCAAAATGGTTTTCTGCGCCGCATGGCTGTAGCCCGACTGGTAGCTGACGCCAATCGATTCGGCGGCTGTGCGCCATTGCGGCTCCGTTTTCTTTGCCGCATGGGCACCGGAAATCTCAGCCTCGTCGAATCCGCAGGAGCGCGCAAAGGCGTATTGGTCCGGCAGCAGCGGCCCGACGGCCCGCAACCGGCCCGTAAAGCCCGCGTCACGCAAGCGCCGGCCGAGCGAGAAGAACCGGCCATCGGCGAATTTTTCAAAGCGGACGGCAATCAGATCGACCCGCGGGCCATAAGAGAGCGCTTGGTCAATCTCCTCGCCCGAGGCAATCTCAATGCCGATCGTGCCCTTATCGCCAATCGCATCGAGCGCGCAGCCTGCCACATCGAGAGGTACGATCATGCCCGCGCGCCAGCTCAGCGTTTCGCCCGCCCGCGCCCAGTCATCGGCTTGAAAACCTTCATCAGTGACGATCGGCATAAAGCACCTCCTTGAAATGGTCCTTGCCCAGGCGGCGGTAGCACTGGAGAAAGGTCTCGTCGTCAAGCCGGGCCGCGCGATAGCCCTCGACCAGCTTTTCAATCGCGTCCGGCACATCTTCGGCCGCGAAGCCCGGGCCAACGATCTCGCCGATGGCCGCATCCGGCCCGGCATTGCCGCCAAGCGTGATCTGATAGGTTTCCTCGCCCGCCTTTTCGAGGCCGAGAATGCCGATATGGCCAACATGGTGGTGGCCGCAGGCATTGATGCAGCCGGAAATCTTAATCGCGAGCGGACCGATATCGCGCTGCCGTTCGGGATCGGCGAAGCGTTCCGAAATCCACTGCGCGATCGGAATCGAGCGGGCCGTCGCAAGCGCGCAATAGTCCATCCCCGGGCAGGAAATGATGTCGGTGACAAGCCCGCGATTGGCCGTGTCGAGACCGGCCGCCCTCAATTGCCGCCAGACGGCAAAGAGGTCGCGCTTCCTGACATGCGGCAGCACGATGTTCTGCTCATGCGTGACCCGGATGTCGTCCACGCCGTAGCGGTGGCCGATATCGGCAAGCGCGCGCATTTGCTCGGACGTCGCATCACCCGGGATACCGCCAATCGGCTTCAGGCTGACGGTGACGGCCGCATAGCCCGGCGCCTTGTGCTCCGACGTGTTCACGGCAACCCAGCGGTCGAAATCCTCGTTCTGGCGGGCAAGCGCCAGTTGCGGGCATTCGTCTTCGAGTGAGTCGAAGGCAGGCGGTGCAAAGAAGGCTTCGATCCGGGCGAACTCGGCTTCATCGGCCGCAATCGATGGGCCATCGAGCCCGGCAAAAGCCGTTTCCACCTGACGGCGGAACTCCTCGATGCCAAGATCGTCGACGAGGATCTTGATGCGGGCCTTGTATTTGTTATCGCGGCGGCCATGCAGGTTGTAGACCCGCATGATCGCCTCGAGATAAGGCAAGAGGTCCTCTTTCGGCAGGAATGCGCGGACGACCTTGGCGATCATCGGCGTGCGGCCCTGTCCGCCCCCGGCAACCACCTCGTAGCCCGGCGCGCCATCCGCATCGCGCTGCATGCGTAAGCCGATGTCGTGCACCATCACGGCGGCGCGGTCCTCCGGCGAACCGGTGATCGCGATCTTGAACTTACGCGGCAGGAACGAGAACTCCGGATGAAGGCTCGACCACTGCCTTAGCAGTTCCGCCGTGGGGCGCGGGTCCTCGATTTCATCGGCGGCGGCGCCCGCGAACGCATCCGAGGTCACATTGCGGATGCAGTTGCCCGAGGTCTGGATGGCATGCATCTCGACATCGGCGAGATCGTCGAGAAGATCGGGCATGTCCTTCAGCCTGGGCCAGTTGTACTGGAGGTTCTGCCGGGTGGTGAAATGGGCGTAGCCCTTGTCGTACTTGTCGGCAATGTCCGCCAGCCGCCGCAACTGGACGGACGACAGGGTGCCGTAGGGAATGGCGACGCGCAGCATATAGGCGTGAAGCTGGAGATAGACGCCGTTCATCAGGCGAAGCGGCTTGAACTCCGCCTCGGTCAGCTCGCCGGAAAGGCGCCGCTCGACCTGA
>JAKSCL010000070.1 GCA_022360615.1 Hyphomicrobiales bacterium
CGGCGGCCGCGATGGCGGCGAAAACCGCGAAGAGAAACTGCGAATCTGTGAACTGCGAAACAAATGCATTCATGGTTCAAGCCAATCGAAATAACCGATTCTTTTGCGTGAATTAGAAATCAAAATTGATCATCTTGCGCATGATCATAATCCCGCAGAACATCCAAATAGCGCATGCGCCCAATAATAAATTTCCCATGGGTTCGGTAAAAAGTGGCTGAAGATAATCAGGACTTGTCAGATAAACGGCGCCAGCCACGAAGAATGGCAATGCACCGATAATCATAGCAGAGCTTTTTGCCTCCTGGCTTACTGCCTGAATCTTGGCCTTCATCTTTTTACGTTCCCGCAGAACTTTCGAGAGATTGCCAAGAGCCTCGGCAAGATTGCCGCCCGATTGTTGCTGGATCGTCACGGTAATCGCGAAGAAATTGACCTCGGATAACGGGACGCGCTGATACATCCGCTCGGCCGCATCGCTGATCGGGACACCAATCGTCTGGCTGTCGACCATTTCCTTGAATTCGGAACGAACGGGCTCTGCCGCTTCGCGTGCGACGATCATGACGGCATCAGCAAAGGGCAAACCTGCCTTGATGCTGCGCACGATGACATCAATGGCGTTCGGAAACTCCAGCGTGAATTTCTTGAAGCGCCGCTTGGCGGCGAAACCCACAAACCATCGTGGCGCGCCCAACCCGAAAACAAAGCCGAATGCCACCGCAATCAAGATGTTGGCCGCGGCCAACAAACCCAACAGGAAGCCGACAACACCCGTCATAACACTCATGATAAAGAACTGCTTCGTTGAGATACTTAGACCCGCACGTCGGAGCCGGACAGAAAGCGAGACTTTGCTCCTCTGTTTCTGCCGCTGTTCAATCTGCTCAAGGCTTTCCTGAAGCTTTTTCGTTCTATCCTTGTCGGCCAGGTCCTGTTTGACCGCCTTTTGCGAGCGCACCGGCGCCCGCACGGCGCCAATCCGCTTCTCCCGCCTTTTCTCGCCTGACAAGACCGGATAAAGAAAGACATAAGCAATCCCGCCTATCGATATGGCGGCCATGAAAGCCATGATGAACGGCGTGAGCGCGGGATCAATCACCGTATCGCCCCCTATGTATCGAAAGTGTTTTCGCCAACATCGGCCGCATCGAGCGCCTCGGCAAGTTTCATTTCTTCGCCGAAGTAGCGGGCGCGCTCCCAGAATTTCGGGCGTGCAATGCCGGTCGACCGGTGCCTGCCGATGACGCGCCCATTCGCGTCCTCGCCAGTGATTTCGTAAAGAAAGAGATCCTGGGTCGTGATGACGTCGCCCTCGGAACCGATGACTTCGGTGATATGCGTAATCCGTCGCGAACCGTCTCTCAGACGCTGGGCCTGAACAATCACGTCGATCGACGAGACGATCATCTCGCGCAGGGTTTTTTCGGGCAAATTGAAGCCACCCATCGTAATCATGCCCTGCATCCTGCTCATGGCCTCGCGCGGCGAGTTGGCGTGGAGCGTACCCATGGATCCGTCGTGACCCGTGTTCATGGCTTGGAGGAGATCGAAAGCCTCGGGCCCACGCACCTCACCGACGATGATGCGTTCAGGACGCATCCGTAGACAGTTTTTCACGAGGTCGCGCATGGTAATCTCACCCTCGCCTTCAAGATTGGGCGGACGCGTCTCCAGGCGGACCACATGCGGCTGTTGAAGCTGCAATTCCGCGGAATCTTCGCAGGTGATCACACGCTCGGAGGCGTCGATGAATGCGGTCAGACAGTTAAGAAGCGTCGTCTTACCGGAACCCGTGCCACCCGATATCAGGACGTTGCATCGGCAACGGCCAATGATCTGGAGAATTGTCGCACCCTCGGGCGATATGGACCCAAACTTCGTAAGCTGGTTGAGGGTCAGCTTGTCCTTTTTGAACTTCCGGATGGTGAGCGCCGGACCATCGATCGAAAGCGGCGGCGCAATCACATTGACACGGGAGCCATCGGGAAGACGCGCATCGCAGATCGGACTCGATTCATCGACCCGTCGGCCGACCTGGCTCACGATACGCTGGCAGATATTCATGAGCTGGGCATTGTCACGGAAGCGCACATTGGTGCGCTCGATCATGCCTTGCACTTCGATGTAAGTGGTGTTGGCACCGTTCACCATAACGTCAGCGATATCATCGCGGGCAAGCAAAGGCTCCAGCGGACCGTAGCCGAGAACATCGTTGCAAATGTCATCCAGCAGCTCTTCCTGCTCGGCGATCGACATCACAACTTGCTTGATCTGGATGATCTCGTTGACGATATCGCGGATTTCTTCACGGGCCGCTTCAGAGTCGAGGGTCGCCAGCTGCGTGAGGTCGATCGCGTCGATGAGTGCGGAAAAAATCTGCGTTTTTGTGTCGTAGTACTGCTCCGACTTTTCCCGGCCCGATGAACGTTTTTCCACGGGTGGCGATGGCGCGGGCTCTGGCGGTGGCTTTGCCGGGCTGCCCGGATCCGCGATCACTGGCGGTTTTGACGTACCCTGCGCCTCTTCCGCCACCAACGCTGCGGGCGGAGGCGCCTTTGACGGGCTGGCCGAGTTGCTACTCCGTTTGCCGAACATAACGCGCGCGTTCCCCTACCGGCCCTTACGGCCGAGATTGATTTTGGAAAGCAGTGATGCAAGACCACGCTCTTTTTCGACCCTTTCCGGTTGCCGTCCGGTAACGATCCTCGCAATTTCGGCAAACGTCTCCACGATTTCCGGCTTGGCGCCCATTTCCGCAATCATTTGGCCGTTGTTCGCCGCCGTGCCAAAAAGCTGCGGGTCAAAGGGAATTACCGCGGCCGGCTCGATCTCAAGCGCTGTTACAAAGTCTTGCGCGGGAATTTCAGGGCGTTTCGGCACGCCAGCCTGATTGATGACAAGGCGTGGAAGGGCATCATGCTTGCGCCCCGCCTTGAGGACTTCGACAAGGTTCTTCGTGTTGCGCAGGCTTGCAAGATCAGGCGTCGCTGTGATGACGATCTCGTCGGCAGACAGGAGTGCAGAACGGACCCATCCCGTCCATTGATGGGGGATGTCGGCAATGACACAGGGTACTGTCGTGCGGACAATGTCGAAAATATTGTCGATCGTCGCGCGATCGACGTCGTATTCGCGCTCAAGCGTCGCAGGCGCGGAAAACAGGCTCAGCCGGTCCGTGCAATTGAAAAGAAGCCGGTCGAGGAGCTGCTCATCAAGCCTTTCGGATTGATAAATCGCATCGCCAATGCCCTGCACCGGATCTTGATTGAAATCGAGACCAGCGGTGCCAAAGCCAAGATCGAGATCGGCCAAAACCACATCCGACTCAAGAACCGTCGACACCATCCAGGCCACATTGTGGGCAATGGTCGACGATCCGGCGCCTCCCCTTGCCCCGACAAAGGCGATGGTTCGGCCAACGGGGTCGGCGCCTGGATCGTCATAAAGGCCTGAAATCGCGACGATCAGTTCCATCGCCTTCACAGGTGCGACGATGTACTCGCTGACGCCGCGGCGAATCAGTTCGCGGTAGAGCAGGACGTCGTTCGCATGACCGATCACGATAACCTTTGTGGTCGCATCGCAAACTTCCGCCAACTGTTCCAATTCCTGCAGAAGCTCCGCGCCGCGGTTGAGCGATTCGATCACGATCACATTCGGCGTGGGGGCATTCTCATAGTATTCCACGGCCGCTCTCGTGCCGCCCATTTGAACGGTCGTATGGGCTTTCGTCATCCGCCGTTCTTCGGCGGCCTCGAGAAAAGCCGCCTGGATATCGGCGGATTCGCAAAACGCCTGCACGGTGATCCGAGGCACGGGCCTAATCGCCACGGACGGATCGGCAGCGTCGCTTGTGACATCCGGCTCTATGAAGTTATGGGCCAGTTGTGACATGTATTGATCCTGTCCTTACGTTTGGTTATTCAGCGACTTCGCTGACCGTACCGGCTTCTTCATCCGCCACCTGGGTCGACGTGTCTTCGCCCCGACGGTATTTCTCAAACACGGTTGAGCGCCGTTGACGGTCCGCCGGCGTGCGATGACGCGGCGACCGCAGATCGCTCGGATTGGCCACCATCGCGCCCAGATTGCGCTGTGACGAGCAGCCGAAATTGTCCGAAGGTTTGTTCGCGGCACTGCCAGCCAGATTGTCGGTGATGTAGCCGCATTCCGGCAGCACAGTTTCGTAGACCTGATAAGTGAACACAATCGGATAGGGGGCGTCCGGATTTGCGACGGGTGTGTAGCCCGTATAGTTGATCACGGCCTGGTCGACGGCGGCGCGCCAAATGACCTCTTGGATTTCACCGAGCGCTTGCAGGGAGGCCGCTTCGTTCACCGTGCCCTCGGGCACCCGCACGAGCAGCGCTCCGGCTCCGTTGTCGAGATAACCGTTCAGATAGACCTCAAGCTGATCCTTTTCCTTCTTCGTCAGCTTGCGCAGGTGCGGCCCAACCAGTACGTCGTGACGCACCGTATCGCCCGCAAGCGTGACCGGGTGCCGGTCCGTCCATGACGTTTTCGGAATTGAACTTGTATGCAGTGCTGCGGAATGCGACCGGCAACCTGCGACGGCGCCAACTACCGCAAGGATAGCTAAAAAATAGAGCGGGCGTCTGGTGAAACCCTGGTGGGAACCGGATACTGATAAAACCATTGACCGTTCCTCCATACCATCAATCGTAAATGAAGCCGTAATTGCCGCGGTATTCACCGCGCGGCGGCAGATAGCCATTCGGGCTGTAAATCCGGTTCAGCCTGCCGAGCAGGATGGCAGAGGGATCGCTTGCGGGCTGAACCCCATCTGTCGGGAGCGCAAGTTGTTCGCGCGATACGGGACGAACCAAGTAGGGCGTCGCGATCACCATCAGTTCGGTCTCGCTGGAGACGAAATCACGGCTCTTGAAAAGCGCGCCCAAGACCGGCAAGTTCATAATGCCCGGGACGCCATCGAGGTTCTGCCTTGTGTCCTCGCTGATAAGCCCCGCCAAAACGATGGACCCACCGCTCGGCAGTTCGACTGTTGTATCCGCCCGGCGTACTTCAAGACCCGGAATTGTCGCCGTTGTGTTGACTCCAATGGAGATCGGAATCGCGCCTTCGCTCGTGAGTTGGGAGACCTCGGTCTGCACTCTTAGAGAGATCCGCCCTTCGGACATCACGACAGGGGTGAAGGCAAGCCCGACACCAAACGGTTTAAACTCGATCGTCACCTCGCCATTTTCCGCGGCAACCGGTACCGGAAACTCACCACCTGCCAGGAAACTCGCCGCTTCGCCGGAAATCGCAGTCAGCGTCGGCTCGGCAAGGGTGCGAACGAGCCCCTTGCGCTCAAGCGCCTGCAGTGTGGCCGATAGGAATGAGCATGCGGGATCGCCAAGCGAAGCGGCGCTGATACTGCCACCGACCGCGCCCGTTGCCAGTGTACACCCATCCTGGAAAAGACCTGTCGCAGTCGTTCCACCCGAGATAGAGGATTGTGCGCTCACCGGGAAGGTGTTGTCTGTTACAATTCCAAATTGCGCATTGGTCGAACCGTTCTGCCCCGCGAGATTAAGCCCCAATTGCTTCACCACATTGCGGGAAACCTCGGCCACGGTGACCTGGAGATAGACTTGGTCGTCGCTGTGAACCGCGATCATGTTCAGGACATTCTCCGGTTCGCCTATAAAACGCGCAGCAATGTCTTCGGCGCTTTTTGCATCCGCTGGAGAGCGGGCCGTACCGGATAGGATGACGTTGTCGTTCATTGGCTTGACCCGGATATCCGAACCCGGCACAAGCGTTCGGATCGTGTCTTCGAGAACGCCGATGTCACGTTCGACGGCCACTTTGAGGTTGAGGATTTGCTGCCCGCGCTCGTCGAAGAAGAAAATGTTCGTTTGGCCAACCTTGCGGCCAATGACATAGGCGCGGCGCGCGGAGCGCATCACCGCGTCGGCCGTTTCCGGATCGGAAACCATGACATCCGTGGCACCCCGGGGCAGTTCCACCACGAGAGATTTCGATATCCCAAGCGACACTTGCTTGGTCGTCGCCCCCACAGGGTTTGCCCGGACCTCCGCGGGAAAGCTCGAATCGGATAGAGCCACTTCCGATGAAAACGCCAGAAGCGCCACTCCGGCAAGCGCCGTCTTCAGGGTTTTCTTAAGCCTGGTTCCTGCCGTCATCGGCATCTTCGATACTCCTTGCCAATGCCTGCTTTGCGCCATTGAGGGGTTGCCCGTGTTCATTGCATTCATCGCGGGATTACCTGTCTTGAAACACCGAATTGCATGACCGTGATCCGGCCCTGACGGCCGCTCGCGACCTCGTCTTCAGCGCCCGGCACCGAGTCTTCCAGACTGCGCAATGCAAGCGAGACGTCGCCAAGCTGCTCGGAAAGCGCCAGAATCTCGGCTTGGCTGGGGGCGACCTCAAGCGTCGCCGTCGATCCAACGACGACCTGATTTCCGTCCTGCTCCTCTATCGTCTGGTCGATAGCGAGAACCCGGACGTTCGCGAGGATCGTCTCGCTGATGAAGATTTCGCCCGCACCGGCTTCTTCGGCAGCCGCATCGCGGCGGGTGAGAATGACGTCGACACGATCGTTTGGCAGGATGAAGCCGCCCGCACCCGTCTCCGGTGAAATCTCGGTGGAAACCGCACGCATACCCTTCGGCAGGATGGCGGAAAGAAAGCCGCGCTCCGCATCGACAATCTTCAGTTCGCTAATGGGTTCACCGGCGATGAAACCGTGGCGCGTGATACGCCCTGCAATCTCATCCATTGCGCCGGGCCTATCCGACCGGGTGATAAACCTGGAGACCGGCGCGTCCGCAGGCCAAGACTGCCAGTTTAATTCGGAAGACGATATCGCCGTTCCCATCGAGATGGGTTTAGCCGCGACCAACACCTCCACCGTGTCCATCTGTGGGGCTTCGACCTCGACGACAGGCTCCTCTCCCGAACCGCCTGCGAGAATCATCGCAAGTCCACCGGCGCCGATGGCGATGGCAAGGACAGCAATACGCGCAACATTCATGGCTTTTCGATCCCAATCGCAGCGCCGCGATGCGGCATGACTGGGCATGAATGTCAGCCCGCATTCCTCAAATTATGGTTAATGAGGTCTGATCAATTTGAAGAAAAACAGCAGACAATCAGCCCATGGGCAGCACTTAGCCGCCTGCTAAACTATTGTTTCTTAAAGCGTTTCAGCCGATTTTCGATAGCCGCAACACAATGGCGGTCAAGACATAACCTGGGGGAACAGAAGAAGGCCCGCAGCCGCAAGCGCAATGCCATAAGGCACGCCGGTTTTTCGATCATGCAGGCGCACAACCCAACCGACACCGTGAAGTTGTACCGGCAAAGGCATCTGCCGAGCCATCAGGATGGCGATGGTCAACAGCAAACCAAAAACCGAAAAATAGAGTGCGAATGCCGGAAGCAGTTCAAGGCCGAGCCAAAGGGCAGCCGCTGAAGCAAGCTTCACATCCCCGCCCCCTACCCAGCCTGCTGCAAACAGTGCAAAGCCTATGAGAAGCGTCAGGATAAAAGCCGCCGCGTGCCACGCGATTGCCTCGAAAGGCATCGCCGTCAACCCAGCGAAAAAGATGAATCCGAGAATGAGAACCAAAGAAAAACGGTTGGGAATCCTCATTGAAAACAGATCTGAAAATATCGTTGCAATCAGAACCGCGGGGAAGATAAGCGAAATGGGATTCTCGGCCACTCAGTTTTCTCCATCCGCAAACGGTGCGCTGGTTGGCGGTTACACTATCTGTTAGAGCGCTGCGATCAGGGCGGCTAAGGCATCGTTGAGGACTGTGAAAAGGTCGACAATCGACTGACCAAGCGTTTCCACTGTTGCAATGATCGCGAGCATTATCCCAGCAGCGATAATTCCATACTCGACAGCTGTTGTCCCAGTTTCGTCGTCGATGAAACGTTGGGCTATTTTGCGCATGGAAAAGGCTTCCCCTACCCTGAAGAGATTGTGCAGTCTCGTATCTTCGAAATTGGAAAACGCCGGCCCGTTCATGAGAGTGACTAGCGGGCCGGCGCCTTAACGGTAGCGCAGCGGCGCTTTAGATGCCCGCACCAGTCAGCGCAGCGTCAATCGCCGCGAACACGCCATCAAGCGTGCCGCCGACCAGCTGCAGCGAGCCGATGATGAACACCGAGATCAGCCCGGCGATCAGACCATATTCAATGGCCGTTGCACCGTCTTCGTCTTTCGCGAAGCGCGAGATGAGGTTCTGCATGATTTTACTCCTGTCCTGCTCACATTTTCTGTCTCAAGCTGCTCCCCGTGTCTGTGCCCATACACTGATCGGAAAAGCAGCTAGGTCACCGAGAGCCCGCAGACCATAGACGATCTCAAATTACAGGAAGGTTAACGCAACCAACGAAACGGATTTGATTTGCAATTGAATCAAATATTATAAACAGAAAATGAACGCTTTTCTTAAAATTTTAGAGAAATACAGAGTCCTATATTTCTTGTTTATGCATTTGTATTCCTTTCGATTTGATTTCAAAATCTGCAATATTACGTGAACGAGCAATCGATTTTGTCCTAATAGTCATCGCCATACGCACCGCCATTACCAGACAAAGCCGTCTGATTTGCGATTTGTTCACCATTTTACGCTGTTATGGAGCTGGATTGTCCACACGGAGAAACTGTCGTCATGTCTGCGAAATCTGTCGGCACTGCTATCTTTGGTCCGTTTTCTGGTCAGAAAACGGAAGCGAGGAAAGTCTTCATAGGGATTTTCCATGCTTTTGCAGCCGTAGCAGCCTGCGCTTTTCCAATGCTAGCCAGCGCCGCACTCGCTTCCGAACGGGTTTTCGTGACGCTCGACCGGGCGAAAATCGTCCGTTTCACGGAACCGGCCACTGCCGTGATCGTCGGCAACCCGGTGATCGCCAATGCATCGGTCTATGACGATTCCATGCTGATCATTACCGGCAAGAGCTACGGTACGACCAACCTCATCGTTCTCGACGCGAATGGCGACGAGATTTCCGAGACGCTCGTCACGGTCAGGAGTGCGGATGACACCCTTTTGACGATCCACAAGGGCACGGCGCGGCTGTCTTATGACTGCGCGCCATCTTGCCAGCCCTTTCTCGGACTTGGAGACGATCCTGACCGTTATGACGCCGTCTCAACACAAGTGGACGGACGGATTGGGATCTCCGAGAGCAATGCAGAAAGATAGTCGAGGCGCAAGCGCGGACCGCCAAAAGAATCTACATTGAGCGTTGCTCTAAATCAGCGCCGCTTTCCGTGCCTTCTTTTTAATATAGCACTATCGATGCATCAGGCCCGCTACCTTGCATGTTAAGTGTTCATTAGGCATCGAAAACTCTCATCGAAAAAGCATAAAATTTTAACTGTCTTCGCAAAGCTTCCGAAAGCACTTTTTCCATATCCTTCATCGCGAAAACGTTGGCAAGGGGTTCACCATCAGAACGCCGCCCAACCTCATTATGTGCGGAGTTGTACGCCATGCGTGCGATACGGAAAACCCTCATAGCCTCGGGCATCATCAAGACCGGCAAACGCTTTCATCGTGATACGCAAGGGGTAACCGTCGTCGAGTTCGCAATGGTTGCAACGCCATTCTTCGCGCTCCTTTTCGCGATCATGGAAACGGCGCTTGTTTTCTTTACGGAACAAATTGTTGAAATGGGCGTGTCCGATGCGGCGCGTCTGGTGCGCACGGGCCAGGTCCAAAACGGCAATTTCAGTCAAGACGAGTTCCGGGATGCGGTGTGCGGAAACATTGCCGAGCTGTTCGACTGCCGGAATAAGCTGAAGGTCGATGTGCGAACATTCGAGAATTTTGCCGGCACGGGTGGCGGACCGCCGCTGGACGAAGAAGGCAACCTTATTGACGACTTCGCTTACCAGCCAGGAAACGGTGGTGATATCGTTGTGGTCCGCGGCTTCCTCGAATGGCCAACTATCGTCCCCGGCCTTGGTAACGACATGCGGAATCTCGGCAACGGCAAACGCTTGATCATGACGACGGCCACATTCCGGAATGAGCCGTTTTAGTCTGGGGGACAAACATGTTTAGAGCGACTTCTCATCAAACAGCCGTCCGGAAAAATGGCGTTTTCCGGTTACTGCGGCGTTTCCGCAAGGATAACCGCGGCATTTCCGCCGTCGAATTCGCCCTTATCCTGCCGATCATGGTCACACTCTATCTGGGTGTGGTCGAATTCAGCCAAGTGATCAATGCGGACCGAAGGGCGACGTCAGCGGCCAGCGCGGCGGCTGACCTTGTCGCTCAGATTTCGTTGATGAACGACGAGGAGATGCGCAATGTCTTCGACGCCGCCTCCGCAATTATGGCGCCTTATGATCCCGCGCCCCTGGCCTTGGTTGTCTCATCGGTTAGGATCGATGACGACGGCAATGCACTTGTTGCCTGGTCGTGTGGACACCAAACCAGTGCGCGGCCAGAAGACAGTTCCGTCACGCTCCCCGCAGCATTGGCGGTTCCTGGGTCGAACCTGATCATGTCCGAAGTGACCTACGAGCGGGCTTCCATTGTGAACGGCTATTTCGACGCCGCGAGTTATACGCTTTCGGACACAACCTATTTCCGGCCACGGGTATCGAATTTCGTCGCCTTTGATCCGAACGACAGCTGTTAAGGCCGCGCGTCAATCGATCGATCGCCGGCTTTCATTACTTTCGCGGTTGACTTCGCTGCCCGGATCGGAGACCCGAACCGGGCAGTATGCATCGAGCACATCTCGCAACCGTCAACCCAGTGATCCATGTCCGACGCCTTTGGCTCTTATGCTGCGGCTTTTGCCAGCGCCGCTCTTTTGTCGTTCGGCACAACCCGGCTTCTCATACCGCTCCTGTCGCGGGCCGGTTCCATCGACGTCCCCAATGCCCGGTCGAGTCACGATCGACCAACGCCGAGAGGCGGCGGTTTAGGCATTCTGGCCGGGTTTGTTGCCGGTCTGACAGTGTTTCTTTTGCTCTCGCCCGATTATAAACCTCCCCTTCTCACAGCGTTCACCTTTCTTTCCGCGGTCATCTTATTGGGGGTCGTTTCGCTGACTGACGATTTCGGCGGACTGCCGCCACTGATGCGTTTTTTAGTCCATATCTCTTCAGTCGGGATCGGGCTCACCCTTCTTCCGGCAAGCGAACTCATCTTTCAGGGCATCCTCCCCTTTTGGCTCGACCGCGCGGCAACGGCGTTTGTCTGGCTTTGGTTCATCAACCTCTTCAATTTCATGGACGGGATTGACGGCATCGCAGCAAGCGAAAGCGCTTCCATCGGCCTGGGTCTTGCCGCTGTCGCCACCATCCTTTTGGCGATTGGCGCATCATTCCCGTTTGCGACAATGACCGGTGCGATTGGCATGGCGACGGCTGGCGCATCGATCGGCTTTTTGTTCTGGAATTGGCAAAGGGCGCGAATCTTTATGGGCGATATCGGCTCAATCACGCTTGGTTGGATTCTCGGCCTGTGCCTTTTAACTCTGGCCGCGGAGGGTTTCTGGGCCGTCGCGCTTCTGCTGCCCGCCGTTTTTCTCGCCGACGCCACGCTCACGCTTCTAAAACGGATCGCCCGCCGCGAACGCTTCTGGGCGGCGCATCGCAGCCATTTCTATCAAAAGGCCGCTGCCGAACGGGGCCATGCGGCGGTGGTCATCGCCATGATCTTGACAAATACCGGGCTGATCGCCGCCGCCCTCATCAGTCTCTGGAGTGTCGTTATCGGCCTCGCACTGGGCTTGGGGCTGACGGCGGGTCTTCTCGTCGTTTGGCAATCATGGCGTGCGCCGCGCCAAACAAAACCGGAGGCAAACTAGCCCCGCTGCCCTATCGCACAATCAGCGCTTTTGCCCTATAGACGTCAGAATGTTCGCCGCCATTTCCGCATATGACCGCCGCATAGCCGCTTTTCTCCATGACATGGTCATGACCGCGGCGGCGCTGACAGCTTGTTTCGCGATCCGTTTCGACACCACGGAGTTGTCGCTCTGGATGCCGGTCTTGTGGACGCTCTTGATCATCGTCCTGCCGCTTGCAGCTGTCGTTTATTGGTTTTTCGGCCTTTATCGCGGCGTATGGCGGTTCGCCTCGATTCCCGATCTCATCAACATCGTGAAAAGCGTCGCGGTCCTCACGCTCGGGCTTGGGGCGATTGACTATCTTTCAGCTGACTCGGTGATCGTGCCGCGTTCGGTGGTGTTCACCTATCCGTTCATCCAGATTTTCCTCCTGGGTGCGCCGCGCATGGTCTACCGCTCTTACCGCGACTGGCGAACCGGTGCGCGGGCCTCGACGGAAGGGAATGGGATTAGGGCGCTTGTTCTCGGTTCCGGGTCTGAAGCGGAACTCATCATTCGTGCGCTTGAGATGGACCCGACACAGTCCATGCGCGCCGTCGGTCTTCTTGGCCATAAGAAGAACCATTCCGGTCAGCGGATCCGCAATGTGCCGATTCTCGGCGGTTATGGCGATATCGATACGGTGCTTGCCTCGCTTAACCGGCGCGGGCTGGGGCCGCAGCGCATCATCGTCACAAGGGAAGCTCTTACGAAGGGCGCGTTGATTGAACGGGCGCTGGCGATCGCCGAAGAGCAACGCATCCCCATAAGCCGGATCGAATCGCCGCTTCAAGGTGTTGTTGAGAGCAACAGGCCGCTGAAACTCGCGCCTGTTAAAATCGAAGACCTCTTGGGCCGTTCAAGCCACACCCTCGATTATCCGTTGGTGCGCCGGATGCTTTCCGGACGGCGCGTTCTTGTCACCGGCGGCGGCGGGTCGATCGGTTTAGAGCTTTGCCGCCAGGTGGCCGCCCTTGGCGCCTCCCGGCTGATGGTGCTCGATTTCGGCGAGTACAATCTCTATGCGGCGCTAAACGAGCTTGCCAATCTGGCGCCGGATGCAAAGATCGAGGGACAGTTGTGCGACGTTCGCAACCGGGAGCGTCTGGCCGCCGCGTTCAAATCGTTCCAGCCCGACCTCGTCTTTCATGCGGCGGCGCTGAAGCATGTGCCGCTTATGGAGGCTCATCTTGTCGAAGCGGCGGCAACAAACATCATCGGCACAAAAAACGTCGCTGAGTTGACGGCGGAGATCGGCGCCCAGGCCATGGTCATGATCTCCACCGACAAGGCCGTCGTGCCCTCCTCTGTCGTTGGGGCGACGAAGCGGTGCGCGGAAATGTTCTGCGAAATAAAGGATCGCGCCGCCCGCACCCCGCGAACGGGCGCAGAGCGGTTTTCCAACAGCGCAGCCACCCGCTTCGTTTCCGTCCGGTTCGGCAACGTCTTAGGTTCAAGCGGATCGGTCGTGCCGCTTTTTCTGTCGCAAATTGAGCGCGGCGGGCCCGTAACCGTTACGCATCCGGAGATGGAACGCTATTTCATGACCGTCAACGAAGCGGTGGGCCTTGTGCTTATGGCGTCCGCCCATGGACTCAAATCCCATGGCGAGCCAATCTCGCTTTATGCGCTCGATATGGGAGAGCCGCAAAAGATCATGGACCTTGCAGAACGGATGATCCGCCTCTCGGGGTTTGAACCGGGCAAGGATATCGAGATCAAGATCACCGGCGTAAGACCCGGCGAAAAACTCCGCGAAGAGGTCTTCGGCACGGACGATTCGTTGCACGAAACAGCTCTTGAAGGCATTCTCGCAGCAGAACCGCTCAGCCTGTCAACGGACAGGGTGGAAGCGCTCATTCAGGACATCGCTGAAGCTGTCGACGCGAATAACCCCACTACCGTGCGAGAAGCGATCGCCGAGCTCGTACCGGAATACCGCGAGCAGCAACCGGTAACCGAAGCCGCGCAATAGGCTATCCCGAAATGGAAAAAGCCCGGCTTTCGCCGGGCCTAGCGGCGGTCGATGCCGCTTTCGAGCTTTCTCAGCCAAGCGTACGCTCTTGCGTCCAACGTGATACGCAAGGAATCTTGGACCGGTCGCAGCGGTGCGCATAGCGCTTCGCGATATCGCGGACTTCCTCCATCAAGTGCGTCTCAAGCGTAATCGGCTCAAGACCGAGACGCAGGAAGTTGTCGTTCGACACATCAAGGGTGTTTTCTTCCGCTTCCTTACGCGGGTTCTCGATGTATTGGATCGACACGCCGGTTTGATCGGAGACGATCTGCGCCAAGTCGCGGATGCGGTGACTTTCAGCCACTTGGTTGAAAATGGCGACCCGATCGCCCGTCTGGGGCGGGTTCTCAATCGCAAGCTGAATGCACCGCACGGTGTTTTGGACGTGAATGAAGGCGCGTGTCTGACCGCCAGTGCCGTGAACGGTCAGCGGATAGCCGATGGCGGCCTGCATGAGAAAGCGATTCAGTACCGTGCCATAATCGCCATCATAGTCGAACCGATTGATCAGCCGCTCGTCCAGCTTCGTTTCCGCCGTCTGCGTTCCCCACACAATGCCCTGGTGAAGGTCGGTCACCTTCAGTCCGTCATTCTTGTTGTAGAAATAGAACAGAAGCTGATCCTGAGTCTTTGTCATGTGGTAAATCGACCCAGGATCGGGCGGATAGAGGATTTCACGCTCAGCCGGTCCACTGTCGGTGTCAACCGCAACCTTCAGATAACCCTCTGGAATACGCCCGCCAATCTTGCCGTAGCCATAGACGCCCATCGTGCCCAGATGGACCATGTGGCAGTCGATGCCGGCTTCGACGATGGCGGCGCACACATCGTTCGTGGCGCAGATGTTGTTACGCACAGTGTAGCGCTTGTGCTCCGACGACTTCATCGAATACGGTGCCGCGCGCTGTTCCGCGAAGTGCACGATCGCGTCGGGCTTGCGCTCTTTCAGAAGGGCAACAAGACGATCGAAATTCTCGCCGATCGTGAAATTCTGCCAATCCATGTATTGATTGGAAACTTCACGCCAAGCAGTCAGCCTTTCACGCAGGGGCCGGATCGGCGTAAGCGATTCAACCTCCAAGTCAATATCGATATGCCGTCGCGAGAGGTTGTCGATTATCGTGATTTCGTAGCCCAGTTTTGACAGGTGCAAGGCCGTCGGCCACCCGCAAAAACCGTCTCCGCCTAAGATGAATACGTGCACGGATTCGCTCCTCCGCCCATGTGACGCCAAGGGCTCCCTCACCCGCTAACGCGCCGTTCACCTGCCCTGGTTACAGACGCTTGAAGACCACAGTTGATCTCACAACGCAAGTCTTGAGGCAGAATGGCCCTTTGCGTCAAAGGGATGGCGGAAGATCAGCAGCGTCCGCCAAAGCCGATACCTCCTGCCGACGGCCTAACCGACGCAGCGAAGGGGCTGGCGCTGTTCGCGCATCGATGGCATGGCGGCGGTATCGTCGATGAGGTTTGCCCGCCAGCCTTCAAACGAAGCGGCAGCCATCGGTTTTCCAAACAGGTAGCCCTGAGCAACATCACAACCCACCTCGCGCAGGAACGCGTATTGCTCGGCCGTTTCAATCCCTTCAGCGACCGTTTCACAATCGAGCTGTTTGGCAAGCGCGATCACCAAGCGCACTATTGCTTCTGCGTCCTTGCCTTTGCCGAGTTCAGCAATGAAGGATTGATCGATTTTGAAAGCATCGAAATCCATCGTGGTCAGCGAGGACAGGCTTGAATAGCCTGTTCCGAAGTCGTCTATCGCAATTCTAATACCCATTTCACGCAAGGGAGCGCAACGGCTGACCACCACATCGCGTTCCTGCATCGCGAGCGATTCGGTGAGCTCGATCTCGATGAGACGCGGATCGGCTCCCGTCTCCGCAATGCGGGTTTTAAACCGCCTGACGAAATCACGATGCTCGATCTGAGCGATCGAAAGATTGATCGAAATGCGAAGCGGCTTGTGCTGGCGCATCCAGATCGCCGACTGGCGGCAGGCCGCACCGATAATCCAATCTCCTAAGGGCACAATCAGACCGCTTTGCTCGGCGACAGGGATAAACGCGTTTGGCGGAATACGGCCGCGTTCTGGATGGTTCCAGCGCACCAACGCCTCGGCACCCAGCAGTTTGCCTGTGCGGCAGTCAATTTGCGGCTGATAGTGGAGTTCGAATTGTTCGTTCTCGATTGCGACACCCATCTCCGCCTCGATCTCCAAACGGGACCGCGCCGTTTCACTCATGGATTCTGAGAAGAAGCAATAGGTGTTACGTCCCTGATCCTTCGCATACCGCATCGCCAATCCCGCATTGCGGATAAGCGTCGCGCAATCAGAGCCATCATCGGGGATGAGCACGATGCCTATGCTGCAGCGGGCAAGAATCGTCCGGCCGGCAATCGCAAACGGCTTGTTCAATGACTTGAGGATGCGGTTGGCGATCGCGGCAGCTGTTCCCGGACGGTCGATCCCCGGCAGAAACACGAGAAACTCGTCGCCTGCCGTGCGGGCAAGCAACGGCTTGTGCCCATCGCTGCCCGGACTCCACCACGCCGAGACCAATCTATCGCGAAGACGGGCAGAGAACGCGCGCAACATCTCGTCGCCGTGAGCATGGCCAAAGGTCTCGTTAATACGCCTGAAATGGTCGAGATTGATCGCGAGAAGAGCGCCGTCCGTACAGTTGCCCGTCATGGTGTCAAGGAGGTTTTTCAAGCAGGACTCAAGGGATTTGCGATTTGGGAGATCCGTCGTGGCGTCCTGAAGATCGAGGCGTTCAATCTCGCTCCGGCTCGCTTGCAAAGAACGCATGAGGTCGGCATAGGATTCCGCCAACACGCCAATCTCGTCATCTCCCGTGATCTCGACCTCTGTCGAAAGGTCACCGTCCTTGGCGCGCTTTGTCGCATCCGTAAGCTGGCGAATGGGTGTAAGCGCGTGCTCGAGAAACAAGAAAACGATGGCAAGCCCAAGCGTAAACACGAAGATGGCAACGACAATGTTTCGTCGGGTCGCGTCCGAAACGATAGATTTCACCGGCGCGACGGCAGCGGCGAGTTGCATTGCGCCAACCCGCTGACCACCGTCCAGGAGCGGGAGGGCAAGCGTCATAACATCGCCCCCTATTAAGACTTGCTTTTCGCCGCTCTCCACCGCCCGCTTCAGTGGCTCGCTTTCCGGCGCACTGAGAATCCTTTGTGTGCTCGGATCGCCATCTATGAGAATCCGGCGCCTGACATCGTAGACCTCAATCGAGATAATGTGCCCGGCACGCGCGGCATCTTCGAGCATCATTTCAAGATCGACGAGATTTCCCCTTGCGAGGTGGGAGCGCGATGTA
>JAKSCL010000248.1 GCA_022360615.1 Hyphomicrobiales bacterium
AGCTGGGTTTTCCGGCCTGCGTTCCCGTTTTGATCCGGTAAAAATCCGCGCATTTCCATACCGTTTGTCCGCGATCGTGACAATGCGCACCTTGGCCTTGTCCGGCCGCTTGGCGGCAATCCGTGCAATGAAAGTCTCTACTGCTTTCTTGTTCTCCGCAAAGCGGAGATAGGTTGAAAACTGCGCCATTTCGAAGCCCCGGTCCATCGGAAACTGACGGCCCCCGCCGCCCTCCCGCGCAACGCCGCACCCGCATACCGGGGCGCGACACAAGCACGCCCTCATGCCGGGGAGCAGTCACGGGCTGCATCTCGAAGCAGGGGCCAAGGGGCCATCGCCTGCCCCACCCTTCGGGGCACTTGCATCACGGTCCCATATGAGGCAGACTTTCCTCCGGGTGACCGAAGCCTAGCCGCTTGGAGATCGAGGGCCGCCCGTTAACAAGCACTCTAGAGTGCACAAAATTCCCTTTTGGGGAACGGCGGCGGGTTACGGCCCGCCGTTTCGTTTTCGCTCCGCTCCCCTACCCCCTGAAATGCCGGTTGAGCGCGTTGAGGCAAAGGCGCAAATCGCCCAGCATGTGCAGCATCTCCCGGTCCTGGAAGACGATGTGATCGAGGGCTGCGAAAAGGTTCGCGCCGCGGTTCGATTCTTGCGCGTTCGCCTCGCGCACGGCCCGTTTCAGATCGTCCCAGGCCTGAAGCCTGATCCGGTACCAGTCCTCGTAATTGTCGCTCGCGCCCATGAATTTCGCGGCATTCGCCTGCGTCAAACCGAGGGCGCGGTCCTTGTCGTTCTTCACCCGGCAGGCTTTCATGGCCGCCTGATACTGATCCTCGTTGATCTCGCGGCTGATCCTCAGCCGCCCGACGACGCTTGAGGCCAAGTCCGTGTGCGCGAGCTCCTCCGGCACCCCGAAAAGCCGCATGCGGGCGTCCACCGCCGTTTTGCGCGCCTCGCGCGCCGTCTCCTCGCGCCTGCCCTCAACGGCCGCGATGCGGCGCGACAGCCGCCCGCTCGGCTCGCGGTCTCCTGCCGCAGCGGGCAAACGCTTCCGGCCTTTTGCTTTTCCCATCACTCGCCTCCTTCTGAATTATTCCGCCGCATCCCGTTCGGCGCTCCCGTCCGGCGGCGGCCAGCGGCTGGGCGCGAACCACCCCTCCCCGCCCTTGCCCGGCACGCTTGGCCACGGCCTGCGGCGCGCTGCCGCCCAAGC
>JAKSCL010000205.1 GCA_022360615.1 Hyphomicrobiales bacterium
AAGTGCGCCGCCGCGTCGTGGACCTTGTGAAAGCGCTTGCGGGGACCGATGCCCATTAGCGGGTAGCACTGCGGCGCGTCGCCAAGCTGGCGGATTTCCAAATTGGTGGTTTCAAGCATCCGGCACTTGACCGGGTTACGCTGGCCTGCCACAACCCGCCCGCTTCATGAATGAGCGCAAGTGATTGGCGGGACAATGCTGAGCCAGAGAAAGAACTACCTCTTCACGAGTGAATCAGTGTCTGAAGGCCACCCGGACAAGGTGTGCGACCGTATCTCGGATGCCATCGTCGACACCTACCTGGCGGCCGAACCGCATTCTCGCGTGGCCGTTGAGACGCTGACCACCACCAACCGCATCGTGCTTGCTGGCGAGGTCCGGGGACCTCAATCGATCACCCATGACCATTTGGAAGAGGTCGCCCGCCACGCGGTCAAGGACATCGGCTACGAACAGCAGGGCTTCCATTGGAAGAACGCCGAAGTCGAGGTCTATGTCCACGAACAGTCGAGCGATATCGCGATGGGCGTCGACGCCGCCGGTAATAAGGACGAAGGCGCCGGCGACCAGGGCATCATGTTCGGTTATGCCTGCAAGGAAACCGAAGAGTTGATGCCGGCCCCGATCCAGTTCGCCCACAATATCTTGAAGTCGATGGCTGAGGCTCGCCATTCCGGCGCGAAGCCTGAGTTCGGCCCCGATGCAAAGAGTCAGGTCACACTCCGTTATGAGCACGGTCGTCCCGTCGAAGCGACGTCCGTTGTTGTGTCGACCCAGCACAAAGAGGGATTGACGCAAGACGATGTGCGCGAGCTCGTTCGCCCGCATGTGCTCGATGTCCTGCCCGAGGGCTGGATGTGCGAGGAAAGCGCATTTTTCGTCAATCCGACCGGGAATTTTGTGATTGGCGGCCCAGACGGCGATGCGGGCCTCACCGGCCGCAAGATCATTGTCGACACCTATGGCGGCGCGGCCCAGCATGGCGGCGGCGCGTTTTCCGGTAAGGACCCCACGAAAGTGGACCGGTCCGCGGCCTATGCCTGCCGCTATCTCGCAAAGAACGTTGTGGCGGCCGGCCTCGCCGAGACCTGCCTCATTCAGGTGTCTTACGCGATTGGCGTGTCGCAGCCGCTCTCGCTTTTTGTCGAACTGGGCGGGAAGGTCGGCGTCGATGTGGAGAAACTGGAAAGAACGCTTCGCGAAACCATGGATTTGAGCCCACGCGGCATCCGCGAGCACTTGAAGCTCAATCGTCCGATTTACGCGCGCACGGCGGCCTATGGCCATTTCGGCCGCTCCCCCGATGGGGACGGCGGATTTTCCTGGGAAAGGACCGACTTGGCCGACGAACTGCGTGCAGCCTTGGTCTGAATCGGGAGTGGAAAAACGCCGGCGTCCGCGAAATCCTCAAGCAAAGGACCACGGGCATCCGCTGAGCGCTTTTATGGCCGCCGCAAGGGGCCGCGTCTACGGCCTCAGCAGGAACGCCTTCTTCGCACGCTTTTGCCGTGCCTTCGCCTCCCGGACCTCAATGGGCTGCCTGACGATCTTTCAGAGCTTTTTCCTGGATGGGTCTCGGGCGTGCGGCTTGAGATCGGCTTTGGCGGCGGCGAGCATCTGACCGCCATGGCCGAGCGATACCCGGATTGGGGGTTCATCGGTTGCGAACCCTTTATCAACGGCGTCGCTAAGGCGGTAACCGCCATCGGCGAAAAGGATCTGACGAATATACGGATTCACGACGAAGACGCGCGGCCTCTTCTCGATGCGCTGCCAAGAGGCTCGATCGACGCGGTCGATCTCAACTACCCGGATCCCTGGCCGAAGAAACGGCACTGGAAACGGCGGTTTATTGTGCCTGCAAATCTCGACCGCCTTGCCCGCATTATGAAACCGGGCGCACCACTGCGTTTTGCGACCGATATCGAGAGTTATGTCGTCTGGGCGCTTGAACATGCCCGCGCCCATCCTGATTTCACTTGGGAGGCGGAGGCGCCTCGGGATTGGCGCATGCCTTTTAGGGATTGGCCCGGCACCCGTTATGAGACGAAGGCAAAACGGGAAGGCCGCCGTCCGCATTATCTGACTTTCCGACGGTGTAAGCCTGATTGCGGCTGACGCCCGGCTTCTTCAGTGCTTGAATTGCGAGGCTGGACGAACTATAGGAGTCTCATTCAAGACATTGAAAATGTGTTTTGGAGTGGGTCCTCCGGCCCGCTCTTTTTGCTTTTGGGCACGCCTTTAACAAAGATGAACGCAGCGCATTCAGCGGCCGGTGGCGCAATCGCCAACGAAAACGCGGTCACAGCAGCCGGCGAACCGCGGCTTGTGAGGGAAGCGGGGCTTGAGGCCCGTATCGCGGCGATTGTGGAACCGGCGCTCATCGACATGGGCTTCCGGCTTGTTCGGGTTCGGATATCGGGCCGTGACGGTATGACCGTTCAAATCATGGCGGAGCAAGCGTCAGCCGAAGGCGAGGGCGCAATCACGGTTGAGAATTGCGCCGATATCAGCCGCGACCTTTCCGTCATTCTCGATGTGGCCGACCCGATCGAACATGCCTACCATCTTGAGATTTCATCTCCCGGCATCGATAGGCCACTGGTGCGCGCAAGCGATTTCAGCCGTTGGGCAGGCCATGACGTGAAGATTGAAACGCATGAGATGATCGACGGGCGCCGTCGTTTCAAAGGCATTTTAAAGGGCATTGACGGCGATGCGGCCATTATCGCCTGGACGCCGCCTGAAGGCGGCGCGGAGGAGATTCGGCTTCCTTTGCCCGGCATCGCCGATGCTCGCCTAATAATGACGGACGCGCTTCTGGAAGCCTCTTTAAGAGAAACCAAGAAAGCCATGAAAGCGGCGCGCAAAAAGGAACGCCGTCAACCCCGTGACCGGGAAACTGCCATGGCGAAGAAGAAGGAGAAGGAATAATGGCTGGCGTAACCGCGAACCGGCTTGAGCTTCTGCAAATTGCCGAGGCCGTGGCGCGCGAGAAGTCCATCGACCGCGGCATCGTTATCGAAGCGATGGAGGACGCGATCCAGAAGGCCGCCCGCTCCCGTTACGGTTCGGAGACGAATATCCGTGCGGAAATCAACCCGAAGACGGGTGAAACGCGGCTACAGCGGCTGATGGAGGTTGTTGAGACGGTTGAGAATTCTGCGACCGAAATCGCCATCAAGGACGCACAATCCCGTAACCCTGCCGCTCAGGTCGGTGATTTCATCTCCGATCCCCTGCCCCCGCTTGAGTTTGGCCGGGTCGCCGCCCAGAACGCCAAACAGGTGATTGTGCAAAAGGTCCGCGAGGCCGAGCGCGACCGGCAGTTCGAGGAATACAAGGACCGCGTCGGTGAGATCATCAACGGTGTCGTCAAGCGCGTCGAATATGGCAATGTTATCGTTGACCTTGGCCGCGGCGAAGGCATCGTCCGCAAGGATGAATCGATCCCGCGCGAAGCCTTCCGCTATGGCGATCGCATTAGGGCCTACATCTATGACGTGAGACGCGAACCGCGCGGGCCTCAGATTTTCCTTTCGCGTACTCATCCGCAATTCATGGCGAAACTGTTCGCCATGGAGGTGCCGGAGCTTTACGACGGCATCATCGAAATCAAATCCGTGGCGCGTGATCCGGGCAGCCGTGCAAAGATCGCGGTGATCTCGAATGACTCTTCCATCGACCCGGTCGGTGCCTGTGTTGGTATGCGTGGCAGCCGTGTGCAGGCGGTTGTTAACGAATTGCAAGGCGAAAAGATCGATATCATCCCGTGGTCGCCCGATGCCGCCTCGTTTGTCGTCAACGCGTTGCAGCCCGCCGATGTGGTCAAGGTCGTGCTTGATGAAGAGGCGGAGCGGATTGAGGTCGTGGTGCCGGACGATCAACTCTCGCTTGCGATTGGCCGGCGCGGCCAGAATGTGCGTCTCGCCTCGCAACTGACGGGCTGGGATATCGACATTCTGACTGAGGCCGAGGAATCCGAGCGCCGTCAAAAAGAGTTTCTTGAGCGCACCGAGACTTTCATGGAAGCGCTGAATGTCGATGAAGTGGTGGGCCAGCTTCTTGCTTCTGAAGGTTTTGCTTCGGTTGAAGAGATTGCCTATGTGCCGCCGGAAGAAATCGCCGCCGTTGAAGGCTTTGACGAAGAGACGGCGGAAGAAGTCCAGGCAAGGGCCCGCGAATATCTCGAGGGCGTTGAAATCGCGCTCGATGAACGCCGGCGCGAACTGGGCGTCGATGACGCCGTTGCGGGCGTCCCCGGCATCACGAAGACGATGATGGTGGCGCTTGGCGAAAACGATATAAAAACACTTGAGGATTTGGCGGGCTGCGCCGCTGACGACCTTATTGGCTATGTCGAACGCGTTGACGGCGAAACACGGCGTGAGCCCGGCTATTTCGAAGGCCTCGATGTGAGCCGCGACGAGGCCGATGAAATCGTTATTCAGGCGCGTCTCCAGGCCGGCTGGATCACCGAAGCCGACCTTTTGAACGAAAACGAAGCGTTGGAAGACGAGGCCGAATCAGAAGACGCAGGCGGCGTGGACGAAACGGTTGCCGAACAGGGATGACCCGGCCTTGGCCATGGGAACGGATCACATCGGGCGGACAAACCGCCGGAAAGGTGTCGAGCGGATGTGCGCGGTCACGCGGGAGGTTCTCCCGGTGTCCGCTCTCTTGCGCTTCGTCGCCGATCCCCATGATGTCATCGTTCCCGATGTGAAGGCAAAACTTCCAGGGCGCGGTGTCTGGATTGCAGCAAAAGCTTCCACCTTGAAAGAGGCGATCAGAAAAAAAATCTTTGGCCGGGCTTTGAAACGAAACGTCACGATCAAGGAGGATTTGGTCGACCAGACGGCGGCGTTGATACGGGAGCGGGTCGTTCAGGCCCTCGCCATGGCCAACAAAGCAGGCCAAGCGGTGACTGGCCGCGAAAAAGTGGCGTCCGCGCTTCAAAAAAAGCACGTCGCCTACCTCATCCACGCTGCTGAAGCCGGCGAGGACGGAGTGAAAAAGCTGAACGCGGTCATCGCAGACGGGAAGTGCGAAGTCTTACGTATGCTAACGCTTCAAGAATTGAGTTTGGCGTTTGGGCGGCCAAATGTGGTACACGCTGCTGTAACACAGGGGCCAGCAACGGCTTTACTGCAATCTGAAATCGCGCGATACCAGCAGTTTACCGAAGAAACCGGCGGTACCGCCAATGGTGCAGGTCATGTTGGTACCGGGCATGACCGGCGGGAAGAGATTTAAATAGCGCATGAGTGAAACGAAGAATCCCGGCGACAGCACCCTCGGCGTGCCGTCCAAGAGCAAGACACTGACGCTGAAGCGGTCCGGTTCGTTCGACAAGGGCGCCATGCGGCAAAGCGTGGGGCAAGGCCGATCGAAGTCCGCCGTTGTCGTGGAGAAAAAGCGCCGTCGGATTGTCAAGCCGGGCGCAGCCGGCGAGGCGCCGGAAACGCACCGGCCCGCGCGTCAACAGCCGCAAGCTTCGCCTGAGGCGAAGCCACGGGCGGAACAGGTGCGTGTTGAGGAGAAAAAGGGGGACGCGAAGAGCCGTACCGGCGTTGTCTTGCGGACACTGACCGACGAGGAGCGCGGCGCGCGCGCGGCAGCCCTTGCCGAAGCGCGTGTCCGCGAGCAGGAAGAACGCCGTGTGGCCGAGGAACGCGCGCGCATCGAAAGCGAGGAAGCCGAACGCCGCGCGCGTGAGGCGGAAGAGGCTGCACGCCGCCGCGCTGAAGAAGACAGCCGCCGCGAGACCGAAACCAAGGTGCGTGAGAAGACCGAGCGTGAAGCGCGCGAGCGTCTGGTGGAACCGGCCCCGGCCCCGGCGCCGGCTGCAACAAGCGCTCCTGCCCCACGGCCGGCCCGCGGCCGCGAAGTCTCGCTTGAAGAAGCCTCGCGTGAGGCCGAGCGCCTGAAACGGGCAAAGCCTGCCGACCAGAAAAGCCCGAAGCGGGGTGGCGACGACCGCCGCCGCGGTAAGCTGACCGTCACCGCGGCGTTGAGTAGTGAGGGTGCTGAAGAGCGTGGCCGCTCACTCGCCTCGATGCGCCGCCGCCGCGAGCGGGAGAAGCGTCAGCTTTCCGACATGGGCCCGCGCGAGAAAATCGCGCGCGAGGTCGTCTTGCCGGAGACGATCACCATCCAGGAACTCGCCAACCGCATGGCCGAGCGCGCCGTTGATGTCATCAAGCTTTTGATGAAGCAGGGCCAGATGCTCAAGATCAATGATGTGATCGATGCGGATACCGCCGAATTGATTGCCTCGGAGATGGGCCACACAGTCAAGCGGGTTTCCGAAGCCGATGTTGAGGAGGGCCTTTTCGGCGAGCCCGACACGGATGAAGAAGGTCAGCCGCGCCCGCCGGTCGTGACCATCATGGGTCATGTCGACCATGGCAAGACCTCCCTTCTCGATGCCCTGCGCGAAGCCAATGTCGTCTCTGGCGAGGCAGGCGGCATCACCCAGCATATCGGCGCCTATCAGGTCGAGCATGAAGGTGCGAAAACCACTTTCATTGACACGCCTGGCCACGAGGCCTTCACTGCCATGCGCGCGCGGGGCGCAAAGGTCACGGATATCGTCATTCTTGTGGTTGCAGCCGATGACAGCGTCATGCCCCAGACGGTTGAAGCAATCAATCACGCCAAGGCGGCGGAAGTGCCGATAATCGTTGCGATTAACAAGATTGATAAGCCCGAAGCCGATCCGCAGAAGGTGCGTACCGAACTCTTGCAACATGAGATCGTGGTCGAATCTCTCTCCGGCGATGTTCAGGATGTGGAAGTCTCGGCCTTGAAGAAGCAGGGTCTCGACACTCTGCTTGAAGCGATTGCGCTTCAGGCTGAGATCCTGGAACTGAAGGCCAACCCAGACCGGCCGGCCGAAGGCGTCGTCATTGAGGCGAAACTCGACAAGGGTCGTGGTCCGGTCGGCACGGTGCTTGTTCAGCGCGGCACCCTGAAAAAGGGTGATATTATTGTTGCCGGCAATCAGTGGGCCAAGGTGCGCGCGCTGATAGATGACCATGGAAACACGGTCGAGGATGCGCCGCCCGCCACGCCTGTCGAGGTGCTTGGTTTTACGGGCGCACCAGCGGCCGGCGACCGGTTCGCGGTGGTTGAGTCTGAGGCGCGGGCCCGCGAGATCACCGAATACCGGCAGCGGCAGGAGCGTGAAAAGGCTGTCGCGACCGGCGCGGGCGCGCGCGGATCGCTCGAACAAATGATGTCGCAGCTGCGCGAAACCGGCTTGGCTGAGTTCCCGCTGGTTATCAAGTCGGACGTGCAAGGGTCTGCAGAGGCGATTGCCCAGGCCCTTGAGAAGCTCAACACCGATGAAGTCGCGGCGCGCATCCTCATGTCGGGCGTTGGTGGGATCACTGAATCGGATATCTCGCTTGCAGCGACATCGAATGCCGCGATCATCGGCTTTAACGTCCGCGCCAACAAACAGGCACGCGAGGCGGCCGATCAGGATGGTATCGAGATCCGTTATTACAACGTGATCTACGATCTTGTTGATGACATCAAGCAGGCTATGTCGGGTCTGCTTGCGCCTGAGCAACGCGAGACCTTCCTTGGTAACGCTGAGATCCTGCAGATCTTCAAGGTCTCGAAAGTTGGTAGTGTTGCGGGCTGCCGTGTCACCGAAGGTACCGTTGAGCGCGGCGCCAAGGTTCGGCTCATCCGCGACAATGTCGTCATCCACGAGGGCGAACTGTCGCAACTCAAGCGATTCAAGGACGACGCGAACCAGGTGGTTGCGGGGCAGGAATGCGGCATGGCCTTTGCGAACTATCAAGACATGCGCGAAGGCGACGTGATCGAGTGCTACCGCGTCGAGGAGATCGCGCGGACACTCTAACAGGAACGCGTTGGGGCGAAAGCGCGTAGACGTCATCGCTCGCGCTTGACGGGACGCGATCGAAGAGACTGTGACGTGAACAAACCACCTTCCCAACGCCAGCTTCGCGTCGGCGAGTTGGTCCGGCATGCGTTGTCGAATGCGCTTGCCCGTGGAGAAACCCGTGATCCCGCGCTTGATGGCGTGGTGATCACCGTGCCCGAAGTGCGGATGAGCCCGGACCTGAAGATCGCGACCGTTTATGTGATGCCGCTTGGAGGTGGCGATCGCGGAGGGCTTGTGAAGGCGCTTGCCCGCGACGCGAAGCTTCTGCGCCGTGAGATCGCAGGGCGCGTGTCCTTGAAATACATGCCCGAATTGCGCTTCCGGATGGATGAGACCTTCGATGAAGCGGCGCGTATCGACCGGCTTCTGGATTCCGATACTGTCCGCCGCGATCTCGATCCAAAAGAGAGCTAAGGTGCGTGAGATCACGGAAAATCCGAAAACCGCCGGGCCCAAACTGCCGAAGCGGGACGTTCATGGCTGGATCGCGCTCGACAAGCCTTATGGCATGACTTCGACCCAGGCCGTGGGCGCGATTAAACGTATTTTCCGCGCCAAGAAAGCGGGCCACGCTGGAACACTCGATCCGCTCGCAACGGGTATCCTGCCGGTGGCGCTGGGCGAGGCGACAAAGACCGTGCCTTTCGCCGTCGATGGTGAGAAGGTCTATCGTTTTACCGTTGAATGGGGAAAAGAGACGCGCACCGATGATGCCGAGGGCGAGGTATCGGGTAGCTCCGTCAGGCGACCGTTGGCAGACGACATCCAAGCCATCCTGCCGCGGTTTAGAGGCGTAATTGAACAGGTGCCGCCTGCTTTTTCGGCCATCAATGTGAACGGCGCGCGTGCCTATGATCTGGCGCGCGAGGGTGAAACCGTCGAACTGAAAGCCCGTCCCGTCCAAATTGACGAACTGACTTTGCTGGAAGTACCCGATCCCGATCACGCCGTCTTCGAAGCCGTTTGCGGCAAGGGCACTTATGTGCGCGCTCTTGCCCGCGATATGGGTCGCGTGCTCGGCTGTTGCGGTCATGTATCGGCGCTGAGGCGCCTTGCCGTCGGCCCTTTTGACGAGCATACGGCGATTTCGCTGGAAGAGTTGGGCGAGTTGAGGCATAAGGGCGGCGCGGAAGCCGAACTCGCCTCCGCGCTTTTGCCCGTTGAGACGGCGCTGGACGACATCCCGGC
>JAKSCL010000078.1 GCA_022360615.1 Hyphomicrobiales bacterium
GGGGTGAAGAAAAGCGCAGCGTCTCGATACGGTAGCGGTTGAAAACATGGATCGTATCGTCGACAGCAAGGCCGAAGGCGACCGTAAGGCCGACGAAACCTGCAAAATCGAAATGGCGTCCCAGCGCGAGAATGAGTGTGCCTGTTGCAAAGATCGGCAGGATGTTGGGCAGTACGCTCAACAGCCCGATCGAAAGCGAGCGGAACGCAAAAGCGATCAATACGATTACGATGAAAACGGCGAGGGTGAGCCCAGCCTTGAGCTGATTGAGAATGCGGGGTGCCTGGAGTTCGGTGAGCGCCGGCAGGCCGGAGGCCACGAACTCCAATTCGCCTTCAGCCCTCTGCTGGGAGATCCGGTCAAGCCGCGTATTCATCTCCGCAAGAATGGAACCATAATCGACATTTTCAGGGTTTCCCGGAAAGGCGAGAAGCAGGAGCCTGCGGCGGTCGGGGCTGACAAAGCGCGATGTGAGGTCCGGCGGCAGTTCTTCAAACTGGCGGATGAAATCTTCTTCGTCCGCGTTGGTTTCCCGATACCAGTTCCGCACCGCTGCAAGCGACCAAACGTTGACGATACCTGGAATGGTGCCGATCTGCCGATGCGCTTCTTCCAGGGCTTGAAGCGATTGCGTTGCGAGCGCATCGGCGCCTTCGGGAACAGTCACCTCAACCTGAAAGGGGACTTCGACGGAAAAGGGCGCGATTGCTTCGACATCCTCAAGGGCGCTCGAGAAGCTTCGCGGAAGCTGATCCCGGATGATGATTTCTGTCGGCACCTGGAAGTGTGTCCAGCCGAAAATGACGGAAAGCGCCAGTCCCACCGGCAAGATCGGCCGCCAATGCTTAAAAGCGACATGCGCTGCAATCCGGCCCGCGCCGATCAGTGCCGACCATAGGGCAAGGCGCGGAAAACGGTTGCCGATCCTTTTCAAGGACGGGCCAGGGTTTCCATTCTCGGCCCAGAAGGCCGCCTCCCGCCGCAAAAGGACGTGACCGAGGACCGGCACGATTGTGAGGACCGAGACAAGCGAAACCAGCGAGGCGACCGCCCCCGCCTGGCCGAAGGTCCGGACAATCTCGGTCTCGGCGACCGTCAAGGACAAAAAGGCGACGCAGGTTGTCAAGGTGGTGAGAACGCAGGCCGGACCGACATCGCGGACGGCCCATTCGAGCGCCCGGTTTTTGCTCTGCCCCGCCTGAAGCTGTTTGCGAACCGCGAAAAGCAGATGCACCGCATTCGAAAAGGTGATGACAATCACGAACGGCAGAAGCGTATTTGTCAAAAGGTTCTGGCTAAGGCCAATGAGGCCCATCGCTCCCAACAGCCAGAGAACCGCGACACCCGGACAAAAAGCGATGATCGTCACCATGCCAAAGCGCCGGAAGACGAGTGCGCTCAACACAAGCACGAGCGCAAACCCGATGATGTTGAAGCGAAGCCGGTCGCCATAGCCCGCGCGCCGGTTTTCCGCATCCATCACCGGCGTACCTAGGAAATGCATGCCAAGCCCGGTATCGCCGAGAACATCCGCGGCCGTTGCTCTGACAGCGGCAATCGCTTCATCCACCTGTGGCGGCTCGATGGATGCGGCGTTGAGGCTGACAACGAAAAGGAAGGCGCCCTCTTCGCCTTCGACCCGGTTGACGAGGCGGTCGGTCACGAGTTCATGATTCAACACGCGGTCGATCAGGGCCGGCATGCCGGCTTCGTCCGGAAGCGGGTCCGGGATCAGCAGCGGGCTGTCGGCGGCCGCGATTTCCGGAAGCGAGAAAGCGGAAGCAACGTTCTCAACATGCTCAAGGAACAGGAGCTCGATTTGGAGCGTACCAAGCCGTTCAACGTTTTCCCGACTGAGAATCCTCTCACCGCTGACCACAACGAGAATGTCGCGGTTATCGGTCGGAAAGTTCGCCCGCACACGGTCGAAGGCAAGGAATTCCGGTGCCTCGGATTTGAAAAGCGTGGTTATCACGCTCTCCGATTGGAGCCGTGTCAGGCCGAAGGCCGCGACAGCAGATAGCATGAGAATGGCGAGAAGCCCGGCGAACGGAAAGCGCGCGGCCATGAGGCCGATCCACTCAAGCCCAAAGCCGATCGATCCTTTGCGCCATGCGGATTGGCGCTGATGGGCAATAGACGGCTTCACGAGGTCGGCTTACTCATGCAGTTGGCATCATGAAAGGCACCCGCATACACCGCCTTTTGGCCAAATGCGAGACGGCAGATTTCGTGGACGCCGCCGGTCGGTCAAATGGTGCATGGCGAACTGATCGCCAGCCATTCATGATCTTGCCCTTAATCTTGGCTGCGCACATTAAGCGCGAACGCGTGCGACTGCTCTTGGAATTACGATCTGATTGGAGAGGGCGGCAACCCTTTGCCCGGTTTCGGCGGCTTCGCCTGAACGGCCAGGACCAGTCGACAGCGGAATCTACTCCGACCGGCTTAGCCTTATCGCCGCGCTTTCGTAAGCGGGTTCGCCGTCCGATGAGCGGGAGAAGACGGAAATGTCCATCCTCTCCTCATCGGCGAAGGAGACAGTCATGACGCTACGCCGGGCCTTGCCGTTGTTGAAGTTCGCCGAGTCGACCGTCAACACCAGTTCATCGCCTTCGCGGCGGCCCGAGGCGTCTGTGACCTGGTAGGGGCCGGCGACCTCGACAAGCGGACCGGAAAGTGTCCCGTCCGCCCCGCAAGCCATCCAGCCGCTGACATTGCGCGCGCCTTTGCGGGAAACGCATTTGCCGTCCGTCTCGAAGCGTTGGTCGGTATCATTGAAACCAAGCGACACCCGGCATTGGACATTTTCGACGGCGTCGTCCGGTGCTCCGCGCACATCTGCATCGCCGATCCAACTCCCGGTTAGCCGCTCGACAATCCACGTGTCACAAGCGTGAGCGGCGGCGGGCATCAGCCCGGCAAGAACAGAAAGTCCAAGAACAAAGAATGGCCGTCTCAAGAGCACCGTTCCATTTTCATCTTCAGTCACGCCCCGTATCAACGCACAGCCTGTCATCGCTTTTCAACACATGGTGCATAGGGCTGAAAAACCAACCGGTTGCAATGTCGGTGGGATAGCTTGTCTCAGGCGGGTTGTGGATCGCGGACCGCGCGGTATCCGGCCATGAGGTCATTGAATTTCTCGCCTTGGATCAGGATGTGTTCCTTCGCGCGCTGCTCGGCCGCAAGCGCATCGCCTTCGCTGATGGCGCGCAGAATGTCCCGGTGCTCGGCCATCGATTGGCCGACCCTGCCGCGCACCCGCAATTGCAGCCGCCGGAAAGCCTGCAGCCGGCGGTGGAGCTTTGTTGCCTCCTGCTCCAAAAAACGGTTGCCGCTCGCCCGGTAGAGTGCATGGTGAAACACCTCGTTCTCGCGGTAATAGGCGTCGCTGTCGGTCTTCCTCATGGCGGTTTCGCATGCGTCGCAGGCCGCCGCGATCGCTGCCAGATCCATCGCATCTGCCCGGCGCGCCGCCAGGCGGCAGGCCATGCCCTCAAGCTCCGCCATCACCTCGAACATCTCCACCATCGCGACAATGTCGGGATAGATGACAAAGGCGCCGCGGCGGGGCTTCAACTCCACAAGCCCCGATGACGCCAGCCTTTGAAAAGCCTCGCGCACAGGCGTGCGGGAGACCTCGAAACGTTCGGCAAGGCTAATCTCATCGAGATGCGTGCCGTCCTTGTAGACACCGGTCACGATGTCCTGCTCAAGCGTTTCGCGGATGAGGTCTGCTGCGTGGGTGTGCATTGCGTGCGGCCTCTATGAGGCTTTGGCTACGGCATCAAGGGAGTTCACTCAGTTTATGTATACAATTTATTTGACCGTGCATGCAAGTATGCTAGTTTCCGGTCCGCAAGGCCTCTAGAGCGGTTGCGCTTTTCTTGGGATCACTCAATCGCTTTAGGTTTTTGTTTTGCCGCGAATCCGGGCGGAAAATCAGGTCCATCAACGGAACACGTCCAAAGACAAGCATTACCTGGATTTGCTCTAAAGGCCAATTTGGGAGGAACATGATGAAAAAGACACTCGTTTCAGCATGCGCAGCCGCGGCGCTGATGACCGTGACCGCCGTGTCGGCGGCCGATGCCAAGGAACTTCGCCTTTCACACCAATGGTCGACGGCCGATATACGTCACAAGGTGGCGGAGATCGTTGCCAATGAAGTCGCGGCCGCCGATGTCGGCCTTGAGATCAAGATTTTTCCATCGAAATCGCTGTTTAAGCCGCGTGAGCAATACAAACCCCTATCGCGTGGCCAGCTCGATATGACCGTTTTCCCGCTGGCTTATGCGGGCGGCCAACGGCCTGAGTTCAACCTCACCTTAATGCCAGGTCTCGTCAAGAATCATGACCATGCTTCACGGTTGAACGAGTCCGAATTCATGGGCGAGTTGGAGGCGCTCATGGCCGAAGATGACGTAAAAGTGCTCGTGCACGGCTATCTGGCGGGCGGTTTTGTCGGCAAGGACAGATGCATCACCTCCCCCGACGATGTGAAAGGCCTGCAAACGCGGGCAGCAGGCAAGTCGTTTGAGCAGATGCTGGCAGCCGCCGGCGCTTCGATCGCATCGATGGCGTCTTCGGAAATCTACAACGCCATGCAGACGGGCGTTCTTCAGGCGGCAAACACCTCCTCATCGTCTTTCGTCTCCTACCGGATCTATGAGCAGGCCACCTGCTTCACACCGGCGGGCGATGTGGCCCTGTGGTTCATGTATCAGCCGCTGCTGATGAACAAGTCGACCTTTGACGGTTTGAGCGAAGAGCAGCAGCAGGCACTTCTCGATGGCGCGGCGAAAGCGGAAGCGTTTTACCTGGAAGAGGCCAAGAAGCAGGATGCAAACGCTGTCGAGGTCTACAAAGCCAATGGCGTTGAGGTTAGAAATATGACACCCGAGGAGTTCGAAGCCTGGCGCGCCATCGCCAAGGATTCCTCCTACAAAGCCTTCGTGGAGCAGGTGCCGGAAGGCCAGAAGCTGCTCGACATGGCTTTGTCGGTCGAGTGACCGTCTGAACTCTTTGCGGGGCAGCCGCTTTTCTTTCTTTTCCTTTCAGGCTGCCCCGATTCCGCTTACCCTCTGCGATTAATCCCCCGAGGCGAGACCGGTGTCCGGCGCGACGACTTTGAAGATCGCCAAGCATGGCGGCAATCCCATTCTCAAAGCCATTGGCTGGCTGTCGGCCGTTTGCGGCGTCATTGCTGCAAGTATGATTGTCGTTGCCGTGGCGATCACCTGCCAGATGATCTGGGTCCGCTTCGTGCTGAACCAGTCAACAATCTGGCAAACCGAGGCCGTCGTCTATCTGATGGTCGGCGCGACCATGATCGGCATTCCCTACGTTCAGCGGTTGCGCGGCCATGTGAATGTCGATCTCATTCCTATGATGCTGCCGCGGGGGCTGCGAAAACTACTGGCGATGGTGACGCTCACCGCAACCATCGCGATTGTTTGCGTCATGGTGGTTTACGGCTACGAGCTTTGGCATGTGGCGTGGTCGCGGGGCTGGACGTCCGACACGGTCTGGGCGCCAAAACTCTGGGTTCCCTATTTGGCGCTGCCACTCGGCTTCGGTCTCTTCCTTTTGCAACTCGTTGCCGACCTTATCGCCACCCATCTCGACATCGAAGAACCCTTTGGTCTCGAGGATGGCCATGACGACGAGAAACCTCACTTGGAGCTCGGTGACTGATGGACCCGCTTCTTCTTGGCGCCATTGTCGCGATCGTCACCGTTCTCATCTTGTTTTCGGGTGTGTCCGTGGCGATCGGGCTTTTGATCGTTGCTGCGCTTTTCCTGATCATTTTCGACGGCGTACGCTCCCTGGAACTCATTCCGGAAATCTTTTTCGGCAAGCTCGACAATTTTGCGCTGCTCTCCATCCCCATGTTCATCATCATGGGCGCAGCAATCGCCTCAACGCGGGCGGGCGCCGATCTTTACGAGGCGCTTGAACGGTGGCTGACCCGGGTGCCCGGCGGGCTCGTGATTTCGAACCTCGGGGCGTGCGCGCTTTTTGCCGCCATGTCCGGCTCATCGCCTGCGACATGTGCCGCGATCGGCAAGATGGGCATCCCGGAGATGCGCCGCCGCGGCTATCCGGATGGCGTTGCGGCGGGGTCTATCGCTGCGGGCGGGACGCGGGGCATCCTCATTCCGCCGTCCGTGACCATGATTGTCTACGGGATTGCGACGGAGACCTCCATCGGGCGGCTCTTCCTCGCAGGCGTTATTCCCGGCCTCATGCTGGTTGCGCTCTTTATGGCCTGGTCGCTTTACGACACCTGGCGCAAGGGCGGCGAAAACGTCGTGCTCGCGCAGATCAGCTACACCTGGAAGCAGAAGTTCGAGATTCTGCCCCGCGTCTTGCCCTTTATCGCGATTATTCTGGGTGTGCTTTACGCGCTCTACGGCGGGGTCGCGACGCCTTCGGAGACGGCCGCGGTCGGCGCGCTGATGTGTTTGGCCGTCGCCATCATCATCTACCGGCTCTGGAACCCGATGGACCTTTGGGTGGTCTTACGGGATTCCACGCGCGAAAGCGTGATGATCCTCTTCATCATCGGGGCCGCCGGCGTCTTCTCCTATATGCTCTCAAGCCTCTTCATCACCCAGTCGATCGCAACGTGGATCGGAACGCTCGACGTCAATCCTTGGGTGCTGATGTTCGCGATCAACATTTTCCTGCTGATCGCAGGCTTCTTCCTGCCGCCGGTGGCCGTGATCCTGATGGCGGCTCCCATCCTTCTGCCGATCGTTACGCAGGCGGGTTTCGACCCCTACTGGTTCGCTGTGGTGCTGACGATCAATATGGAAATCGGGCTGATCACCCCACCCGTTGGGCTCAACCTTTATGTGATCAACGGCATTGCGCCCGATATCAAACTGAAGACCATTCTTCTTGGCTCGCTGCCATATGTTGGCTGTATGATTGTGGCGATCCTGCTCCTATGTCTGTTTCCAGGCCTCGCCACCTGGCTGCCCAATGCAATCATGGGACCCGTGATATGAGCCGCGTGAGCTACCTGCAGGATCTTCTTTCATCGATTTTCGAGCGCGGCGCCCACCTAACGGGGCTTGTGAGCGCCCCCGATCAGCAAGCCTCGATCACCACGCTTTGTCACGATCTTCTGTCAATGCGCGGCGAGGCGTCCGGCACGCGTGTTGCTGGCGACATCCTCAATCTCTACCGTACCCTTGACGGCGATCAGAAGACCGCTTTCTTCCAGCATCTGGCGGACGATCTCGATGTGGATCCGGATGCTGTTACAGAGGCGGCAGCCGCTTACGCGGAAGCGCGCAGCCCAGGGGCCTTGACCCGGTTGCTGACAGTCTCCGAGCCTGCCCGGCAAGAGATTCTGAGACGGCTCAACATGGCCCCGGGCGGCACGGCGGAACTGGTGCGGATGCGTACCGATCTTCTCGTGCGCCTTAGGGATCATCCCGAACTGCGCCGGGTGGATATCGATTTCGAGCATCTGTTTTCTTCCTGGTTCAACCGGGGCTTTCTGGTTCTCAGGCCCATCGACTGGGCGACGCCTGCCTACATCCTCGAGAAGATCATCGAGTATGAAGCGGTGCACGAAATCGGCGACTGGAACGAATTGCGCAGGCGCTTGGAACCGAAGGATCGGCGTTGTTTCGCCTTCTTCCACCCGGCGATGCCCGACGAACCGCTGATTTTCGTTGAAGTGGCGCTGACACGCGATTTGGCCTCGTCCGTCCAGGCGCTTTTGAACGGAGACCGGGAAGAGGTCCCGGAAAACGAAGCGACGACGGCCATCTTCTATTCGATTTCCAACTGCCAGAAAGGTCTGCGCGGCGTGACCTTCGGCAATTTCCTCATCAAGCAGGTGGCAAGCGATCTGGCTTCCGAACTGCCGAGTTTGACGACATTTGCAACGCTTTCGCCGATACCAGGTTACCGGCGCTGGCTGGAGGCGGAGGCGACGACGGGCGATCCAATGGCGGCCGATGCGCAAGAACGGCTTGCCGATCCAGGCTGGATTTTGGATGACGGTCCCGAGGCAGAGGCTGAACGCCTCCTGACAGGACTTGCCGGACGCTATTTCCTGGAGGCGAAACGCGGCGACGGCAAACCCGTCGATCCGGTTGCCCGTTTCCATCTGGGCAATGGCGCGGAGCTTCACCGCCTGAACTGGCGCGGCGATATTTCCGAAAAGGGCATCGAGCAGTCAGCGGGCATGATGGTCAATTATCTCTACGATCTCGATCGGGTGGAGGAGAACCATGAGGCCTATGCCGCGCATGGCGATATCAAGGCTTCACGCCAAGTGCGCAATCTTCTCATCGCCCTTGAGCGGCAGGTAAAAGAGCGGAGGGCCGAACAGCATGGCTAACGGGCTTTGGAACACACTGTTTGCGCAGCATGCGGGGCGCGAGGAACCGTTCCTGTTTCTGAAAGACGGTCAGACCATCTCTTACGAGGCCTATATCCAGGAAACCGGGCGCATGGCGAATGCGCTTGCGGATGCAGGTGTAGCTCCGGGGGACCGGATTCTCGTTCAAGTGGCGAAGACGCCGGAATCGCTTGCTCTTTACGGGGCTTGCGTGCGCATGGGCGCGGTTTTCCTGCCGCTTAATACCGCTTATACAGCGAGCGAAGTGGATTATTTCGCAGGCGATGCAGAGCCTGCTGTTATCGTCTGCGATCCGGCGAACGCCGTGGCCATCGGCCCAATTGCGGAAAAGATCGACGCAGCGGTTCTCACCCTCGATGCAAACGGTGCGGGCAGCCTGAAATCCGCCGCGGATAAGGCGGCAAGCGATTTTGCGCCCGCCGACCGCGGCCCAGACGACCTTGCTGCGATTCTTTACACCTCCGGTACGACGGGCCGCTCCAAGGGCGCAATGCTCACCCAGGACAATCTCCTGTCGAATGCGCTTGCGCTCACCGATGTGTGGCGTTTCACCGCGGATGACGTGCTGCTTCATGCTTTGCCTATCTTTCATACACACGGCCTGTTCGTCGCGACAAATGTGACGCTCAAGGCGGGTGGGTCGATGATCTTCCTGCCGGCCTTCAAGGTGGATGAGGTGATAACGCATCTTCCCAAAGCGACCGCGATGATGGGCGTTCCGACCTTCTATACGCGGTTGCTCGACGCGGAGGCGTTTACCGGGGACGTTGTGAAGCATATGCGGCTTTTTGTTGCGGGAAGCGCGCCGCTTCTGGCCGAAACGCACCGTGCCTTTGAGGAACGCACAGGCCACCGGATCCTTGAGCGTTACGGCATGACCGAGACCGGCATGATCACCTCAAACCCCTATGAGGCGGAAAGGCGGGCGGGAACCGTGGGATTCCCGCTGCCGCTTGTTTCTGTCAGGGTATGCGATCCCGAAAGCGGCGGGAAACTGCCGCAAGGCGATATCGGCGTCATTGAGGTGAAGGGTCCCAACGTCTTCAAGGGGTATTGGCGGATGCCCGAAAAAACCAAAGAGGAATTCCGCGCCGACGGCTTCTTTGTGACAGGCGACATGGGCCGCATCGACGATGAGGGGTATGTGGTCATTGTCGGACGCGCGAAGGATCTCATCATCTCCGGCGGATTCAACGTCTACCCGAAAGAGGTGGAACTCGCGATCGATGAGATTCCGGGCGTCATTGAATCGGCCGTCGTCGGCGCGCCGCATCCCGATTTCGGCGAAGGCGTGATTGGAGTTGTTGTGCCGGAGAACACGGCGCAGCTTAGCGAGGATGCCGTGCTCGCTTCGTTGAAAGACAAGCTCGCCCGCTTCAAGCAGCCCAAGCGTATCTTTTTCTGTGACGCCTTGCCCCGCAACGCCATGGGCAAGGTCCAGAAGAATCAGCTGCGGGATGCTTTCGGTGCCGCGTTCAAGGAAAGGGCTTGAGCCTAAACCGGTCCCGTCTGCTGAGTGGCGAGCGCTTCCAACTGGCCGTCGGACCTCAGGGCGGTGTTGGCAAGCCATCGTTCGGTGCGCGGCGACCGGCTGAACAGCGCCCGGTAACAGCGGGCGAAATGGGATGCCGAGGTGAACCCGCAGGCAACGGCGACCTGCAAAATCGGCATCGAAGTCTGCGTGAGAAGAAGCCTTGCGCGGCGGAGGCGCAAATCCATGTAATAACGCTTCGGCGATTTTCCGAGATGGTTGCGGAAAAGCCGCTCCAGCTGGCGCGGCGACACGCCCGCCGTTTCGGCCAATTCGTCGAGGCCGACGGGGCTTTCGAGAAACGCCTCCATATGAGCCATCACAGCCAGCACCTTGGCGTTCGAGATACCGGTCCGGTATTGCAGCGACATGCGCTGGGAATCATGAGGGTGGCGGATAATGGTATGCAGCATTTGCTCCGCCACATTCAGCGCGAGGTCCTGGCCATGATCCTGGGCAATCAGATGCAGCACCATGTCGAGCGGCGCCGTCCCGCCCGAACAGGTGGCGCGCTTGCCGTCCACCTCAAACAGTGTCGCTGTGATGTCGAGGTCTGGAAACTCCTCGACGAAGCCCGCGATGTTCTCCCAGTGGATGGTGCACTTCGCTTTTGAGA
>JAKSCL010000139.1 GCA_022360615.1 Hyphomicrobiales bacterium
CAACAAGCGCAGGAAGTGCAAGCGTCGCGCCCAGCGAAGCCATCCCGCCAATATAGCCGAGCGCCCACCCCCATCCCGATAGGCGCCCGAAGTAACCGCGCGGAGCAAGATGCGGCAGCATGGCATTGTAAAAAACGAGCGCCATGTCTGAGCCGATGGCGGCCAAAACGAAGAACACAAGCGTCATGACCAGGACAGCGCTTGAAGGCTCTGAAAAGATTAAAAGCGACGCCCCGGCGGCGCACAGGCCGGTGAACGCCATAATCCAGGGCTTCCGGGGGCCGATCTCGTCGCAGACCGCGCCTAGGAATGGCCCGAGCAATGCCACGGTGAGCGCCACCGTCCCGGAGGCCTGCCCCCAAAGGACGGTGCCGCGGGTTGCGTTCGGTGCGATCTCGGCGATGAAATAGGGTGCGAAGACAAAGGTGGTGATAACCGTCCCAAAGGCACTGTTCGCCCAATCGTAAAGCGCCCAGCCCCCGATCCCAAGACGGCTGTGCCGTGGCTCCAGGTTTCGGTTCACCGAAACCCTCCGTGCTTGTGCCCGGCGCTGCTGTCAGTATTGCGGCTTTTCGGCGGCAAGGTCCGGCTCCCGGCAATGGGTGAGGATACTCTCGCGCGCCGCGTTTTTGAGCTTCAATGCCGCATCAAAATCATCGCCCTCCGGAAGGATCGGCTGACCGATATGGAGCGCTATTTCACCGCGGCGGGGAAACCAGCGCTCTTCTTGCCGCAAAATTGAACGCGTACCGCGCAGGGTGATGGGCACCACAGGCAGGCCGGCCTTTGCCGCGACGACGAACGCCCCCATGCGGAAATCGAGCAAGCCGGGGAGCCGGGTCGCCGTCGCCTCGGGATAAAAGACGAGATTGCGTCCCTGGCGCGCAAGTGAAAGCGCCCGCTCCGTATTGGCAATGCCCGCTTCAGCATCGAAACGGTCAACGAACAGCGTTCCCAGCTTCTTCAGAAAAATTCCTTGCACGAACCGGCCTTCAAGATCGCCCTTCGCGGCAAAGGACAATTTGCCCGGCACAAGAGCGATGATGGGCAAGTGGTCGAGATAGCTTGCATGATTGGCCACATAGACGGCCGGGCCTTCGGGAAACGGCGCCTCGCGCGTCACCGTTAACCTATGGCCCAAGACCTTCAGAACGGCGCCGCTCGCCCAGCGCATGACCGCCCAACGCCAAGCGGAACGGGGCAGGAGCACGACTAGCGGCCACACAACGATACCGAACGCCCACATCATCCCCCACCAGTAGCGGGCATAGAGCCAATCCCCCACGTCGCGAAGGGCGCGGCGCAGGCTGCCGGTGACCGCCGACATCTGAAGACGGCGCAACTGAGCCTGCGGGGAAAGTCCCTCACCACCCACTTCACCTTTCACGTAGCTCTCCCGCAGCGCCAGACGCTTGACCTTTCCGGAATCGGTATGGGGGATGGTATTCGGCGGGACCAGGACCACATCATCCGGCGGCAGCTCCAGAATGTCACTCGCAAGCGCCTCAGCTTGTTTGATCAGGTCTTGGCGCTCGGTCTCATCACGAAGCTGTGTCTCGATCATCAAGACAACCCGCTCTGTACCGCGCGCGGCTTCTGGTGCGCCGAAGAGTACTGCGCCATTGCTCTCGACGCCAGGCAGACCGCAAATGGCGCTTTCCACGTCGCCGGGATGAATATTCCGGCCAGCCCGGACAATGATATCCTTGGTGCGGCCGGTGATATAAATCTCGCCCTCGGCCATGTAGGCGAGGTCGCCGCTTTCAAGCCATCCGTCGCTAAAGAGCGCGCGCGTCTTCTCCTGATCGCCAAAGTACCCCTTTGTTGACGAGGGACCTTTGAACTGCAGCCGGCCCTCGCGCCGTTCCGGGAGTTCGCGGTTGTCCGGCCCCGCAATGCGCACCTCATGGCCGATCAGCGGCGGGCCGCAAGAAACAATCTCCTGGGTATCTTGATCACCGGGCTGTGCAGAATCTGCTCTCCCTTTTTCGGCAAGCGCGGACCTGCTCACGGCATCAACACGGAACGGGCGGCCAAGCGGCGGCACGGTGAGAGCAGCGGAAGATTCGGCAAGCCCATAGCATGACAGCATAATGTCCGGCTTAAGACCGTAAGGTTTAAACCGTTCAAAGAAATCGCGCACCGAACGGGGTGAGACCAATTCGGAGCCATTGCCCAGAACGCGCAGCGCCGACAGATCGAGACCTTCCAGCTTTTCTTCCGCGATACTTGAGTGACATAGCTCGTAAGCGAAGTTGGGCGCGACCGAAATGGTCGCGCGATTACGGTGCATCGTCCAGAACCACCGCTCCGGTCTCGCGAGAAAGTGGAGCGGACTCATAATAACGAAGGGCACGGCATGAACGAGGCTTGCCAGCCAAGTCACGATCAACCCCATATTGTGATAAAGCGGCAACCAACTGACCATGACATCGTTTGAACGCGCGCCCATTGCGACACCGATGCCCCGGACGTTGGCAAGAATATTCGCATGCGAAAGCATCACGCCCTTGGGATCGCCCGTGCTGCCGGATGTGTACTGAAGAAAAGCGATATCATCAGCGCTTCTGGGGATGATCACCGCCTTGTCAGGATCTTCGATGATGTCGTCTACCGTTGCGACATGCCGGAGCGTTGGGACATGCGCTTTTAGAAGCGTACCGAGGCGGCGGGCACGCTGAAACGTAATGAGCGCCGCGACGCCGCTATCTTCCAAAATGCGGACCTGCCGCATCATATGATCCTCAAGCTTATGAAGCCGCCACGGCGGATAGATCGGCACCGGGATGGCACCCGCGTAAAGCGTACCGAGAAAAGCCGAGAAAAACGCAGCGTCGGTAAGCAGCATCAAAGCGACGCGATCACCCCCTTCAATGCCCAGTTGCTGGAGCCCGGCAGCGACCGCCCGGGCGCGCCGATCGAGCTCTGCGAAGGTGATAGCGGGCTCTTCCCGGTCGCCGTCGGAGAGAAAAATGTGGTCCCGTTCGGGGTGTTTTGCGGCATGCCAGGAAAGCACCTCGTTCAGGCTTTGTAGATCCCTGGGGGCGACCTCGGCACCCGCCGCCGCCCGGTCCTCAATGGCATGCGACGATGCTGCAGGCGCCGTCAATCCGGCCGTCTCGACAACTTTCAGGAGATCGCGCGGCGTACGCGCTTCGGTGAAAAGACGTTCCGGTAGCTGGATGTTGTAAGCCCTTTCAAGACGCGCGATCAATTCCATGCGCCCGAGGCTGTCGAGGCCGAAAGCGTCGTCGAGATCGGAATCGAGATCGCCCTCCGCGACGCGTGCCCGGTGCGGATGCAATTCCACGGCAAGCGTATTCACGATTCTCAATACATCGCGCGAAAGGCCGGCTTGTTGTTGAGGTAATTTATTCACTTGCGCCTATTCCTGTCTGGTTGCCGCATGCGGCCCGTCGTTCGTCACGCGGACGCGTTTCAAACCCTCCCCCAATTCTTGAATGTGGAGGAGTTTTGCATTCAGCGCGGCGGCGCCGATTGACACCGATCAACCGTGCCGGCCGTCACTCCAAGCGCCCTATTGAAAAGACCAGATGATGAGCATGCCAATAGTGGCTCCGCTCTCACCCCGCGGTGGCGCTAGCAACGGCTTCCGGACAATCGACCGGCATCTTGATTCCAAGGGCGCCGGCCGCCCTGATCAAAGCTAAGGTTGGGTCTGGTGACGGGCGAAACAACCACGGTTGGGGCCTTTATCCTTCCCCAGCGGGAAGAAGAAGGCCCAATCCGCTCAGTTCGCCCAGCGGCGCTCGAACTCGTGGACATCGCCGAAGCCGACAACGTCGCAGAAAGCCTTGAAGTTGTAGAGTTCGATATCGTGACCGGCCGTGGTGCCATCCTTGGCAAGGGTCGCGTAAACGCCATCGAGCGCGGCGGCCGTCGCCAGGAACCCGGTTGCCGGATAGATGGCGATCTGAAAGCCCAATTCGGCAAGTTCTTCGCGCGGCAGCACCGGCGTCTTTCCGCCCTCGACCATGTTCGCCACCAGCGGGAGATCGAAACTGCGACCGATTTGCGCAAGCTCTTCCACCGACTCAGGCGCCTCTATGAAAAGAATGTCGGCGCCCGCCTTCGCGAAAGCCTCGCCCCGGCGCAACGCCTCGTCAAGACCAAGCCCCGTGCGCGCGTCGGTGCGGGCGATGATCATCATGTCGCCGCTTGACCGGCTGTCGACAGCAACCTCGATTTTCCGCACCATGTCCTTCGCCGGGATCACGCGCCGGTCCGGCGTATGCCCGCACTTTTTCGGAAACTCCTGATCCTCAATCTGAATGGCCGCAACGCCCGCCGCCTCATATCCGCGCACGGTGTGGCGGACATTCAAAAGCCCGCCATATCCGGTGTCGGCATCGGCAATCAGCGGCATGTTCAAGGCGGCGGCGATTCGCCCCGCGCGGTCAACCATGTCAGTGTAGGTCGCAAGCCCGGCATCGGGCAGCCCCAGATAGGATGCGACCACGCCGAAGCCGGTCATATAACCTGCATCGACGGGATGCTGGTTTAGCATGGACGCGGAAATGAGGTCGTAAACGCCGGGGGCCACGATGGTCTTGCCGGGCCGCAGCCGGTCGCGCAGTGTTTGCCGTTTCATGGGATCGCTTCCTCTCGTGACGCTTGGCGCAAGCCCCCGGTATCGGGCCGGGCGGTCTCCGCCGACGTACAATCATTGGCACTAAGGTCAGATTTTGTATACATACACTGAGTGTCGAAGCCACATCAAGCCGTCCGTGCGGACATGATGGCTGATCACATCGAGGGCCTCAACATGGACGAAACCGCCAACGAAGAAAACAGCGCACGAAAGCGCATACATGGCGGGGCGGCGGAGAAGGCCTATCAGGGCCTGCGCACGCTTATCGTCAATGGCAGCTTTCCCGCCGGTGCGCATTTGCGCGAAGAAACCCTTGCAAGCCGTCTGGGAGTCAGCCGGACCCCGGTGCGCGAAGCCGTGCGGCGCCTGGCGGCCGAAGGCTGGGTGCGGCTGGTGCCAAACCAGGGCGCTTATGTCTGCACTTGGTCGCGGCATGATGTGGAAGAGATTTTCGCTCTGCGCGCCATGTTGGAGGGATTTGCCGCTGAGGCCGCCGCACGCTATGCAAGCGAGGCCGATATCGAGGAATTGCGCAGGCTGAGCACTGCTGCAAAATCTCTCCTTCCCTGTAAGTCTCCGGAGGATGTGGAGCAGATTGCCGAGCTCAACGACCACTTCCACAAGCTCATATTAACAGCGGCGGGCCAACAGCGGACAACTGCGATTGCAACCCATCTGGTCGAGCTGCCGATCGCCTTGCGAAACTTTCATCAGTTCACCACGGCGGAGATGGAGCGCAGCATCAGCCAGCATCTTGCGCTTGTCGACGCCATAGCGGCACGCGACCCGGCTTGGGCGGGCACCGTCATGCGCGCCCATGTGTTGAGCGGCAAGGCGGCGTTCAAGGACCATCACAACCTCCCTCCCTCCGATACGGACCACGCCTCAGATGCCCCGAGCGCCGATGGCATGGGCCAGTTTGAGACACTTGCCTGATCCGGCATCCGCCTGTGGCTATAAAAGGTGCAAGCGTCCGCTTGACAGAGTTGCAACTGCCCGACACTGTATACAATAACGACAAAAAAGGCGTGGTGGGTGGAAAAAGCTTGACAAGAGTACCGATGCGTTTCGAGCCGCATCTGAAATATATCGGGGATTTTCCGGTCCGCCTGTCCGCTCATTCGCCTCCCAGTCCGCGGCGATGCCAGCGGTCTTCAGCCGGGACGGCCTGCTTTATGAAAACAAAATCCAATCCAGAGAAACGATAATCACTCTAGGACAGGGGAACAGATCATGAAAACCTCAAAGACGAAGGCGAACCAAGGCGCCAGCCGGCGCGGCTTCATGCAAATGGCGGGCGCGGCAAGCCTCGCTGCCGCTCTCCCGGTCAGCTTTGCAGGGGTGAAACTTGCCCATGCCGCCGGCGGCCAGTTGCGCGTACGTTTCGGCGGCGACATCTCCATCCTCGATCCCGCCTTCATCTTCCAGATCGAAAACCAGACGGTTGGCGGCCATATCTATAACGGCCTCGTTAAATACGATCAGGCCACCAACGCCATCATGCCGGACCTGGCGAGCAGCTGGGAGGTCTCGCCGGACGCAAAGACATACACCTTCACGCTTCGTTCGGGTGTTAAATGGCATAAGGGCTACGGCGAACTCACATCAGACGATGTGGCATTCAGCTTCGAGCGGGTGCTGAACGAAGCAACCGCCAGCCGCTTCCGTGGCCAGCTTGCCGGGCTTCAAACCATTGAAGCGCCAGACGCAACAACGGTTGTCTTCAAACTGGAAAGCCCCAACGCCGGTTTCCTGCATAAGGTGTGCGCCTTCAACCAAGGCTGGATCGTTTCCCGAAAAGCCGTTGAAGAAAAAGGCGAAGCCTACAAACTCGATCCGATCGGCACCGGCCCGTTCATATTTGACAACTGGATCGCCGGGAATTCGGTGCGGCTTGTTGCCAATCCCGACTATTTCGAAGGCAAGCCGCATCTCGACGACATCGTTTTCCGTATCATCAGGGATGAGACGGCGGCGGCGATCGCGCTTGAAAACAATGAGATCGACATTTTCTTTGCGCTCCAGCAGCCGGAAATGATCGACCGGCTCGAAGCGGCGGACGGCATCACAGTGCTTAGCCGCGATGCCAACAACACAGTCAATCTGGTGCTCAACACCACGATTCCGCCGCTCGATGACGTGCGGGTGCGGCGCGCCATGGCGCACGCGCTGAACAGGCAGGGCCTGATCGACGGTTTCTTCCGCGGCACCAAGAGCTTTGCCTACAGCGTGCTGACCACAACATTCCAGGAGTTCAGCGACAACGTTCCGCGATACGACTACGACCCGGACAAGGCGCGTGCTCTGCTCGAGGAAGCGGGAGCGACCGGCTTCGAGTTCGAGCTCACCTCCGTCGCACTTAATCCCTATGATAGATTCCCCATTCCGATGGCGGACGATTTAAACGCCGTCGGGATCAAGACGACGCTCAACGTCGTCGAGCGGGGCGCCTATGTGCAAGCGCGCGCAAGCGGGAGGGTGCAGAGCTGCATCACGGCCGTCGTGGGGCCTCCTGATCCCGATTCGCCGCTCGTGACACTGTTCTCGACAGCCTCCTTCCCGCCCGGCCTCAACACATCACGCTATGACCAGGTAGACGATCTGCTTGCGGCAGCCGCCAAGGAACTGGACGCGGAAAAACGCAAAGGCATCTACGAGCAGATACTGCAGCGGACCATGGAGGACGTGCCCGTCATTCCGATTTTTGGAGAACGGCTGTTCATGGCCCATAGCGACCGGGTCGAAGGGCTCGTTCAGAACTCGCTGTTCACCGTTTACACCTATCCGGTGTCTTTGAAGGGCTGAGGCCTTGGTCAGCTACCTCGCCCGCACGCTCGTCCAGCTTGCGATCACACTCGTCGGGATTGTGACGGTCGTCTTCTTCCTCATGAGGGCGATCCCGGGCGATCCCGCCCTCTATATGCTTGGTGATTTCGCCACCGAAGCATCCGTCGAAGCTTTGCGGGCGCGGCTGGGGCTCGATCTGCCCGTCTACCAGCAATATCTCCTCTTCATGCAGCGCGCGCTGACGGGCGATCTCGGGCAGTCCGTCGTCACGGGCCAGCCCGCGCTGCGGGAGATTCTGAGCGCACTCCCCTGGTCCTTGTCGCTTGCTGTCACCGGACTGATGATCGCGGTCGCGCTTGGGGTACCCCTCGGCATATTGTCGGCCATCCGTCAGGGAACCTGGGTCGATGTCACGATCATGCTCGTGGCGTTGATTGGCATCTCCTTTCCCGTCTTCTGGGTCGGGCTCGTGGCGATCCTGTTGCTATCGCATCAGGCCGGTCTTTTCCCAGCGCTCGGCGCAGCCACCGGGGGCGGTTTCTTCACCCAAATCCACCACCTGATGCTTCCCGCCCTTGTCCTCGGCCTTTCGGTGGCCGCTTACATCGCCCGGCTGACACGCAGCGCGATGCTTGAAGTGCTCGGACAGGATTACATCCGTGTCGCCCGCGCCATGGGTGTCAGGGAAAACCGCATCTTTTTCCGTTTGGCGCTACGCAATGCGTTCATTCCGATACTCGCCGTGATCGGCGTCACTTTTGCCTGGGCTCTCGGAAACGCCATCCTTGTCGAGGTGGTCTTCAGCCGTCCGGGGCTCGGCTCCACGGTTTTGAAAGCCATTCTCGCGCGCGACTATCAGCTCGTTCAAGCAGGCGTGCTCGTGCTCGCAACTGGGATCGTGCTCGTCAATCTGACGCTCGACATCCTGTACGGCGTTATCGATCCGCGCATGAGGACAGGCTCATGAGCCAAATCGAGGCCGTTTCGACGCAAAATGCATCGATGCGCGACCCGGAAGCCGCGAGGCGCCGCAGGCGGGCCGCGATCCGCCGCTACACAGGCCATCCGGCTTTTGTGATCGGGACGCTCATCCTGGCTGCAATGTTCATTGTCGCGGCGGGAGCGCAGTGGATTGCACCAAATTCACCCGTTCAAACCAATATGGCGCTCATCCTTGCCGAACCGTCCTGGACCTATCCGCTCGGTACGGATCAATTCGGACGCTGCGTCCTCTCCCGCCTTATCCACGGCGCCCAGATTTCGCTTCAGGTCGGTTTCTGGGTGGTTTTGATCTCGCTCACCTTCGGGACGCTCATCGGTGCGGTCGCAGGCTTTGTCGGCGGCTGGATGGAGCGCATCATCGTCGCCCTCATCGATACGATGCTTGCTTTTCCAGGCTTTCTTCTGGCGCTTGCGCTTGTGGCGGCCCAAGGCTCATCACTCACCTCTGTTATCACCGCCGTTGCGATTGCCTATACGCCACGCGTCGCGACCGTGATGCGTTCCGTCGTCCTCACGATCCGTCCAAGGCCGTTCATAGAGGCATCGCGGGCGATTGGGCTGAGCAGCACGCGCATTCTTCTCAGCCATGTGATCCCGAACGCTCTACCGCCGGTTATCGTGGTCGCAACGGTGAGCGCGGCGACCGCCATCCTGGCCGAGGCCGGGTTGAGCTTTCTCGGCCTTGGCGTGCAGCCACCCACTCCGACCTGGGGCAGCGTGATTGCCGACGGCCAAACCGTCATCACCAACCGGCCGCTCATATCGCTTGCCGCCGGCATGTGCATCGCCATCACCGTGATCGGGCTGAACTTGCTGGGTGACGGGCTGCGCGACACCCTCGATCCGCAAATGCGCCGGCAGACCGGCGCCAAGATGCTGTAGCGTGAGAGCCATGGATCAAGCGGCAACCGACCTCCGCAAAACTGAGGATCAGCGGCCCGGACCGGGACGCACAAAGCCTGTCCTCGAACTGCGGAACCTGGTCACGCAGCTACCCGGCGAAGACGGTCCTTTGACGATTGTGAACGATGTGAGCCTGAAGGTGCTCGCTGGCGAAACCCTCTCCGTGGTGGGAGAATCGGGCTCCGGCAAGACGATGACCTTCCTCTCCGCCATCGGCCTTGTGCCCAAGCCCGGGCGGGTGGTCGCTGGAGAGGTACTGCTCGACGGCGCCGATCTTTTGAAGCTGACACCGGATGAAATGCGTGAAACGCGTGGCACCGGAATCTCGATGGTCTTCCAGGATCCGCTCACCGGCCTCAATCCCGTCTTTACGATTGGAGAGCAAATCGCCGAGGTGCTCAGGGCGCATGGATCCGTTTCCCGCACCGAAGCGCGCGAGACCGCCATCGGGCTTCTCGAACGCGTTCACATTCCCGATCCGGGGCGCAGGGTCGATGACTATCCGCACCAGCTCTCGGGCGGCATGCGTCAACGGGTCCTGATCGCCATGGCGATCGCACTTGAACCGCGCGTTCTCATCGCCGACGAGCCAACCACAGCGCTCGACGTCACGGTCCAGGCCCAGGTTCTCGAATTGCTTGCCGAATTGCGCCAGGATTTTGGTATGGCGATGGTGCTGATCACCCATGACCTTGGCCTTGTGGCGCGGCACGCCGACCGAGTTGCGGTCATGTATGGCGGCAGGGTCGTCGAATACGGCAGCGCCGAAGCCGTATTCGAGCACACGGCTCATCCCTACACCGTGTCGCTCTTTGAAAGCGTGCCGAGCCTCGATGCCGAGACAAGCGACGATTTGAGAACCATTGAGGGTCAGCCGCCAGATCCGGCCTCCCTGCCTGCGGGCTGTGCATTCGAGCCACGATGCTTCTTCGGCCAAGGACGCGAAGAATGCAAAACCATTTTGCCGAAACGCGCCACTGCCAGCATGGCCGATCACCGCACGGCCTGCCATTTCTACGCCGAACTGGACACCAAGCGGAGCTGTGCATGACTGTTGAAGCACACGGCACGAATGGTGCTGAAACCCTTTTGCAAATCTCCGGCCTCACCAAGGTGTTCGGCGGAAAAGGATGGCTGCCCGGCGCCAGACGTCCGAGCGTTCACGCGGTCGACAATGTAAATCTCAACATCAAGCGCGGCGAGACACTGGGCATCGTCGGTGAGACGGGATCAGGCAAAAGCACGCTTGGCCGGCTCGTTCTGCGTCTTCTCGATCCGACAAAAGGCCGCATCGCCTTCGAAGGACTGGATATCACCGGAATATCGGGCGGACGCATGCGGCAATTGCGTTCCGACATGCAGATGGTTTTTCAAGACCCATATGGCTCGCTCGATCCGCGTATGAAGGTCGGCGCGATCGTGGCGGAGCCCATGCACGTTCACGGCACCGAACACAGCAGCATCGCCAGCCGCACCGCTGACATCTTGCACCGTGTCGGCCTCGCTCCGGCAATGGCGGACCGCTATCCGCATGAGTTCTCAGGCGGACAGCGCCAGCGGATTGGCATTGCACGCGCGATCGCGCTCGATCCGAAACTCCTCATTCTCGATGAGCCGGTTTCCGCCCTTGACGTTTCGGTCCAAGCCCAAATCCTCAACCTGCTGCGCGACATCCAACGCCAATCCGGCGTCGCCTATATGTTCATCGCGCACGAGCTGGCCGTCGTACGCCACATCTCGGACCGCATCGCGGTGATGTATCTAGGACGCATCGTTGAGCTGGCGCATCGCGACCGGCTTTATGCCGCGCCACGGCATCCGTACACCGCCTCCCTCCTCTCGGCGGTGCCCATCCCCGACCTTAAGGCCGAACGGCAACGCAAGCGCATCGCCCTTCATGGCGAAATCGGCTCGGCAACCGCCCTTCCCTCTGGCTGCCGGTTCCATCCGCGCTGCTTCAAAGCACGGCTCGTGGCGGAAAAAGGCGGGGTCGCCACAAGCACACTGCCTTCCGGTCTGGCCTTGCCTGCCCGCTGCATCGACACGGATCCCACACTTGTTGAGAGCGCATCCGGAGATCATGTTGCCTGCCATTTTCCGTTGGAACCTGACGATACCGCAACCTGACATACAGCCGACATCATTGGCTCAGATAGGACGCTCCACATGACCGAGACCCGCGAAAGCAATTATGCCGGCGTATTCGATGGCACGATCGGATTCGGTGAACGCCCGGCCATCATCGTTATCGACTTCATCCGCGCCTACACAACGAAGGGGTCGCCTTTTTATGCCGAGGGCGTTGTCTCAGCGGTCGCCGAAAGCGTTGAGCTTCTCAAGACCGCGCGTACGGCAGGTGTGCCGGTCATCTACACCAAGGTGCTCTATCACCCAACCGGGCGCGATGGCGGGCTGTTCGTCAAGAAGGTGCCCGTGCTTCGCACCCTGGTCGAAGGCGAGCCGCTGGCGGAAATCGACGACAGCATTCCGCCGGAGCCCGATGACCTCGTGATCGCCAAGAACTATCCAAGCTGCTTCTTCGGCACATCGCTGATTGGAACCTTGACGGCCGAACGGATCGATACGCTTGTCCTGATCGGCTGCTCAACCAGCGGCTGTGTGCGCGCAACAGCTATCGATGGGCTGCAGCACGGTTTCCGCGTGATCGTGCCGCGCGAATGCGCCGGCGACCGCCATGAAGGCCCGCACGACGCAAACCTTTTCGACATCAACGCCAAATACGGCGATGTGGTCTCCAAGGCGGAGGTTATCGCCCGGTTTAACGCCATAAGCCGCAACGCGGCCTAGGTGTTTAGTCCCGGCATTTGGGGAATCGCATGGGCGCAAACATCGAATAGTCGGTGTTGGAGCGCATTCCGGTAAGGTGGTCGGCGGTGATCCGCGCGGTCGCGGGCGCCATTCCAAGCCCGTAGTGACTGTGTCCGAAGGCCGCGAATAGCGACGGAAAACCGGGCAGCGGCCCGATCGCTGGCAAACTGTCTGGAAATGAAGGTCGGATTCCCATCCATTCGCGCTTCGAAGCGGTATTCAAGGAGGGCAGCACACGCTTGACAAGCGGTTCAAGCGCCCGCGCTCTGGCATAGTTCGGCGGGGCGTTCAGGTCCGCGAACTCGGCGGTTCCGGCAACGCGCACCCCCTCAGTCATCGCGCTCAGAAAAATCTTGGCCGACATGTCCTGGACCGAGTGATTAACGGTCACACCGGGCTCCGGGAACTCCAGATGGTAGCCGCGCTCGGCCATCAGCGGCAGTTTGATACCTAGCGGCCGAAGCAGTTTGGCCGACCAGATACCGGCGGACAGGACAAGCCTTTTCGTCGATATGACACCGCCCGGGGTCTTGAGGGAAACAGTCCCGTCCGCCTCAGGAAGAAGAGCTTCGACTTCGTTCAGCTGTAATTCGGCACCTTGTGCCACCGCCTTTTCCGCAAGTGCTTTGCACAAGGTTGATGGCGAGCGGGCCCGCGCTTGCCCCTTGATCACAACCGCGGAGCGATACGCCCTGGAAACCGCCGGTTCGATCTCTTGAAGCGTGGGTGCGTCTATGATTTCAACCGGTGCGCCGCGCTCACGGCGAAGTTTCCATGGCCAGTCATCCAGGTCGGGCCTCAGATCGCCGCGGAACAACGTGACAAGCCAGCTATCGGCGATCAGATTCTCGTGGCCCGTTCCTGCAAGATACCATCTGTACGCTTCAACATTGTCCCGCATCAGCAGGTCCATCGCATCGGATATCCCCGCCACTTTTGCCGGTGTGGCGTTCCGCATGAAAGCGAGCGTCCAGGGCAGGATCGAGGCCAGATCGCGCCAACGCACCTTGACGGGACCTTTCGGATCAAGGAGCCAGCGCGGCACCCCCTTCCAGACCCCGGGCAGGCATTGCGGTACGCAGGACCACGGCGAGATCACACCGGCATTGCCGGAACTCGTCGCCTCCCCAGGAGCGTCTCGGTCGATGATCGTCACGCTGAGCCCGCGTTCAAGGGCGCTTAGGGCGCAGCAGACGCCGATGATCCCTGCGCCGAGGATCGTGACATCGGCTGGTGCGTCGTTTGCGTGAGGCATGGGATCAGCCCGACGCCGCACCGGTGGCGGCTTTCCGCCGCGCGGCCACCTGCAATAGAACCACCGGCGCCAGGACGGCGAGCGCCAGCAGATCCGCCTGCCAACTCGGCGCAATGAAGATTAGGCCGGCAATGGCACACAGAATCCGGTCGACGGCGCCCATCGGCGCGAAGAAGTATCCAACGACGGCGGCTGAAAGCGCGACCACGCCCGCGATACAGCTCGCGGCTGTGTAGGAGAATTCGACGAACTCGAAACCTGTCGAAGAGACGATCAGCAGGACCGGCGCGTAGACGAACGCCATCGGTGCGATGATCTTTCCAAGACCCAGCGTGAAGGCGGAAATCCCCGTGCGGAACGGGTTCGAATTGGCAATCGCTGCCGCAGCATAGGCGGACGTGCAAACCGGCGGCGTGATTTCGGCGATCACGCCGTAATACAGCACGAACATATGGCTTGCGATGGGCGGCACACCGAGCTGGGCGAGCGCTGGCTGGGCCACGGAAACCAGCATGATATAGAGCGCGGTCGTCGGCACCCCCGCGCCCATGAGAATGCAAGCCACGGCGATCAATAAGAGGGACAGGAAAAGTTGCAAGTCCGTTTGGGCAAAGAGCTCATAAGCCCCGAATGAAATCAGCGAATGGATGCTCTCGGCAACGCTCGCGGCGGCCGAGGTCACCATGAAACCCATGCGAAAACCCACCCCCGTTGTATTGATCACACCAACGACGATGCCCACGGCTGCGCAGGCTGCGCCGACCGCCAAGGCATACCGCACTCCCGTCTCCACCGAGGTCAGCAGTTCCGGGGTCTTAGTACGCGTTTGCGGGTTGAAGACGCCGACAACGGCGCCGGCGCACAAAATGACGCTGATTGTGAAATCGAAGCCTCCACCCATGAATTTCCAAATCACAAAGGCGATGAAAGCCGCCGGGTAAATCAGGGTCTGCGGCGTTGAAACCCGTGCCGCGCCGACAATCAGCGCCAGGCTGATGCCGCAAAAGGCAGACATATAAGGCGTATAACCGGAGAACAGAACGACGAGGAGCGCAACCAGCGGGATCAGGTTGGCCCAGCCGTCGCGCCAGACCGCGCCGAGGCGCGGCAGCATGTCGGGCGCAAGGCCCTGAAGCCGCAGCTTCCGGGCCATCAGATGCACCACGGAGAAAACGCCGACATAGTGAAGAATGGCCGGGAAGATCGCTGCGACCACGATTGTCGTGTAGGGAACCTGCAAGAACTCCGCCATGATGAACGCGGCTGCGCCCATGATCGGCGGCGTGATCTGACCGCCCGCGCTGGAAGCCGCCTCGACCCCACCTGCAAAATGCCCCGGATAGCCGAGACGCTTCATGTTCGGGATCGTCAGCGCACCGGTTGAAACGGTGTTTGCGACGGAGGAGCCCGAAATCGTTCCGAAAAAGGCGGATGAAACGACCGACACCTTGGCCGGGCCGCCCGTGTAGCGGCCGGCGAGAATGGTCGCGTTGTCGATGAAGAGCTGACCGAGCCCGGTGCGCTGTGCGATCACGCCGAACAGAACGAAGTGAAAGACGATCGTCGAGGCCACCCAAAGGGTGACACCGAAAATCCCTTCCTGCGGAAAGTACATGGACGAGACAAAGGTGTTAAACTTCACGCCTGGATGCTGGAGAATGCCCGGGAAGAACGGCCCAAACAGCGCGTAGGACATGAAAACGCATATGATGAGCGGCAAGATCCAGCCGAGTGTGCGCCGGGCAATGTCCAGCACCAGAAGGATGATCACAACCCCGAAGAACATATCGTAGGCGTTGGGGTTGCCCATGCGGAACGTCTGTTCCTCGATCCCCAACCAATCGATCCCGCGCCAAGCGAGACCGAGATAAAGCGCTGAAGAGACGCCCAAGACCATCAGCACAAGGTCGTAGATGGGGATGTTTCCGATACCGAAGCCGCCTTCACGCATGTCATAGGCGGTTTTCGTCTTCACGACCGGAAACAGCGCGTAAATCAGAATGAAAAGGCCCGAAAGATGCCAGCCCATATGCCAATGATCGGGCGGCAAGGCGAAGCCTGCGGTCAGGTAATGATAGGCCGCGAAGACCAGCGCGACTGCGCGGAGCGCCTTTCTCACCGTCGGTGAGACGGGACGTGTGTAAGAGACCTCGTCGTACTTCTTCTCAATGGCGGCCAGCTCTTCCGCCGTCAATTCCTGATTGTCGCCTCTTGCCGGATCACTCAAGGCTGGCTCTCTTGCGGGTTGGGGGGCGCGGCTTTTGAGGGCCGGCGGCAGCCACAGGACCACCGCCGGAACGCGCACGGCGCAGGCCGCGCGCGGAAGAGATCCTATTGCAGCATTCCGGCTTCCTTATAAAAGCGCTCAGCACCGGCGTGCAGCGGCACGCCAAGCCCGATGACACCGTCAAGCGCGGTTTCAAGCCTGATCTGCTTGCCCTTGGCGTGGCCGGAATCGAGCAGCCTGCGGGTGTTGTCGTTCCAAAGGGCTTTGGTGATGCCGTAGACCAGCTCCTCGTCCAGATCCGAAGACACGACAAAAAGTGCGCTGACCGCCGGGGTCAGGACATCATTGTCAACGCCCTCGTAAACGCCGCCCGGAATCTTCGAGGGGATATAGGCCGGAATGATCTCGTTGATCTTCTTGAGGTCTTCCTCAGTGAAGGAATGGAGGCTCATGCCCCTGGTCGAGGACAGTTGGACCATTGCGGCAACCGGCCAGCCGGCAGCATAGAAATAAGCGTCCAATTGGCCGTCGGCCAAACGCTCGGCGGACTGGGCGTTGTTCAACTCGGCCTCGTCCATATTGTCGCGCGTCACACCCCAGGCCTCCAGCATCTGCAAGACCACAACTTGCGTGCCTGAACCGGCTTGTGCGATGCCAACGCGCTTGCCCGCCAAATCGCCCAGGTCGTTTACCGATTCCCCCCTTGGCAACACCAGATGCAGGTCCTCAGGGTAAAGGTTGGCAACGATCCGCAGTTTGGGGTGCGGTCTGCCTTCGAACTTGCCTTCGCCAAGAAACATAGAGCGTGTCACATCGGCGGCGGCCAAGCCCGCTTCAAGCTCTCCGTTCTGAACGGCTGCATTGTTGAACACCGATGCCGTGGTCGATTGTGCGATGGCGATCAGTCCCGGAACACCGCATTGCCCGCCTTCTTCACAGGGCCGTGCCCCTGGAGGGGCTGAGATGCCGTTGGCAATGGTCCCACCGATTGGGAAGTAGGTGCCGCCCGCACCGCCCGTGCCGATGCGGAAGAAAGTGGGCGATTGCGCCTCCGCCACCCCGGCGACCATCAACGCGCCGCCGAGTGCGGCAGCGAACAAAGATCTCTGATACTTCATCGACGTCTCCCTGCTTGTCCTGTGGCCGGCAGCTCCTGCTCGCCAGCGTCCCTAAACGTTAGGCGGACGACGCCATTTGCTCTAATTCTAATTTTCTTTATAGCTATAGATATAGTTTATGGGTTGTGCGCATGAACCTGAAACAAATGACCGTTTTCAGGGAGGTGATGCTGACGGGCTCAGTCTCCGAAGCCGCACGCAACCTCAATCGCACGCAACCTTCCGTCAGCCATATGATCGCGACGCTTGAAGACGAACTCGGCATGAGGCTGTTCGAGCGCCGCCGCGGGCGCCTGCATCCCGTTCCAGAAGCGCAATATCTTTTTGAGGAATGCAAGAGCCTGCTGACCCGGGTCGGTACCGTTAGTCAGACCATGAAACGCATGAAAGCCATGGAGAGCGGCGAGTTGCAGATCGTCTCCATGCCCGGACCCGCATCCGTACTCTTGCCGGAGCTCATATGTCATCACCTTGGTGAAAAGCCCTCGGTGCAGGCGACGGTTCTGTCCCGGAGCTCGGATGCGGTTTTTCAACTCGTCGGTTCCCAGCAATTCGACTTAGGGATCGCGGATCACGAGCCTGAACGGGCAATTGAAGCATCGCTGATCTCGTCCGAGACATTCATTTTCGATTGCCTTTGCGCAGTTCCTTCGGGCGATCCGCTGGCTAACGAAGATGTCATCACGCCCGAAACGTTGTCGGGCCAGCCCATGGCAACGCTTTTTGAAGACCATCGCAGCTTTCGCTTGACCAAACGCGCATTTCAAACGCAAGGCGCCGAATTGAAGGTGCGTTTCATAACGCAGTTTTTTCTTCCGCTCCTTTCTTATGTCGAGAAGGGCCTGGCCTACGCGATCGTCGATCCGTTGACGGTCAAATCCTGGCGTTTGCTTGCCGGCCCTGCCGATACGATCGCGTTCCTGCCCTTCAGGCCGACCATTCCATTCGGCGTCGATATCCTGACGCCTTCCTACCGGCCCGCCTCGCTGCTTGCGAAGTCGTTCGCAGGCCGCGTCGTTGAGGAGTTCGCAGCGCTTGGCGGCCGGCAGGCCGGGCCGTAGCCTGCAATGGCCGTGATCCCTTGTGGCGGAGAATTGCGATGCGGCGTTTGCAATTGGGGAGAGTGATGACAAAGCTAGGCTTAACGGCGGCATCGGTCCCAAGATGGCCGAGGCCCATCGGGATCGACATCCAGATCACAGAATCCATGCTTATGGTTCAAGAGGCCGCATGATGAGCAATGCGATTGGACGCTTCGCCGGACCGGGTTCGCTTGGCGAAAGTGACTGCCTGGTCGTCATCGACCTTCAGAACGATTTCATGCCAAGCGGCGCGCTCCCCGTCCCCGACGGCGATGCGGTGGTCCCGGTTATAAACCGGCTTGCTGAAGCCTTTCCGCATGTCGTTGCGACCCAGGACTGGCATCCCGCAGACCACAGTTCCTTTGCATCGGCTCATCCAGGGCGGGGCGCGTTTGAGACCATCGAAGCGCCTTATGGGCCACAGACGCTTTGGCCGGATCACTGCGTTCAGGGAACGGAAGGCGCGGCCCTCCACAACGGCTTCGCCTCAGCGCGGGCCGAACTCATCCTGCGCAAGGGCTTTCGCCCGGACATCGACTCCTATTCGGCCTTTACGGAGAACGACCGTAAGACGCCAACCGGACTTGCCGGCTATTTGCGGGAGCGGGGCTTTAAGCGGCTTTTCTTCGCCGGTCTTGCGACAGATTATTGCGTGCGCTGGTCCGTGGAGGACGCGCGGACGGCAGGCTTTGAAGCGGTGCTGATCGAAGATGCCTGCCGCGCCATCGACCTTGCGGGTTCGCTTGCCGCAGCTATGAAGGCGATGGCGGATGCAGGGGCCATGAGCAGCAGCGTTGACGCACTCCTCGGCTAAATGACACCACATGGCCGAGGCAACGCCCGAAGCCGTGATCGACTGCCGCGCAAAAGAGCCGGACCGGCCGGCACCAAATTGACAGCGCGGTGAATGCAACTTTTCTTAGGCACGTACCGCATGCGCTTCGTCCAGGATGCGCACGACCTCGTCATCACGGACCTGCTCGAAATCCTGGTAATGCGCACCGAGTGCGAGAAACGGCTCGGGCATGTCGAGACAAACCAGCCGGTCCACCTCGCCTTTGAGTGTCTCGACCGTCTCCCATGGCGCAACGGGAACGGCGAGGATGAGCGCCTTCGGTCCACGGCGTCTCACGGCCTTCAAGGCGGCACGAACTGTGGCGCCTGTTGCGATACCGTCGTCCACAACGATCACGGTGCGGTCCTTAACGGGCGCCCTCTTCCGGTCTTTCAAATAAAGCGCCCGCCGTCTCTCGATCTCAGCCAGTTCGCGTCCCATGATCGGCTCAAAATCGCCTTCGCGCATGCCGCACATGGCAAGAACATCCTCGTTGAAGACAGCTTGCGGATCATCCCCGTCAACGATGGCACCGGCCGCCAGTTCAGGCTGAAACGGGACGCCGATCTTGCGAACAAGCAAGAGATCGAGCGGCGCCTCAAGCGCGCGCGCCACCTCCAACCCCACGGGCAATCCGCCGCGGGGCAGAGCGAGCACGACCGGGTCTGAAGGCGTTTCGTCCTGCCCAATGATGCGTTTCAGTTCGGCAGCAAGCGCCCTTCCAGCTTCTGAGCGGTCTTGAAACAAGGGATAGCGGCCTTGAAACATGGCGGCTTCGTTTAGCTCAGTCATACTGTCGTCGGCACCTCCGCCGGCAGGCCCCGCTTGCCGCCGAGTTGCCGTACGCCGATCGCGGCAGCTCACTGTTTGAGAGCAACGTCATGATGGTTATCCTTTGCGCGTGTTGACGCACCGTGCCTTGACGGCGATCAATGGGCAGGCTTGGCCCCCGCACTCACCAACACTGAACGGTCGACGACACCATGGCCGATGATGGCGAATCCACATCGATGCCCGCTACCAAACGGCACACGGTTACCACGGCCGACAAATGCCGTTTTCTGAGCGATCCGGACAACTATCCGCACCCGCCCGCCGAGGTCCGCGTCGAGGAAACGCATATGTCTTTCGTGTTTCTTGCGGGTCCGCGCGTCTTTAAGCTGAAAAAGCCGGTGCGCTATCCCTTCCTCGATTTCTCCACGCTTAAAGCGCGCGAGCATTTCGTGAAGGAGGAAATCAGGCTGAACCGGCGGCTGGCGCCCGATGTTTATCTCGGGACGATGCCGCTCTCGCTTACCCCTGATGGGCGGCTCTTTCTCGGCTTTGGCGACGAGGTGGTCGACTGGCTTGTGACCATGCGGCGTCTGCCGGAAGAACGTATGCTCGACCGGCTGATCCTCAAGGGCGCGCTAACCCCCGACATGGTGGAAGGCTTGGCCGATACGCTTTGCCGTTTCTTTGAAAGCGCCCCGGCAGAACATCCCGACCCTACCGCATATACCGAGCGCTACGCACGCGAGCATGCGGTCACATGTTCAATCCTCCTTGACCCAGCCCTTGGTTTCGACGGCGAGAAGGTGGGACCGGCTCTGACGCGGTTTAAGCACGGTTTCGAAGAGGTCCGGCCGCTCATCGAGGCGCGCGTGCGTGATGGGCGGATCATTGAAGGCCATGGCGATCTTAGGCCCGAACATGTCTGCCTCAACCGCCCGGCCGCCATTATCGATTGTCTTGAATTCAAGCGCGATCTGCGTCTCCTCGACCCATTCGAAGAGATCGCCTTTCTGGGGCTTGAATGTGCCCGGCTCGGTGCCGACTGGGTTTTTCCCATCCTTTACAAGCGCTGCACTCAATGCCTCGGTAAACCTCCGCCTCCAGCTGCCACGGTCTTTTACTGGCGGTACCGGGCGCTCTTGCGGGCGCGGCTCACGCTTGCCCATTTGCTGGAGCCTGAGCCGCGCATCCCGGAGAAATGGGCGCCGCTGACCTGGCGCTACATCGCGCTTGCCGAACGCAATGCGGCCCAGATCATTCCATCGGATGGATGAGATCCGCGAGCGTCTCGCCCTTATGCATCCGCCTTATGGCCTCGGCGAACGCCGGAGCGGCGCTGACGATTGTCAGTCGCTCGCGCACCATTTTCGGTGAAAGCCGGAACGGCGGTACCGTGTCCGAGACGGTGACGGTTGCAAGCGCCCCGCCGTTAAGCGACCCTGCGGCCTTCCCGGTGAAAAGGCCGTGCGCCGCGAATGCGTGTACATCTTTTGCCCCCGCCTCCATCAGGGCAGACGCGGCACGCACCATCGTCCCGCCACCGGCAATCAAATCATCGATGATGAGAACGCGCGCGCCTGCGACATCGCCCACCAAAAGGTTCCCGGAAACGACACCGGCACTGCGCCGCTTTTCCATGAAAGCTGCACCGACCGGTCTTTCAAGACGTGCTTCCAGGGTCTCCTGGAAAAGCTGGGCCCGTTTCACGCCGCCCGGATCGGGGGACGCGACCACCAGTTTTTCCTCACCCTCAGCGAGGGCAACCGCTTGCTCCATGAACGCAACCCGTGTATCGAGCGGCACCGTCCGGCAGCGAAAGGCGTTCTCAAAGGCTGCGATATTGTGGACTTCCATCGTCACGACGCCACCCGTGCCGACCGCTTCGAAGAGCTGCGCCACATAACGGATGGTCACCGGGTCATGGCGTTTGGTGCGCCGGTCTTTACGCGCATAGGCGAGATAGGGAACGACGGCTGTCACACGGGCCGCGCCATGATCGCGCAACGATGCGAGGAAAAAGAGCAGACGGCAGAGCTTGTCGTTCGGGCTTTCGTCCGGGCCGCCATGGAGGCTCTGGATGACGAAGCAATCGGCGCCTTCGACACCGGTTAGGGGGCGGGCCTTATGCTCTCCGTCATCGAAGACCCGCTGTTCATGCGGGGCAATCGCCAAACCCAGCGCTGCGGCAATCCGCTTTCCAAAAGGGTCTTTGGCATCAAGCGCGAAAAGGCGCATGGTACAGACCGGTTTCAGTGTGGCCGATCGATGAAACGTTGCGTGCTGACCGGCCGCACGGTGATTGCATGCGGGCCGCCCTCCCCGACGCCTTGATCGATCACAAGCTCAACCGTGTCACCTTCACTGAGCATGTCGAACGCGCCACCGACGACGGCGTTGCGGTGAAAATAGATGAGCCGCCCGTCGGTCGTCGCGATCTGGCCGTGATCTTCAACGGCACGGATCTCAGCAATCCGACCTTGGATGGGTTCGGCATGCGCCACCGGCCGGCCGCTGTGTTCCTCCTTCCAGCGGCGCAACCTGCGTTCCATTGCGTCGAAAGCGTCGCGGATCGCCACCAGAACATCATGATGAGCGTTCATATCGCCCGGTTTCTTGTCGATGGAGAATTCAGCACCCGGCACCCGCGCCTCAAGACGAACCGCATATTGGTTCCCTTTCCGGTGATGCCGGTGCGGGGCGTCCACAATGACGCGGCAACTGATGATCCGCCCAAAGAACTGCTCGAGCCGCTTCACACGCTGCCCGACGCTTTCTTCCACATGAGCGTCCGGTTCCATGCCGTGATAAGCAATCTCAACCCCGGTTTGCATCCGCGCTTTTCCGCCTCCCCTGGCTTTCCGCAACTGGCACCGGCCCTTTGTCTGCGCCGGTCAACCGCCTTTCACCTTAATCTTCTTCTCCGGCTTCCGTGTGTCCGCCGTCTTGGGCATGGTGACCGTCAAAATGCCTTTCTTGAAGCTCGCTTCAATCTTCTCCGCATTAATTCCCTCGGGAAGCCGGAAGCGGCGTTCGAACGAGCCGAAATGACGCTCGCGCAGATGATAACCCTTTTTCTCTTCTTCTTTTTCCTCATGCTTCTCGCCCCTGATGGTGAGACGGTCTCCGACATGCGACACCTCAATGTCCTTCTCATCGATCCCGGGCAGTTCCATCCTGACTTCGTAGGCCTTCTCCTTCTCGACGATATCCGCCGCCGGCCCGCCACCCCAGGTTATTTGCCGGCGGAGCGGTTCGATATCGAAAACGGATCTGGGCAAGGGAGACCGCCAGAAATCATGATGGAAGTCTTCGAAAAGCCGGTCGACCTCACGCCGAAGCGAATCCAATGGCCGCCAGTGTTCAGTTGCAAGTGGTAGAGTGGCTGCTTTTTCCTCTTTTTGGACAGTCGTCTTCTCGGGTGCTTTGGCCATATCACCAAACTCCTTAGGCTATTATTCTTAGTGCCGCCAATGATGATCTGAATTCAAAACCTGGCCATACTGTGGCGCTTTGACGCAGATCATTTCCGAGGGTTCCGCCTGATCAAAACAACGCTCGTTTTGTGCTCGCTCTTGCTTCGGTTCGAACCTGGAGCAACCAAGAAACAGATATGATCTTGAGCGCGTTCACAGGTACTTGGCGGCCGGACTGCGTTAATTTGACCTGCGCCGGTGACAATCGTCCGGCCGTCCATCAAGCGTGCGTTCCGGGCCTCCTAGTGAAGGGCGCCAAGGCGAGGTTTCACAACGGGGGGCTACAGGAAGACAAGCGCACGGGTATAAAAGGCGCAACAGGCGAAATGCGGTGGGCCTGACATCCGAAAAAGACTCCGAACTGCGCTGGAAGCATGACGATCCATGTTAGCGGGTTAGCGCAATTTCGCTTTTCTTTGCATAGTTCAATTGCTCCGATTCTTTGTCTTGCAGCACCGATGAAAGCCAAAATCGGGGCGGTCGTCTCCACTGTCAGTTCCGAAAGCGCCGTGCGAGATCCGCAATGTGCGAAAGGAGGGCGCCGGTCAGACAGGCGGCAATGACCATCGGGTCGGAATCCGTGAGTGCGAACCTGAGAGCAAGAAACAAGAAGGCACCGGCAACGAGGGTCGGCGCGATATCAACCAGTTTCGGCCCCTTGCCGCGATACCGCCGGATGAGAAGGAGCGCGATCCCCTCAAGCACGATCAGGATAAGGACAAGGTCAACAAACCGGCCCGTCGCGATAAGCTCAGACAGCATGGTTCCGGGTGCGGGTTTTTACGCGCCGGTCAGGAACTCTTGACCGAAGCGATCCCGAAGAGGTGCGCAAGGTCCTTGAAGAAAATGCGCACATGCGCCATCGGCTTTTTCCGGACAAGGCGTTTGTTCATATAAGCGTCCCAGGTCAGCTTCTGGACGTCCTTATCCTCGCAAATCTGGACAAAGCACTCCCGCCGCTTGTCGTTCCGGTACCAGAAATGCTGCATGATCCCGAGAATCCAGAAAACGCGGCCATGCTCCTTCATGAAGCGTTTGCGCGCGAGGCCGAGTACGCGGGCATCCGCCGTCTCAAGGAACTCGCCGACGGCTTCAGCCGCTCTGCGGCCGCCCACCATGGCATAGTAGATGCCTTCGCCCGAGGCCGGCGCCACGATGCCGGCGGCGTCGCCCGCGAGCACGACATCGCGGCCATTGTCCCACTTCTTCAACGGTTTCAGCGGAATGGGCGCGCCCTCATGGCGGACGAGTTCGGCACCGGCGAGACCGGCGGCCTCGCGCAGGCGGCTCACTGACTGGCGCAGCGAGAAGCCCTTGTTGGCACTCCCCGTGCCGATGCTCGCCGTGTCGCCATGCGGGAAAACCCAAGCATAGAAATCGGGCGAGAGCCTGCCTTGGTAGTAGACGTCGCAGCGCCGTCCGTCATAGATCGCGGACGCCCCTTTCGGCGCGCGGATGATCTCGTGATAGGCAAAGACGCAGGGAACCTTGTCGGCGTTCGGTACGGTCTGACGGGCAACGGCGGAACGTGCGCCATCGGCGCCGATGACGGCCCGAGCACGCACGCTTTCCTGCTCGTTCTCGCCCTTCGGGATGTAGCGGATAATGGCCGTGCCATCATCATCGCGGTCAAGGCGCTCGAATGTGCCTTTGCGCCATTCAGCGCCCGCCTCAGCGGCACGCTCGCGCAGAAATTCATCGAACACTTCACGGTTCACCATCCCGACGAAACCGCCTTCGATCGGCATGTCGACACGCTTGTCCGACGGCGCGACCATCTGCGCGGAATTGATACGTGCGCAAAGGAGATGGCCCGGAATCTTAAAGTCTTGAATCAGCCTTGGCGGAATGGCGCCGCCGCAAGGTTTGATGCGGCCCGCCTTGTCGAGCATGAGGACATGATAGCCAGCGCGCGCGAGGTCTTCGGCTGCGGTTGCACCTGCGGGCCCGCCGCCGATCACCGCCACGTCGAAGCTGTCCAATTCCGCCATGTCCTCACCTCCCGGTTGCGGCGAGACCTTCGCCAAGAGTGACCATTGAGATATCGTGTTTCGCTTCCGGCCGCCGGTCATCGGCGGCGTTGACCCGCGCCGCAATGACGGCCGACATCAAGAAGAGAAGCGCCTCGAATGTGAAGACGGTCGCGTAGGCCGGAACGACGGCATCAAAAAGCGCCCGCGTCACGTCGATGAGCACGGTTCCCATGAATCCACCGAGGCCGAAGGCAATCGCCTGGGCCGCACCCCACAACCCCATGCGGGTGCCTTCGCGCTTTGCCCTTCCCGCACCCGCGAGCGCCATCATCGAACCGATCGCGGCAACGGCGAATGCGCCATTCGCAACCCCAAGCGCAAAGACGGTGGGCTTGAGCGGCCAGTCGGGCGCAAAGAAACCGGCAAGCGCAAGGCAGCCAAGTGCCGCAGCCGAGGCGACACATCCGCCTACCGCCCACATGCGCAAGGAACCGAAGCGGCGTCCGCCGATCGCGCTTGCGGCGAGCGCCACAATGATCATGCCGGCCAAAACGCCGCCATGCTGCAGCCCGGCAAGCTTCGTCGATTCGCCGGGCGTCATCCCGAAGACCAGGCCCGCGAAAGGTTCAAGGATGAGGTCCTGCGTGCTGTAGGCGAGCATCGAGACAAAGACGAAGATTGTAAAAAGGCGCGCCTTCGGCTCGGCCCAGACCTCGGCGAGCACGTCCCGGAAGGCCGGTTTCCCGGCCGGTCCGGCAGGCGCTTCCGGCTGAGAAACCGTTCGCTCGACACCCCACACGGCGATAACCGTCAAAAGGAAGGCAACCGCCGAGACGCCGCCCGTCACCGCAACGAGCCTTGCGGGTGAAAACGGATCGAGCAAGCTGCCCGCAACCATCGCCGTGATCACCATGCCGGCGATCATCATGATCCAAACGATGGAGGCGGCGGCCGCCCGCTTTTGCGGCGTGACCCGGGTCGCGAGAAGGGCGAGCAGCGAGGTGCCTGAAGCGCCGACACCAACGCCAATGAGGACGAAGGCGAAAACGGCCAGCGCCACCCCGGCGAAAAGCGCGCTTTCCATCCAGGCTGTCGCAAGCGCGGCAAGCGCGCCGCCCGCACCAAGCACGGCCATACCGCCAATGATCCATGGCGTGCGCCGTCCGCCCATATCGGAGCCGTAACCCCAGCGGGGGCGCAGCATCTGCACCGCATAGTGGAGAGCAACAAGCGCACCGGGCAGCATCGCCGCAAGCATCAACTCGACGACCATGACCCGGTTCAAAGTCGAGGTGGTGAGAACGACAATCGAGCCAAGCGATGTCTGCACGAGCCCAAGGCGGATGATCCCGAGCCAGTCAAGCGAGGTGACTGCGCCCGGCGCCGTCATTGTGCGGTTCCCGCCATCGCGCCAACGGCAAAGGCGCTCGCCAGCATGCCAAAGACATAAAGCGTTGTGCCGGTGGCATTATAAAGGGCGGAGCACTGACGCGGATGCAGGAGCAGCTTATCCTGGTCCAGAAGATAGCGGACCATGCAATAGCCCTGCGCCAGGAGAAACGCGCCAACGATTGCGGCGTGAACCGGCTTGTCCCAGCTTAACAGGAGGCCGATCACGATGACCTGGGGAACGGCCATGACGACGCAGGCGAGACGCGCCGCGGGCCCGACACCCAGTTGCACGGGCAATGAGCGCACGCCCATACGCCGGTCGCCCTCGACCGATTTGAAATCGTTCAGGGTCATGATGCCGTGGGCGCCAATGCTGTAAAGGACCGCCAGGGTGATGACCCGCCAATCCGGCAGGGCGGCCGCCATGACAGCAGCGCCGGTGAACCACGGCAGACCTTCATAACAGGCGGCAACGGCGGTGTTCCCCCACCAGCCATTCTGCTTCAGGCGCAGAGGCGGCGCGCTATAGACCCAGGCAAGGACGAGGCCGACAATCGCTGCGCCGAGAACCCAGGGCCCAAGCATCCACGCAACCGCGAGCGACAGCCCGGTCCAGGCAATACCAATGTACAGCCCCCATCGTCCCGGCACCCTGCCCGACGGTATGGGCCGGTCCGGCTCGTTGATGGCGTCCACATGCCTGTCGTACCAGTCATTCACCGCCTGGCTCATGCCGCAGACCAGCGGCCCGGCAAGCAGGATCCCGGCCACAAGGATCAGCCAGTTCTCGCCGATTGGAACTCCCGAAGACACCACCCCGCAGGCAAAGGCCCACATGGGTGCGAACCAGGTGATCGGCTTTAAAAGTTCAAGAACCGCGGCAAGTGCCGGGCGCTCGGTTTGCGGGGCTGTGAGGACGGTCTGTGACATGAGTGAACAGTAAACTTGACAGTTATGACTGTCAATTAAGCTTGACGCTTGTCATTGAACTGTCACAAAGAGCTCGAGTGGTTTTTGATGATGGGGGATACAACGCTGCGGAGAACGGCTGACGAAGGCGCTTCAGTCCGCTGCGCCTTCCTCAGGACCGAGATCGCCAAGACCGTAACGGCGCAATTTCGAGTAAAGGCGCTGGCGGCTGAGACCGAGCATCTGGGCGGCCGATGCGCGGTTGTCTCCGGTCAGTTCGAGGGCGGCTTCGATGCAGAGCCGCTCGATCACGTCGGTTGTCTCGCGCACGATGTCCTTGAGCGGCACCCGGCCAATAAGTTCGGTCAACTGTTCAACCGAACGGGGCAAGCCGCGCCGTGTGCCGCCGTCAGAGGTCAGCCGCGCGCCCACGTTCCGGATAATGAAACCGAAGCAGGGCGGGTCGGCACTGGAGACGGCGACGGCGGAGATCTCCACATTTTCGACCACCCCATACTCGCCGCGCATGATGGAGCTGAAACAGCTTACCGAACCGAACTCGCGCAGGTTGGAAAACAAGATATCCATGTCAATGCCAGGCCGCCCGAGCCAGCGGTCGAGGGGCTCACCCCGCACCTGTTCACGCGAGCCGCACTGGGCAAGATCGATGAAGGCGGCGTTCATGTCGAGGATCGTGCGATCCATGCCGATCACAACAAAACCATCCGGCATGCCTTCGATCACTTTGAATAGCTTGGAATTGCGCTTTTCATTGGATGAAACGGCGGTTTCCGTTTCCAACGGCGAAAGGCGCACAAGGAAGTGGGCGGCCGTGCCCTGCCGGAACAGCGACGCACTCACCGACAACTGGCGCGTGTTCTTCGGCAAGGAAGCGGAAATCTCGTCGCCACGCCCGCCTGCCTGTACGGCGCCAAACAAACCGTAAAGCGCAGACCGGCTCGCGCTGTCGAACAGTTCGAAGAAGGGCCGGCCTACAAGGCGTCCTGCCTCGATACCGAGCAATCGGCTGGCGGCGGGGTTGGCTTCCACGACACTTTGTTCGTTCGCGCCAACGATAATGACCGGTTCGGAAGCAATATCGAAGAGAAGCCGGTAGCGGGTTTCGGACTGGCGCAACCGTGCATATTCGCGCTCCATTGACTGCTGGGCGTCCAAAAGACGGCGCTGCAGCGCGATCAGACCGCGCAAATCACGGCCAACCGCAACGATGGGGCCGCCATCCTCAAGCTGCACAGTAGAGTAGCTGATCGGAACATCGCCCCCGCGAATGAGCGGATGGTTCACCTGACGCCAGCGCGGCAGCTCCTTGCCGCGCGCGTCTTCCAGCATTTCCTTGATTTTATCGCGGCTGTCCCGGTGCACGGTATCGGCCCAGGCCTGACCAAGCCAGCTCCCGCCGGTCGCTTCGGCCAGTTCGCTGCTGCTGAATGCCGCATCGCGAACGATACCTTCGGTGTCGATAATGAGCGCAATATCCGCAGCTGCCGCGATCAGCTTAGCAGCGGCTTTGGCTCGCAGACCTCCAATCGTCTTATCGGGGTCTGTGAAGTGGTTTGTCTCCTGAGAGACAAGCGTCTCCATTCCCGCGCTCTAACCCCTTGGCTTGGCTTCATCATGCGAAGCGGCGCGCCACGAAACCAACAAGCTCCTCAGCTCGTGCCACAGCATCTTCGCCGTTTTCCGCGGTTGCATCAGCCCCAACACTCTTAACCAGTTCCGGACGTTCCCCAAAAACCGCACCACCGACCATGATGAACACACCGGGATTGCGTGAGTCCCGGCGCATCGCGGTGATCAGGGAAGCCAGTTCATCGATCAGCGACTCATTACCTAAGGACAAGCCAATCACGTCGAACCACTCGGTGCGCACGATATCGAGTAATTCGTCCCGCGAATGACCTGTCTCACTCAACACATCCCAGCCAGACCGGCGAAAGAACTCTTCGACCATTAAAACGCCGAAAATGTGCGCTTCGCCGGGCACGGCGGTGAGTAATATCCTGAGATTATGGGATGTGCAATTCTGCTCGTCGCAAAAAGACCGGCTCATTTCGCGCACAAGCTGGTGCAGGCGTGTTAGTCCAAGTGCCACTTCAGCAAGGTCGCAACGGTCATCGCGCCAGTAATCCCCCAAGAGATTTGCCGCCGGTGCGAATAATTCAAGAAAGATATGATCGACCCATACACCTTGAAGGCGCAGATTTGCGACGAAATCCTTGGTCGCCTGGTGATCGTCGCTCAAAAGCAGCCTGGCGAGTTGCACGACGTCCTTTTCACTGAGTGTGTAGTCCCCCGAAGAAGGCGCGTTTGGAACCGCCTTGGAGTAGGTGTGGGCTAGCAGCAGACGTGGGATGATCTCACCTTCGATCAACGTCGTCAGCCGCTGATCGCCAGCGCTCAACCCGGCAGCTTCGGTTTCGGCTTCAATGTCTTTCGTAACGGAAGGTGTTCTCAACAGACGCGTTCTTGAGAAATGCGCAATACTTGAAAAGAATCCGCCTTCGGATTGCGACCGCATTCCGGCCATTTTCCTGTCCTCCCCAGTGTGAGCTTTTTCTCAACTGGGCGTCATCACCCCCATCAATTGCCATGCGCGACACTCGGACCGAGTGTTTTTTCCTCCTTTTTCCGCCCGGTCCGCCAAGGGGTTCCGCCTCAGCATCGAGCTTCAACCCCCACATTAAAACACGACTCCCGCCCGAACACGACTGCGGCTAATCGGCATCTCACCACCGGAGGCGGGATTTGTAAAGTTATGATTACTCATCATATGTCAATTTTGATTGACAGTCAGGGGCGGTGCCGTTTTAAATTTTGACTCACACACCGTGAGGAAAAGGGAACACCCGCCATGCACCTTGAGGTGCAAACCAAACATCCGCGACGTCCTCTTTACACGGTAGAGCAACGGCAACGCCGCGATGCATCCGTGTGGACAGTCGTTCAAGGTGTGCTCGCACCGTTTCAGTTCCTGGTCTTCCTGATCAGTTTCGCACTCGTCATCCGCTATCTCGCAACAGGCGAAGGCTTTGCGGCAGCGACCCTTTCCATCGTTATCAAGACGTTCGTCCTCTACACGATCATGGTCACCGGGGCGGTCTGGGAGAAGATCGTTTTCGGGCAGTATCTGTTTGCCCGCGCCTTCTTCTGGGAGGACGTGTTCTCCATGCTCGTGCTTGCCCTTCATACAGCCTATCTGTTCGCTGTTTTTTTCTCCCTAGGCGGCAATATTGAGCAAATGATTCTCGCGCTCGCGGCCTACGCGGCATATGTCATCAATGCTGCCCAATTCGTCCTCAAGCTTCGCGCTGCACGTCTTGATGCCAAACAAACAGACGCGGCAATTAAACGCAGGGAAAACAATCCTTCGATTGGAACGCTGGAGGCGGCGCGATGACGCTGACAGCTCGCCTCATCGATGGTGCCGCGCCGCCTCCCTCGCCGGGCTGCACCGACCGGCCAGTCCTGCGTGAACGGGGTCAGCGCGAAGTCTTCTGCGGTCTGACCGGCATTGTCTGGCTGCACCGGAAAATCCAGGACGC
>JAKSCL010000192.1 GCA_022360615.1 Hyphomicrobiales bacterium
CGTATGGCGCCGGCGCTTGACCGCATCATTCCAGGCGGTATGGGCGGCATCGATGGCACCATCGCTTCGGTCACCGGCGATGCCATGTCCTGGGTGGGTGCGGTTCTGCGCCAAGTGTTGTCCGGCGGGCAGGCGATCCTCTCCTTGCTTTCGCTTTTCGTGATTACGCCCGTCGTCGCCTTCTATCTCCTATGGGACTGGGACAATATCGTCGATACGGTGGACCGCTGGCTCCCGCGCGACCATGTGGATACGGTCCGCGAACTGGCGCGCGACATCGACAAGGCGCTTGCCGGTTTCGTACGCGGCCAGATCACGGTTTCGCTTCTGCTTGGGACGTTCTACGCGGTTACGTTGACCGCGATGGGCCTCAATTTCGGCCTCCTGATCGGCATTTTCGCGGGAATTATAAACATTATCCCTTATGTGGGATCGGTTTCCGGATTTATCGTTGCGGTCGGCGTGGCGCTCTTTCAGTTTTGGCCGGATTTTTTTTGGATCGCGGCCATTGGCGCGATCTTTGTCGGCGGCCAGATGGTCGAAGGCAATGTCCTTCAGCCCAAGCTGGTCGGGCACAATGTCGGGTTGCACCCGGTTTGGCTGTTGTTCGGTCTCATCGCGTTCAGCTATCTGTTTGGTTTCGCGGGCACCCTGATCGCGGTGCCGGCCGCGGCTGCGGTTGGGGTCCTGGCGCGTTTCTTCCTGAACCGCTATTTGAATAGCCCGTTTTACAAGGGTATCGGTGCGCCTCATGGGCAATCCTCCGCCGGTGAGACGCCAGATCCGGATGATGCATCCGCTTGAGCCGATGGCACGCAATCAGGAACCGCCGCGCCAAACCATTCTTGCCTTTCCCCATGAAGCCGCGCTTTCGCGGGAGGATTTTCTAGTCGGCGGCACCAACCTTGCGGCATGGGAGGCAATCGAGGCCTGGCCACGCTGGCCCGCGCCCGCAATGGCGTTGATCGGCCCGGCTGGCGCTGGCAAAACGCATCTTGCCGCCGTATGGCGGGAAAAGAGCGGGGCCCGCTCTTATGACGCCGCAGCTATCGCCGGTCTCGTACTGGGCGACCTTGGCCCCGAAAGCGCGATCCTGCTTGAGGATATCGATCGCCTCGCCATCGACGAGACCGCGCTCTTTCATCTCCTCAATGCTGTAAGGGAGGTGGACGCTAGCCTGCTGATGACAGCGCGACAGTCCCTGTCATCGCTCGATATCCGGCTGCCGGATCTGATGTCACGCTTGCGCGCGATCCCCGCCATTGAAATCGCGCCACCGGACGACGTATTGTTGCGGGGCCTTCTGGTGAAGCTTTTTGCAGACAGACAGCTTGCGCCCGATCCTTCCGTGATTGACTATCTGTGTCTGCGCATCGAACGCTCGTTTGAAGCGGCGAAGGCGGTGGTCGCCGCCCTTGATGAGTGCGCCTTAAGGGAAAAGCGGCGCATCACACGGCATCTTGCCGTTTCCATGTTCGGTGATAGAGAACAGAAATGAACCGCCCTAATAGCCATCTCTAAGCACTGGCGACGACGTAATCACCGTGCCATAGAAACGCGCTACGTCCAGCGGACCAGGGGAGGGCAGAATGGACGAAATTGAGACCGAAACGGGGCAAAGCGTGGCGGAATCCATCGCAGCAGGTGGGGCGGCATCGGCCGAAACCGCAATGCCGAACGGTTCGCGGACCGAGAAAGCGGCTGCCGAAACCCTGCCGGTTCTCGATTTCGACGCGCCCGCGCGGTTTTTCAACCGCGAACTCTCATGGCTTGAGTTCAACCGGCGGGTGCTCGAGGAGGCCGCCAACGAGAACCATCCACTTCTCGAACGTGTCCGGTTCCTGTCGATTTCGGCCTCGAACCTCGATGAGTTTTACATGGTCCGGGTGGCCGGGCTTGTGAGTCAGGCACGCGCCGGCATCGACACGCCAAGCCAGGATGGTCTCACGCCTCTCGAACAGCTCAACAAGATTGCCGCTGAAGTGCGCGCCCTCAATGAATTGCAGCAGGAGCAGTGGAAAGACCTGAAGGGCGTCTTGCGCGAGAACGGCATCGCGATCGTAGAGCCCGACGACGTTACCGGCGAGGAGCGGAAATGGCTTGAGGCCTATTTCACCGACTCGCTTTTCCCGGTGCTCACGCCTTTGGCGATCGATCCCGCCCATCCTTTCCCGTTCATCCCCAATCTTGGTTTTTCACTGGCCCTGAACCTGAAACGGGAAGGCGACGGCAAAAACCTCAATGCCCTCATCCGCTTCCCTCAAAAGGTGAACCGCTTCATCCGTCTGCCCGATCCTGCGGACGGCAGCATCCGTGTCGTGAAAACCGACAAGGCGCTCAGGCTTTTCGTCTCCAAGCTCTTCCCCGGTTACGAGGCCGAAGCGATCGGCGGGTTCCGGATCATCCGGGATTCCGACATCGAGATCGAGGAAGAAGCGGAAGATCTCATGCGCGTCTTTGAGACGCTCCTGAAAGAACGCAAGCGCGGGTCGGTCATCCGGCTTGAATGCGAATCCTCAATGACGGACGCCATGCAAAGCTTCGTGGGAGAGGCGCTGGGGCTCTCGGGCGCTTCGCTCATGGACACGGAGGGCGTGCTTGCGTTGCGCGATCTATCCCAGCTTGTCGATTTGGACAGGCCCGATCTGAAGTTCACCCCTTACACGCCGCGCTTTCCCGAGCGTATCCGTGACTTCGGGGGCGATTGCTTTGCCGCCATCAAGGCGAAGGGAATGGTCGTGCACCACCCTTATGAATCCTTCGACGCGGTGTTGCAGTTCCTGCGTCAGGCGGCCGATGACCCGAATGTCGTGGCCATCAAGCAGACGCTCTACCGCACGTCGAATGACTCACCCATCGTGCGCTCGCTGATCGATGCGGCGGAGGCTGGGAAATCCGTGACCGCCGTCATTGAGTTGAAGGCCCGGTTCGACGAGGAAGCCAATCTGCGCTGGGCACGCGATCTTGAACGGGCGGGCGCGCAGGTCGTTTACGGCTTCATCGAACTGAAGACCCACGCCAAGCTCAGCCAGGTGGTGCGCCGCGAGGGCGATCTCATGATGAGCTATTCGCACATCGGAACGGGTAACTATCACCCGATCACGGCAAAGATTTACACCGATTTGTCCTATTTCACCGCCGATCCGACGATTGCCCAGGACGTGGCGCGGGTCTTTAATTTCATCACCGGTTATGCGGAGCCCGCCGATCTCAAAAGGATGAGCGTCTCGCCCTACACGCTGCGCAAAACGATCCTCGATCATATCGAGAAGGAAATCGAGTATGCGCATGCCGGGCGGCTTGCGCAGATTTGGATGAAGATGAATTCGCTCGTCGATCCGATCGTGATCGATGCGCTCTACAAGGCAGGTCAGGCCGGCGTGAAGATCGATCTCATTGTACGCGGCATCTGTTGCCTGCGCCCGCAAGTGCCCGGTTTTTCAGACAATATCCAGGTGAAATCGGTTGTCGGGCGTTTTCTTGAACATCCACGCATCTACTGCTTCGGGAATGGCTTTGGTCTGCCGTCGCGCGAAGCGGCGGTCTATATAAGTTCAGCCGACATCATGCCGCGCAACCTCGACCGCCGTGTCGAGGCCCTGTGCCCGATCGAGAACGAAACCGTTCACGCACAGATTCTCGATCAAATCATGGTTGCGAATCTGAAGGACAATCAACAAAGCTGGATCATCGGCGCCGACGGGCGCGGAAAACGTGTCGTGCCGGCGGACGGCGAGGAGCCGTTTAACCTGCACCGCTATTTCATGACAAACCCAAGCCTGTCGGGGCGCGGCAAGTCGCTGAAGGAAAGCTCGCCACGGGAGATTTCCCACTGGCGATGAAAAAGGGCTGAGACGGGGGCCCTCATCGAGGCAATGAACATCCAGGCGCGTCTTTCGTCGGCCGGTTCGCTGAGCGTCCTGGCCGAATTCGAAGCGGCGAACGGGCGGCTTCCCAATGTGCGGCCTGTTGCCGTTATCGATATTGGCTCGAACTCGGTCCGCCTTGTCGTCTATGAGGGACCGGTCCGGTCGCCGACACAGCTCTACAATGAAAAGGCATTGTGCGGTCTTGGCGGCGGCGTTGCCGCCAATGGTGCCCTCACGGAGGAGAGCATTGCCGCCGCCTTCTTGGCTTTGAGGCGCTATCGCCTTTTGGCTGATCAGATGCAAGTGCTCGAACTTCACGTCCTCGCCACGGCGGCCGTGCGGGACGCCGAAAACGGTTGTGCCTTTATCGAAAATGTCGAGACGATCTGCCGCGTACCGGTGCGTGTTCTGTCGGGCGAGGAGGAGGCCTATCACGCGGCGATGGGCGTGCGGTCCGGCTTCCACCGGCCGGCCGGACTGGTCGGCGACCTTGGCGGCGGCAGCCTCGAACTCACCGAAATCGACGACAGTCACATCGGCGAGGGGCTGACACTTCCCCTCGGCAGTCTTCGCTTGAAAGAGGTTTCCGGCGGATCGGTCCGCAAGGCGGCCAAGATCGCGAGCCAGACAATCGAGGAGGCGAACTTAACGCCGCTTTACGGTGAGCGCCCGCTTTACGCCATCGGCGGCACATGGCGGGCTTTTGCGACCATGCATATGGCCATGTCGCAATATCCGTTGCGCGTTCTTCACCACTACACCATCGCGCGCGAAGATGTGCTGGAGCTTGCAAAGGAGATTCGCCGCGTCGGCGTGAACAGCTTGCCCGGGATCGATCATGTCTCCACCCAGAGGCGGGTGCTTTTGCCCTACGGTGCAATTGTCCTTGAAGCGCTTTGCAAGCGGATCATGCCGAAAGCGGTCGTTGTTTCCGCCCTTGGTTTGCGCGAGGGCTTTCTCTTCACGCAACTCGATGCGGAGACGAAAGCGCAGGACCCGCTTTTGTCGGCGTCGGCGGAGCTTGCGCTTTTGCGGGCCCGCTCGCCGGAGCATGCGTTGGAATTGGTCGACTGGACCGACCGGCTGTTTGCGACGCTCGATGTGGAGGAGACGGATGAAAGCCGGCGCTGGCGCATTGCCGGTTGTCTTCTCGCTGATATCGGCTGGCGGGCGCATCCGAGCTATCGCGGCGAACAGAGCCTTAACATCATTGCGAATGCCGCCTTCAGCGGGGTTGACCACGTCGGCCGCGCCTATCTCGCGCTTTCCGTTTTCTTCC
>JAKSCL010000208.1 GCA_022360615.1 Hyphomicrobiales bacterium
GAGCCGGGCGCGATGCCGGTGCTCAGGCGCCGTCTTTTGGCGACCCAAATGCGGTCGCCACGGCGGGAAGACGCAAGAGCGGCGGGCGCGGCGGCGGGCCCGGCCTCCGGCCTGGCGGGCGAGGCGGTGGACATGCTGCCGGGCGGCGGTGAAGACCAGTTCCGATAAGACAAGCAGCATCCAGACCGCCGGTCCGTCATCGCGCGGAAAGCAGTCCGGCGCGCTGCCGGGAAGGCCGCCGGAGACGGCGCCGTGCGGCGTCTCCGGGGCAGGCGGCATCGGCCTACGATCGTCCATTCCGGCGCCCTCAGAACGTCGCGGTGACGCTCGCCCGCACCGTGCGGCCAGGGGCGGGAAGGCGGCTGACGTAAACGGGAGCCAGATAGTAGGTGTCGGCGACATTCTCGACGCTGAAGCGGAGAGCGAGATTGTCGTTCACCTGGTAGGAACCGAACAGGTCGAAAATCTCCTCAGCCGCCCAATAATAAGACGTAAATGTCGGGTTGGGATCGGCCAGGTCAAAATTGGGTTCTCCGAAAAACGTCACGCGGCCGCCCAGAACCAGACGTTCGTCGAACCAGCGCGTACCGAGCGTCAACGTCCCGGCGTATTCGGGCTGATCGATGCTGGCTTGTGTCGGCAAGTTGAACGGCTCTTCGAAAACGTTGACGTTCAAGTTCGCGAAGGCCCAGCCCACATCGTAATAGACGCTGGCTTCATAGCCGGAAACCGTCACATCGGGAACGTTCTCGTAAAAGAAAACCGAGCCCCCTTGACGTGAATCCAAGGTGCCGGTCCGCACGACGTAGCTTTCATAGTAATTGTTGAAATAGACGAGCTTGGCGCGGAAGGCGTCATTGTTGAGCAGCAACCCGTCACGCAGAACGTTCACGCCGAATTCCCAGGTGTTCACCACTTCCGGCTCGAGGTCCGGATTGACGGTGACCGGGCCGAAGACCGTCTGGCCCATCTCGACGAGGCTGGGCGCGCGGAAGCCCTCGGCGTATTGCGCGAAAAGCTGCAGCCCCTGAAGCGGCTCGACGGTGACGCCGAAGCGCGGCGAGATGCGGTCGCCTTGTTTTTTGCTTTCCTGCTGATCGTATCCGCAAAAGCCGTCCAGTCTCCTTTGGGCTGCGTTCAACTCTGCCAAAAGTGCGTTGGCTATCGCGATCAGCCTGTTAAATTCCTCGGCGGTGTCCGCCCGGAAAGCCTCTCTCCGCGCTTCCGAATATCTGGCAAAGAGCGCATCGGTTTCCGAGAAGTCGACATCGCAGTCGAAAATATTGCTTGTGCTGTCGGCATTGAAGCCGTCATAGCGCAGTCCCGCATTCAGGGTGAGCCAGTGGGCCGGTTCGAGCACGGCGTTCAGATAACCGCCATAGACCTCGCGTTTGCCGTCGAACGCAGGAGAAACGCGTTCTTGGATGAAACGGGGACGTTGGCCAGGGACATAGCGCGTTCCTGACCTAAAGGTCGGCGAATCGACCAGCGCTTCCGACGTGGAATACTCGGCCCCATAGGTCAGGCTCAGACCGCCCAGCGGGGTTCCAAAGAAGCTCGCGTTCCAGATCTCCGCGCCCCAGCCGTCGTTTTCCTGAGGAGCTTGACGATCCTCGCCCAGTTCGTCCGCCATGGTGCCCCAGACATTGGCCTGAAGATCGATGAGATCGCTTGCCGACTCCCATTTGTAACGCAGCCAGAAGCGGTTGCTTTCCACTTCGTTCAAGTTCCATTGCTGCGGCGTCCAAAGAAGGATGCTGGACGGGTAGACCTGTCCGAAGGCGCTGTCATAACGCGTAAACCCCGCTTCCAGGGATTGCCCGTCGTGAAAACGTAGCGTGCCCTTGAGAAGGATCGATTCGGTATCCTCGGAGGTGTTCGGCACTTCCTGGCCAGCCTGAATCGGCGAGAACCTGCTCTCGACTGGCACGAGGCCTTGAGATGATTGACGGAAGCGCGTGAACGTCTCGGATCCGTACCTGCCTGCGAAGTAGTTGCCCTCGCGGCGGCGCGTATAGGCGGCGACAAGCTCGAAATGATCGTCACGGTAAGCGCCGGCGAAACTACCGAACCAATTGTCATGGGAGAAAATGCTGTTTCCGTTCTGCACCAGGCCGGTATCCGTACCCCGGCGGTTGAAACCCTCTTCAAAGGACAAAAAGCGCGGCGCCACCGCATTGCCGCCGAGCCCGCCGCGCATGCGGAAGCCGGTGTTGCGGCCTTCCTGCACGAGATCGTCCGCGTCCAGCAGGCGGACATTGACGACGCCGGACGTGGTGCCCGTGCCGTACGGCCCGCCGCCGGGGCCCTTGGAAACCTCCACCCCGCCGATCAGCTCGGGATCGATATAGGTGCGCTGGTCCGCCCCGGCATAGCCTTGATAGCCCGAGCTTTCCTGCTGCGTGCCCTCGACCATGGTCCGCACGCGGTTCAGTCCGGAGGAGCTGCGGATGTTCACGTTGATCGAGGTGCCGTCATTGCTTGCGCCCGAAAGCACGCCCGGCACCTCCCTGAAGATATCGCCCGGTGAGGAGGGCTGGATGCGCTCGATCTGCTCGCGGCTGATGAAGGCGTCCGAGCCGGGCCTGGTGAACGGCGCATCCTCCGCCTCGCTGCGCCGGCCGTCGTCCTCGCCTTCCGCGCCTTGACCCTCCAGCGTGATCTGCCGAAGTTCCTGCGCGCCGTTTTCGCCATGCTGCGCCGTGACAGGCTGGACGATTATGGTCGCATCGCCTGAGCGCGAATAGGCGAGCCCGCTTCCGGCAAGCAGACGGGCGAGCGCCTCCTCTGCGTTCATGGTGCCGCTGATCCCCATGCTTTCCCGGTTCCGGACCAGCGCGCCATCGGCGGAAACCTGAAGACCGGACTGCTGGCCGAACCGGGTGAGAGCGCTCGCAAGCGGCTGAGCGGGGATGTTGAAAGCCTGTTGGTCCGAGACCGCCAGAGCCATCGGCAGCCTGGCCGTGTTGTCCCAGCCGCGCCAGTCCTGCCCAGCGGCTGGACCTGCGGCCCCCGCCGTAGCCGCCAGCGCCAAAGCGACCGCCGCACCGGCCGCGATCGACCGGCCCGCATTTCCCCCTCCGCACACATACGCACTCGTACCCATCGCCCAACTCCGTCACTGTTCCCGTCTCGTCCGACGAAGGGAGAGCGATCACCGCACCGGAAAACGCGCATGCGTCCCGCCTTCGTCCGTCATAGAAGCGACGACGGCGGGACGCGATTTTCTAAAGAAAACGTTAAGAGGGCCGGTAAGGCATTGTTTTAATGAAGCAATTTTTTGCTTAAACGCCCGAGATCACGACAACCCATGGGGTAATCTGGCGTACGTTCGCGCCATGCGCGTGGCCGATGGCGCGCAGCGCTTCAATCGGATCGCGGAGGTTGTAGACGCCCGTCACCGATCGGCGCGCCAAGTCACCGCCAGCGAGGATAATGGTGCCGCCGTAATAGCGGCGCAGCCGGCTCACGACAGCCTCGACGGTCTCATCCTGAGCAATGAGACGGCCGGTGCGCCAGGCGGCGATATCTTCAGGCGGACGCGCGTGCCGCGTGACCTCGCCCGCCCACGTCACCCGCACGACCTCTCCGATTTCAAGCGTTTCCGAAACGGGCGGGGCCGCGGTGGCGTGTTCGACGTGGAGAGAGCCTTCCGCGAGCGCAACAACGGCGCGGCCGTCCTCCCGCAGCAGGTTGAAGGCCGTGCCGCGAACGGTCGCGGACACCTCCCGGACTTCGGCGCGGAACGGCCGGTCCGGGTTCGGAGCCACCTCGAAAAAGGCCTCGCCGGCAAGCAGGCGAACCCGCCGCTCGTCCGGGCCGAAGGCGAGCGCAATCGCACTGTCAGGAGCCAGAACGACCCGGCTTCCGTCCGCGAGGACAAGGCTCCGGGTCTCCGCCGTGCCGGTTATGTGATCGGCCTCGATCTGCAGTGCAAGGTCCGGCGCAAACAGAAGGACGAGACAGGCCGCCATGGCCAACGCCGCCGCCGGGAAGCCCCATCGGAAGCGCCGGGCGGTAACCGGCGGCGGAGAGGCAAGGCCGGGATGCGGCCCCGCCGGGCGGGCGTCCCGTTCCCGCTCCAAGGAAGGCGCGCGCGGTTCTACGGAACGGTTGCTGGCCGCTTCGATGGTATCGGCGGTATGCCGGGTCGCCGCCCAGGCGTTTCGGTGAACCGGGCTCGCTTTCAGCCAGGCTTCGAAGCTGCGCCGCAGGTTCGGATCGGCCGGCTCCTCCTGAAGAAGGATCAACCAATCGGTCGCCTCGCGGGAGGCCCGTTCCGCCTCGGATTCTGGTTTTTCGGTCATGCCGCTCCCGGCGCAATGGCCGCTGTTGGACCAGCCGCCCTTTCTCCTTGGCCACGTATGGAGGAAGGCGTCTTAATCATGAAACGTATGAGCGGGCCGTTTTTTTAAAAATTTTCTAAAAAAAATCTAGGCGGGTTTTTCACTGCCGTTCCAACCGGCGTTTGCAATGCTGAACGCCCTCAGCGACCAGGACATGGGCAAGCGGAATGGAGATCCCAAGAACTGCCGCGATCTCTTTGAGCTTGCAGCCATCGAAGCGATGCATTTCAAGCGCGATGCGGGTCCGCTCGGGCAACTCCGCCATTGCTTCCAGAACCAGTTCGAGCTCGTCCTTGCAAACAGCTGTGCGTTCCGGGCACGGGGCGTCGTCCGCCAGAGTGGAGGCCGCGGCATCGAAATCGGCTTCGCTCATCACCTTGCGCTCACGCGTCATCTGCCGCTGGAAATCCAGGGCCAGGTTACGCACGATACGGTAAAGGTAGGCGAGGGGATGGTCGAGCGGTTCGCCGTCGCCAGCCTTCTCGAAACGCAGCCAGGCCTCCTGCACAAGATCTTCCGCCTGGGACCGGCTGCGGACGATCCCGTTCGCGTAGTCGATCAGGGCACCCCGGTGCCTGATATAGAGGGCAAGAACGCTGATGTCCTGGGGCAAGCCGTTCGCCTCCTGTCCGCCGGCTCCGAAGCAATCGCGCGGGATCGGAAAGTGGGCGTCACGCGAACGGCGAAGGTCTAACTGAGAACTCTTCGCACTTGGTTTTAGCGGCGAGCCATGGCCTGTGCAACTATCTGCCGTAAGGACAGGCGGGACCGGGCTCACGCTTGCTTCCGTTGGTGCATCTTCAAAGACGATGCTTCCGGCCTTTGTTACGTTCGACTGAATTGGCGGCATCTTTGCGCTTGGGTCAGCGGACGTGGCCTACGAACCCAAATGGATTGACAGGCCTGGATGGAACGCCCTTTGGCTGTAATGGATGTCTGAGGAATACGAGGATCGACGCATGACGGAACAGCCAGAAATCCGCATCGCGCCCTTCGAGCCGCATCACCTCGGCGTCGTCGTAACGCTGTCCATACGCGCCTGGACGCCTGTTTTCGCGTCCCTGGCAACAGCCATGCCGCGGCCCGTTTTTCGAGCGTTCTATCCAAACGGATGGGAGGCGCGGCAGAAGGCGGAGGTCGAGGCCGTTTGCCACGACCCGGACACCGCGGTCTGGGTCGCGCTGATCGGGGAGACGGTCGCAGGCTATGTGGGGATCAAGATTCACGCGGAGGACGCGATGGGCGAGATTTATATCATCGCCGTGGATCCCGGCCACCAGCGCCGTGGGGTCGGCGCCGCGCTGACTGCTTTCGCGCTCGACCGCATGCGGCAAGAGGGGCTTTCAATCGCCATGGTCGAGACGGGCTCCGACGAGGGCCACGCTCCGGCGCGCCGGGCCTATGAAAGCGCCGGATTCACGCTCTGGCCGGTTGCGCGCTATTTCCGTGAGCTGTGACCAAGACGGCCGGCGGCCGGTTTCCAGCGGTCAATGCCTACGCAATTCGATGGAGCATCGCGGCGATGCGATCGGCTGGCGTCTTGTTGCAGATGATGTGGGCGTAAAGTGCGATATGGCCCGCGTCGCGGATGATGCGGTTTTGCGCCGGAACGGACCATTCATCCAACAGCCGCGCGGCAAAAGCGTAAGGGGTCGAGGTATCGCGCTCGCCGAGAAACGCCAGGATCGCATCCGGATCGAGACCGGGCTTGGCCGGCGGATCGAGCAGCGGCCGCATGCGGGCGAGCGTTTCGCCCGTCCAACCGGCCGCCTGTACCGCATCGCTCATGCCCAACAGGCGGGAGAGTTCGCCCATGACGACAACTTGGTCGATATGGGCGGAACCCGCGCCGATGAACGCCATGTCGGGCCGCATCCCTCGCGGCCAGGTGTGGCAGTGCCCGGCGATCTGTTGGGTGACGAGACCGCTCATGCTGATGCCGCCGACGCCGACGACGGCCGAGCCTTGCGCACGGGCCCAGGCGATGATCCGTGCCGCCTCCTGGGTTTGGGCCGAAAACAACTCGAAGA
>JAKSCL010000209.1 GCA_022360615.1 Hyphomicrobiales bacterium
GCCGGTTGGCTCCGGGCCTTACAAGGTCGGGCGGCTCAATGCGGGCCGGTTCATCGAGTATCACCGCGATCCCGATTATTGGGGCCGCGATTTGCCGGTGAATACCGGGCATCACAATTTCGATGTGGTGCGCATGGAGTTCTACCGCGACCGGCAGATCGCCTTTGAAGCCTTCAAAAAGGGCGCACTCAATTTCCGCGAGGAGTTCACCTCACGCACCTGGGCGACCGAATACAATTTTCCCGCGATCCAAAATGGCCGCGTTCGGCAGGAAGTCTTCCCCGATGACCGGCCGGCCGGGGCTCAAGGCTGGTTTGTCAATACAAGGCGGGCCAAATTCGCCGATCCCCGCACCCGCCAGGCGCTTGACTACGCCTTCGATTTCGAGTGGGCAAACAGGAACCTTTTCTTCGATCTCTACAAGCGCACCCATTCCTTCTTCGAAAACTCGGAGATGAAATCGGAAGGCACCCCCAACGACGCTGAGATGGCTCTGCTTGAGCCGTTCCGCGAGGACTTGCCAGAAGACGTGTTTGGCGAGCCCTATGTCCCGCCGGTATCGAACGGCTCCGGCCAGGACCGGAGGCTCCTGCGCGAGGCCACGCGCCTCTTGCGCGAGGCGGGCTGGGTGCGCCGCGGCACGGGCCTCGTGGATACCGACGGCAATCCGCTTGAAATCGAGATCCTGTCGCAATCGAGGCAGTTCGAGCGCATCGCGGCGCCCTTCATCAGGAACCTGGAGCTTCTCGGTATCCCAGCGAATTTCCGGCTGGTGGATCCGGCGCAGTATCAATCGCGGGTGATCAATTTCGATTTCGACCTGACAACCATGCGTTTCGCGCTCTCATCCACCCCAGGTGAAGCCATGCGTCAGTTCTGGGGCTCGGAAGCAGCGTCAACACCCGGCAGCCGCAATCTTTCAGGCATTGACGATCCGGTTGTTGATGCGCTTATCGAAATCATGATCCGGGCGGAAAGCCGGGCGGAGATGGTGACCGCAGCACGCGCCCTCGACCGGGTGCTGAGAGCCGGTCATTACTGGATCCCGCAATGGTTCAACGATTCTCACAATGTGGCGTTTTGGGACGAATTCGGTTGGCCGGAAAAAAAGCCACGCTATGGTTTCCCTGTGGAATCTGTATGGTGGCATGATGAGGCGCGCGCCCAAGTCACCGCCCGCAGTGGTTGAGTTTCGGTAGCCTGTATAAGATTGAGGATTGGCCCTAGGGCATGGCCGCTTACATCGTCCGACGCCTTCTTTTGATGATCCCGACACTTTTGGGGATCATGCTGGTCTCCTTCGTGATCGTGCAGTTTGCACCGGGTGGACCCGTGGAGCGGGTGATCGCCCAAGTGACCGGCCAGGACACGGGCGCCACCGACCGGATCTCCGGGGGTGGCTCCGATTTCGGATCGGATCAGGCCGCACAAGCCGGTGCGACTGGCAACACCGGCGTGACGTCGCGCTATCGCGGCGCCCAGGGGCTTGACCCCGAGTTCATCGAAAGGCTCGAAAAACAGTTCGGCTTCGATAGGCCGCCGCACGAGCGCTTCGTGCTGATGCTATGGAACTATATCCGCTTCGATTTCGGCGAGAGTTATTTTCGCGATATCAGCGTCATCGATCTTGTTCTTGAAAAGATGCCGGTTTCGATTTCGCTCGGTCTTTGGATGACGCTGATATCTTATGGTATCTCGATCCCGCTCGGCATTGGCAAAGCCGTCCGCGACGGCACGCGCTTCGATGTCTGGACAAGTGCGGTGATCATCATCGGCTATGCCATTCCGGGCTTTCTCTTTGCCGTTCTTCTCATTGTGCTCTTCGCAGGGGGCACGTTCCTCGACTGGTTCCCGTTGCGGGGCCTCACCTCGGACAATTGGGCTGAACTGTCCTGGCATGAGAGGATCATCGACTATTTCTGGCACCTGACGCTGCCTCTCATCTCCATGGCGCTTGCCGCTTTCGCAACCACAACGCTTTTGACGAAAAACTCCTTCCTCGATGAAATCCGCAAGCAATATGTGATGACGGCGCGCGCCAAGGGCCTGACCGAAAACCAGGTGCTTTACGGCCATGTTTTCCGCAATGCGATGCTCATCATCATCGCCGGCTTCCCTGGGGCTTTCATCGGCGCGTTTTTCGCGGGCTCGCTTTTGATCGAAACGATCTTTTCATTGGATGGCCTCGGTCTTCTCGGTTTTGAATCCATCGTCAACCGCGACTATCCGGTGGTCTTTGCAACGCTTTACATCTTTTCGCTGCTCGGGCTCGTGGTGAACCTCATCTCCGACCTCACCTATACCTGGATCGATCCACGGATCGATTTCGAGACGCGGGAGGTCTAGGCGGATGATGGATGCAAGGGTCCGCGACCGGATCGAGGAAGAGGGTTACGAGACCATCGAACCCTTGCCGGCCGAGCAGCGCCCGCCGTTGAAGCGCGGCTTCTTCACCATGTCGCCGCTCAATCAAAGGCGATGGCAGAGTTTTAAGGCCAACAAAAGAGGGGTCTGGTCGCTCTGGCTCTTCATGATCCTGTTCGTCGTTTCGCTCTTTGCCGAGTTTATCGCCAACGACAAACCCCTCCTCATCTCCTACGACGGGGATTTCCTGTTTCCCATTTTCGTCGCCTACCCGGAAACCCGCTTCGGAGGGGAATTCCCCTCCGAAGCGGACTACCACGACCCCTATGTGGTGGAGTTGATCGAGGCAAAAGGCTGGCTGATCTGGCCCCCCATTCCCTATGCCTACGACACCGTGGTGCACGGTCGCCCCGCCCCCGCCCCGCC
>JAKSCL010000227.1 GCA_022360615.1 Hyphomicrobiales bacterium
GCCGAAATGGCGGATTTGCGCCCGGCCCTCATGGGTTGGGCCAAAATCGCCCCTGCCCTTCGGGCGTTCAGACCGCAAAAGGTCCACCGGACCTTTTGCCGGGCTATGCCCGAACCGGTCCTCACTGTCGAAAAGGCTCGAAAGGGGGGCGACATAGGATTCGATCTCTTCCTCCCATTTCGGCGCGTCCTTATACGGCCCCAAGAAAACCTTGGTCAGGTATTCGCCGGAGAGCATCTCCATCGCCTCACCCGGAACATCCTCGGTGACCGCAAAGAAGTGCTCTGCCGCCTGGGGTGAGAGATCGCGGCTCAAAATGATGGCCTGCTTCCCATCCAAGGCATCGGCGGCCTCGATGGCGTTCATGGAGATAACCGCAATGCGTGTTGGAAAAACCCGCCGACCGCGCAGCACCTGGCGCCCCCAGCATGCCCGGAGCCCTAGCACCGGCGCCAGCCGGGCGCATTCACCTGCGTCAATTGGGGATCAGGAAAACCGGTTCGAGCGCGGAAAGCCCCGAGGCGCCATGCGGCCCGCGCTTGCCCTTGCGCCAAGCCATTCGGCATAATCGTTGAGGGTGAACTGCCGGCCCGCGGCATCGAGCCATTGCAGGCCCTCATCGCGCTTGAAGACGTTCACGTCCGACAGGCCGCCATCCTTGTAACGCTGCAGCATCACGCCCCGCCCGCGCGCCATTTCCGGCAATTCGCTTAACGCGAAGGCAAGCAGCTTCCGGTTGTCACCCACGACCGCGACCATATCGCCATCGCCAACCTCAGCGATAACGCGCGCGACCGCCTTGCCCGACACGTTCAGAACCTGCTTGCCCTTGCGCGTGTTGGCCGTGAGGCCGGCGGCTTTGACGATGAAACCGCGCCCGTCGCTTGAGGCGACCAGATAGGTCTTTGCCGGCTCATCGGCGAACGCAGTGACGATGCCCGCTTGCGGGTCGAGATCGACCATCAGGCGCACCGGTTCGCCATGGCCCCGCCCGCCCGGCAGCTTGTCGGCGGAAAGCGTGAAGAAACGGCCGTTCTCGGCAAAAAGAACGATCTTGTCCGTGGTTTGCGCCTTCACCGCCACCTTGAGCGCGTCATCCGCCTTGAATTGGAGCGATGACAGGTCCTCCACGTGGCCCTTGAGCGCCCGTATCCAGCCTTTTTCGGACAGCACGACGGTAATCGGCTCGCGCTCGATCATCGCCTGGACGATATCGAGAGCGTCTGTCTCCGGCGCATCGCCGAACTGCGTGCGCCGCCGGCCAAGCTCCGTCTCGGGTCCGTACTCCTTGCCGAGTTCGGCCAATTCGCCGTCGATCGTCTTCCATTGCAGCTTATCGGAACCCAAAAGCTTGATGAGGCCGTCGCGCTCTCCGGTGAGCTTCTCGTGCTCGCGCCGGATCTCGAATTCCTCGAGTTTCTTCAATGAGCGCAGCCGCATATTGAGGACGGCTTCGGCCTGGTTTTCCGTCAGCGTGAAGGCCGCCATCAATTCGGCCTTCGGATTGTCCTCCTCGCGCACAATCCGGATCACCTCATCGAGATTGAGATAGACGATGAGGTAGCCGTCGAGCACCTCAAGCCGTTTTTCGATCTTCTCAAGCCGGAATTCTGAGCGGCGCACCAGCACCGCCTTGCGGTGGTCGAGCCAATGCCTGATCACCCGATCGAGCGGCAGGACGCGGGGCACCTGGCTGTCGGTCAGCACATTCATGTTCAGTGAAACGCGGTTCTCAAGATCGGTGGTCTTAAAGAGCGACTCCATCAAGAGTTCGGGATCGACGCTGCGGCTCTTCGGCTCAAGCACGAGGCGGATGTCTTCGGCCGACTCGTCGCGCACATCGGCCAGAAGCGGCAGCTTGCGGGCCTGCAAGAGCTCCGCGATTTTTTCCACGAGCTTCGATTTTTGAACCTGATAAGGAATTTCGGCGACGACGATCACATAGGTTCCGCGGCCCGCATCCTCCTTGTGCCAGCGGGCCCTGATGCGGAAGCCGCCGCGCCCGGTCTTGTAGGCCTCAAGGATCGCTTCGCGCTCATCGACGATAATCCCGCCGGTGGGGAAATCAGGTCCCGGGACGATCTCGATAAGGTCTTCGGCACCGGCATTTGGGGCCTTGATGAGATGGCGCGCGGCGGCGGCGATCTCATGCACATTGTGCGGCGGCACAGAGGTCGCCATGCCGACGGCAATGCCCGTTGCGCCATTGGCGAGAAGGTTCGGGAAATTGGCCGGCAGGACGGCGGGCTCGTCATGCTCGCCATCATAGGTCGCGCGGAAATCGACCGCGTCTTCCTCGATGCCTTCGAGCAAGCGCTGGGCCGTGCGCGTCAACCGCGCTTCGGTGTAGCGCATGGCGGCCGCGTTATCGCCGTCGATATTGCCGAAATTACCCTGCCCGTCGACGAGCGGATAGCGGACCGCGAAAGTCTGGGCGAGGCGCACAAGCGTGTCATAGACGGCCTGCTCGCCATGGGGATGGAACTTACCGATCACATCGCCGACGACGCGGGCGCATTTCTTGAAGCCCTGGTCGGGATCGAGCTTCAATTGCTGCATGGCGTAGATGAGGCGGCGGTGAACGGGCTTGAGCCCGTCCCTCACATCGGGAAGCGCCCGGTGCATGATCGTCGAGAGCGCATAGGCCAGATAACGCTCTTCAAGCGCGTCGCGCAGATTGACGATCTCAACCCCGTCATCGGGGGGCAGAATCACATCGGAACCCATGGGGGGTGACGTAACCGATGGCCGAAACCTTCACAAGCGGACGGGATCGGTTTCCTCTATAAAATTCGCGGTTTTCAGCGCTTTAATAAGCGAAGCCCGGCTTTCTGAGACCGAAATGCCGCGCGGCTCGAAGACATGGCGCTGAAGAAAAAAGCCGGTCAAATGAAACGCCGCCTGCCAGTCTTCCGCGGAAGGATCACCGTCCGGCGCATCATCTAGAACGAAGGGCGGCAGGACCAAAAGCTTGGCACGGTAAGGCGTGCCCGCACGCCGGCTCACCGCCCTCCCCGTCTTCGGCGAGACATAGGTCAGATCCTGCGTCGCACCGGTCGCAGCACAGCATGTGAGGTCGAGGCCGAAACCGAGTTCTTCCAGAAGCAAAAGCTCGAAGCGCAGAAGGGTCTCCGCCATCGCCCGGTCTTCGGGCAGCGCTTCCAGATAGCGCACAAGGCCGTCGAAAAGCCGCGGATGGGGATCGCGTTCGGGAAGCAGAAGCGCGTAGCTGCACAGAAGATTGGCCATCAAAAGCGCGGAGCGGTCATGCATCAGTTGAGCGGCCCTCAGCGCCACAGGCTCGACCGTGAACATGCCCAGGTGCTCTTCAAGCCGCGCCCGCCAGGTCACGGTCACGGAATTGCCGGCCTGCAACACCGGGCGCAGCCGTTTCGACCGCCCGCCACGCACGAGACCCGCATGCCGCCCCCGTTCGTGCGTCATGACCTCAAGGATGGTGTCCCCTTCGCCATGCCGCCGCGCGCCGAGAATGATGGCGTCTTCGCTCCACTCCATGCTGTCTTGGCCCTAACGCGGGAAATCGAGCCCCATTTCGCCGTAGCGTTCAGGATCGTCCGCCCAATTCTCGCGCACTTTGACGAACAGAAAAAGGTGAACGGGCGCTTCGGCGATCTCGGCGATCTCCTTGCGCGCCTCGGAGCCAACCGCCTTGATCGTCTGCCCCCTTTTTCCCAACACGATTTTGCGCTGCGATTCCCGCTGCACATAGACCGTCTGTTCGATGCGGACCGCGCCGTCCCTAACTTGCTTCCAACTCTCCGTTTCGACGGTCAACTGATAGGGCAACTCCTGATGAAGGCGCAAAAACAACTTCTCGCGGGTGATTTCAGCAGCCATCAGACGCAGCGGCAGATCGGAAAGATGATCCTCCGGGAAATGCCAGGGACCGGGCGGGACAAGCCGTGCCAGCCCTTTGCGCAACTCCTCCACGCCATCATGGGTGAGCGCCGAAATCATGAAGGTTTCGGTGAACGCCACTTTGCCGTTCGCATGCTTCACGAGCGGAAGAAGCGTCTCGGGCGGAACCAGGTCCACCTTATTGAGAATGAGGAGCTTCGGGGTATCCGGCCCCTCGGAAAGCCTTTGGAGAACGGCGTCCTCTTCCTCGCCGATCCCTTTCTTCGCATCGATGAGAAACGCGACGATGTCCACATCGCCCGCCTGCCCCCAGGCCGCCGATACCATGGCCCGCTCCAGCCGCCGCTTCGGTTCGAAAATGCCGGGGGTATCGACGAGGACGACCTGCGCCCCGCCCTCCACAAAAACCGCCCTGACCGGACTGCGCGTGGTTTGAACCTTATGGGTGACGATCGAGACCTTCGCACCAGCCAATGCATTGGCAAGCGTCGACTTGCCCGCATTTGGCGCGCCCAACAACGCCACAAAGCCGAAGCGGTGCCCCTCAGCCATTCTTGCCTTTCGCCCAGACGCCCTCTGCCTCCAACACGGCACGGGCGGCATCCTGCTCCGCAAGCCGCTTTGAGTGCCCGCGCCCATGGGCGCGTTCCTCATCACCAACGGTCACGGAAATCGTGAAGACCGGCTTGTGGTCGGGACCCGTGCGTGAGATCTCGCGATAGACGGGCACATCGAAGCCTTGGCGGTGCGCCCATTCCTGAAGCGCGGTCTTGGCATCGCGCAGCGGCGTTGCGGAGTCATGCATGAGCCGCTCCCAACTGCGCCCGACGAATTGCGCCGCTTCCTCGTATCCGCCATCGAGATAGATCGCGGCAATGACGGATTCGCAGACATCGCCGAGGATGGCCTTCTTGCGCCGGCCGCCCGACTGCGCCTCGCCATGTCCGAGGCGGACGAAGCGGCCGAGTTCCAGGCTTTCGGCAACGGCGGCGCATGTTTCCTTCCGCACGAGTTGAGTGAGGCGGCGGGAAAGCTCGCCCTCGTCCGCATCGGGAAAAGCGCAATAAACCATCTCGGCGACGGCCAATCCAAGCACCCGGTCCCCAAGAAATTCAAGGCGCTGATAGCTTTCGACGGTCCCGCCCACGACTTCCGGCGCGCTTGAATGAACAAGCGCCTTTTCGAGGACGGCGCGGTTCTTGAACCGGTAGCCAAGCTGCGCTTCCAGATCGGAGAGGTGGCGGGCTTCTTCCCTTGTGTCCGTATCCGGCACCGTCAATCCACGGTATCGAAGACGCGGGACCAGCGCAGCGTCCATGGCCAGCGCCAAATCTGCCAGGCGGGCGCGCCATCCCTCACGGAGAGGAAAAGCACTTCGGCGCGGCCTACGAAGTTTTCAAGCGGCACGAACCCAACCGCGCCCGGAACCCGGCTGTCGGTGGAATTGTCGCGGTTGTCGCCCATCATGAAATAGTGGCCCTCCGGCACTTCAAAGGCCGGTGTGTTGTCGGAGAACCCATCCCTGACCAGATCGAGCGTCATGAAGGACACACCGTTCGGCAGGGTTTCCCGGTGTTGAACCACGCGTGAATTCTCGCCGTTTCTACCGACTTCGGTGAAATCGGAAACCCGCTCCCGCTCGACGGCCTGACCGTTGATATGGAGAACGCCGTTGACCATCTGGATGGTTTCGCCAGGCAAACCGACCACACGCTTGATGTAATCGGTCTTCGGATTGCGCGGTAGCTTGAAAACGGCCACGTCGCCCCGCTCCGGTCCGTCACCAGCCCAGAACCGCCCGGTCATGATCGGAAAACTGAAGGGAAAAGAGAAACGGCTGTAGCCGTACGAGAACTTCGAAACAAATAGAAAATCGCCGACAAGCAATGTCGGCTTCATCGAGCCCGAGGGGATGTTAAAGGGCTGGAAGAAGAAGGTTCGCACGATCAACGCCAGAATAAGCGCTTGGACGATAACCTTGACGGTCTCGCCAAGGCCGCTGCCGGCCGATTTGCTCACAGAGCCGCCCTTTTCGGTACTGGCCATAAAATTCCTTTCATCCGGCCTCGCCTTTGGGCCGGTCTAATGCTTCGCACGGGCGATGGCAATAAACGTGCTCGGGATCAAGCCGTGGACGGTTCCGCAGAAATAATGACAATCGCTTGGGCGAGCGGAAAATCGTCGGTGATCGTGAGATTGATCTTCGGCACCATGCCATCGGGCAGAAGTTCTTCAAGCCGTTTCAAGGCGCCGCCCGTGAGTTCGATCGTCGGCTTGCCGCCCGGCAGATTCACAACGCCCATATCGCGCCAGAAGACACCACGCCGGATGCCGGTGCCAAGCGCCTTGGAACAGGCTTCCTTGGCCGCGAAGCGCTTTGCGTAAGAGGCCGCGCGGCTGGCCCGGCTGTCCGATTTGAACCGCTCGATCTCGGTGAAGATACGGGCGGTGAAACGTTCGCCGAACCGCTCCAGCGTGCTCTCGATCCGCCTTATGTCGATCAGGTCAGAGCCAATCCCGATGATCATTCCTCAACCCTTCAATGCCCTTTAGGCCTCTAGGCCATTTGTTCGCCGGATGCCGCCTGCCGCGCCCGCGCCATCAGGTCCCGCATCCGCCTAATGGCCGAATCGAGCCCCGAAAACACCGCCTCGCCAACCAGGAAATGCCCGATATTGAGTTCACGAATCTGCGGCAGTTCGGCAATGGCCGGGACACTATCAAAAGTGAGGCCATGGCCGGCATGGATTTCAAGGCCCATCTCGGCGCCGGCTGCGGCGGCGCGGGTGATGGCGGCCATTTCGGCATCGATGGCGTTTTGATCGCCGTCGATAAACGCCTCGCAATAGGCGCCCGTATGCAATTCGACAACCGGCGCCCCGAGCGCAACAGCGGCCTCGAGCTGCCGGGCATCAGCAGCAATGAATAGGGAGACCCGCACACCCGCATCCGTCAGCGCGCCGATAAGGGGCTTCAGCGTTTCGATCTGCCCGGCGGCATCGAGCCCGCCTTCCGTCGTGCGCTCTTCGCGCCGTTCCGGCACAATGCACGCCGCATGCGGCTTGTGCCGCAAGGCAATCGCCTGCATTTCAGCCGTTGCAGCCATTTCCAGATTGAGCGGCAACGTGATCTCGCCCATTAGCCTTTCGATGTCGCCATCCGAGATATGGCGCCGGTCCTCACGCAGATGTGCCGTAATCCCGTCGGCACCCGCCGCCGCCGCCATATGGGCCGCACGGACAGGATCGGGATGCCGCCCGCCACGGGCGTTCCGGATCGTCGCGACATGGTCGATATTGACGCCAAGACGAAGAGATGAAGCGCCCATCGGAATTCCTATCGTCTTTGAGCGTGCGCACCGGGCGCATCGGCGGCCGATGCGGCTGCCAGCCGCGCCATCCGGCGCGACTGATGATAGGCCACCACAGCGCGCACCGGGAAGTACATAAGGAAGGCGACCACCATGCCAAGGGGCGCGCCGCCCACCACCATGGGCTTAATCAGCGGCAGGATCGCATCCGCCGCCGCGAGCATGCCGCCGCCGAGATTCTCAAAGGAGACACTTCCCGGATCGCGGCCCAGCATCAAGCAGCCGAGATGGAAGGTGGAAGCCCAAATCGCCGGAAAGGTGATCGGATTGCCAATCGCAGTCCCGAAGGCCGAGGCGATCAGACTGCCGCCAAGCACCCAAGCGAGCGCGAGACCGATCATGAAGTGGAAGCCGATAAAGGGTGTGAACGAGGCAAACACACCCGCCGAGAAGCCAAGCGCAATCGCATGCGGCGACTGGGCAATGCGCAGCACACGCTTGTAAATGTAAAGCGCCCAGCGCCGCCATCCGCTTTTCGGCCAGACGGTCTCACGCATCTTGATGGAAAGGTTTGGGCGTTCTCGTCGCTGAAACATCAAACCTGTATGTCTTATGTTTGCCAGGTGGCGCGGCCACAACGCTGCCATTAAGGGGGAGATAGTAAGACGTTCCCGTCACGCAATCATTACCAGGACCCATAAAGACATATTCTAACGCAGATTTGTACTGCTCGGTTGCATTCTGCTTCCCGGTTTCACCGGAGGCAGGGCCGCCAATTCGGGCGGCAAGGCATCGGCGGGATAGGCGGGCACATCATATTCGGCAAGGGCACGCAAAGGTGCGCCCACATCGGCACTGCCGCTGGAGCGGTCGATCAGACAAACGCAGCCGAGAACCTCAGCGCCGGCATCCTTGATGCATTCAATGCATTCGCGCGACGAGAGCCCCGTTGTGACAATGTCCTCGACGACAATCACGGGCGCGCCTTCCGGAACATGAAACCCGCGCCGCAGCGCGAATACGCCGTTCTCGCGCTCGACAAAGACGGCAGGAATGCCAAGCTGGCGCGCTGTCTCATAGCCTGGGATGATTGCGCCCATCGCCGGCGAAACGATCATTTGCGGCCGATCGCCGAAGTCTTCGCGGATGAGCGCCGCCAGCCCCTTGCACAGCCTTTCGGTGAGCGCCGGGTGCATGAAAACGCGCATCTTCTGGAGAAAAACAGGGCTATGGAGACCGGAAGACAGGATGAAATGTCCTGTCAGGAGCGCTCCCGCCTCCTTGAAGGTCTCAATTACGTCATCCGAACTCAATCCGTTTGCGCTCACTGGCGGTTTCTCCAAAGCCGAAGTCTAGTTGCTCACACGGCTCGCGGCGCTGACAACATCGCGCTCACGCAAAAGCCGGATGATACGGTTGAGATGCTTGAGATCCCACACTTCCACATCGACCAGCATTTCATGGAAATCCGTGTTGCGCGCGATCATGCGCACATTGTCGATGTTGGCGCCGTTTTCGCCGATGACCTGGGCAATCTGGGCCAAGGTGCCGGGCTCGTTCATGGCCGTCACCTTGATTTCGGCGGGAAAGCGGTTTTTCCGTTCGCTTTCGGTGTCCCAGCGCACATCGAGCCAAAGTTCGGGCTTGTCCTCAAAGGCCCGCAATTCAGGGGAGTGAATGGGATAGATCGTGATGGCACCGCTGCCGTTCATGATGCCGACAATCCGGTCGCCCGGAACGGCGCCCGAACCGGGAGAAAAACGCACCGGCATGTTCGGCTCAACGCCCCGGATCGGAAGCGCATCGCTCGGTTCCTTCTCGCCCGATGTCATCGGAAAACGGAACTTCAGGCCCATGGCGCGTCTGAGACCGAACCAGCCGTCATCCCCCGCCGTTTGCCCGATCGGAATCTGTATTTCCTTGCCGGTATCGGGCGGGAAGACGGCATCCGCGACCAGCCTGGCGGAGAGTTCGCCGCGCCCCACCGCAGCCAGCAAGTCTTCCAAATGGGTATGGCCGAGCCGCGAGGCGGACGCCTGCACATCCTGGTCGGAATACGTCTTGCCGCGCCGCTCGAAGGTCCGTTTGGTGATCTGCCGGCCGATATCGACATACTGGGCGCGGATGGCCGTGCGTGACGCCCGCCGGATCGCTGCCCGCGCCTTGCCGGTAATCACGATCGATTCCCAGGCCGCCGGCGGAATCTGTGCATCCGAACGGATGATCTCCACCTCGTCGCCATTGGAGAGTTCGGTCATCAAAGGCGCCATCTTGCCGTTGATCTTGCAGCCGACGCAGCTGTTCCCGACATCGGTATGGACCGCATAGGCGAAATCGATCGGCGTTGCCCCGCGGGGCAGTGCGATGAGCCGGCCCTTCGGCGTGAAGCAGAAGACCTGATCCTGAAACAGCTCAAGTTTCGTATGTTCGAGAAAATCCTCCGCGCTTTCGCCGGTTTCAATGAGATCGACGAGCTGATGCAGCCATTGATAGGCGCGGCTGTCTTTCAGCGACTGCCGCACGCCCTTGCAAGACCCGTTGGCACCGTTTGAGGTGTCCTTATAGAGCACATGCGCGGCCACGCCGAACTCAGCGACTTCGTGCATCTCAGGCGTGCGGATTTGCAGTTCGACCCGCTGATGGCCCGGTCCGATCACAGTCGTGTGGAGCGACTGGTAGTCGTTCTGTTTCGGTGTTGAGATGTAATCCTTGAAGCGCCCCGGCACGGTCCGCCAGCGTGTATGGACAAGGCCGAGAGCGGAATAGCACATAGCAACGTCGGGCACGATGATGCGGAAACCGAGGATGTCGGAAAGCTGCTCGAACGAGATCGATTTCCGTTCCATCTTGCGCCACACCGAATAGGCGCGCTTCGCCCTCCCGCTGACCTCCGTTTTGATGCCGTGCTCTTGAAGAAGCCCGTAGAGCTCGCCCTCGATCTGCGTGATCAGGTCCGCAAGCCGGTTCTTCTGGGCCTCGAGCCGTTCGGTCACCGCACGATAGGCGTCCGGATGGAGCCAGCGGAACGACAGGTCTTCGAGTTCCTCGCGCATGTCATGCATGCCCATGCGCCCGGCAAGCGGGGCGTAGATATCGAGCGTTTCCTCGGCAATGCGGGCGCGTTTTGCTTCCGGCATGAACTCAAGCGTGCGCATGTTGTGCAGGCGGTCGGCGAGCTTGACGAGGAGAACCCGGAAATCCTCCGACACGGCGATGATCAGACGGCGCAGATTCTCCGCCTGTTCGACGCGCTTCGAGACGAGATCGAGACGTTCGATCTTCGTCACGCCCTCGACGATTTTCGACACGTCCTCGCCAAAACGCTGCCTGATATCCTCAAGCGAGGTATCCGTGTCCTCGACGGTATCGTGCAAAAGCGCAGCGATGATCGTTGCGTCATCAAGACGCAATTCCGTCAAGATGCCGGCAACTTCGAGGGGATGCGAGAAAAACGGATCGCCCGAGGCGCGCTTCTGCGACCCATGCGCCTTCATGGCGTAGACATAGGCCTTGTTCAAAAGCCCTTCGTCGGCCTCGGGATTATAGCGTTGGACACGCTCGACAAGCTGATACTGGCGGATCATCGCGCGCCGCCGCCGTCATAGCGGCGGTCCGGGAAAAAGCGTTCAATGCGCCCAGTCGAGCCTAGCGAGGTCCACATTGCCTTTCCGGTCCCGCGAAGCCCCCTTGCCTATCTTTTATAAAGGACGGTGACCTCAGTTCGATCCCGAATCCTCAGGCGGCGCCAATTGGGCAAGGCCGCGCAAAAGATCGTCTTCCGACATGCGGTCCATTTCGATGTCGAGATCGTCGTTTCCGCTCGGAACAATAGCGGCTTGCGCCGGCACGAGCGGCGCGGTTTCGGTTTCCGGCTCGTCCACTTCCACCTGTTTTTGCAGCGAATGGATGAGATCCTCTTTCAGATCCTCCGGGGAAATTGTCTCCCCAGCGATTTCGCGCAAGGCCACGACGGGGTTTTTGTCCCGGTCGCGGTCCAGCGTCAGCGGCGAGCCGCTGGAAATCTGGCGCGCTCTGTGGCTGGCCAGAAGCACGAGTTCAAAGCGGTTCGATACCTTATCGACGCAATCTTCAACGGTAACGCGGGCCATCCGCGGCCATCCTTTGTTTGACCTTTAGGGATAATCGTTTTTCAATAATCATCTTTCAGCCTTATTTCAAGGCGTAGAAACACGGCCCTACGGCTATTGGGATTGTTGAATTTGGAATGCGGTTGCGTCATCAGGCCGATGACAATAAGAACTCCGCGGCCATGCATCCTTTCCAGCGGCTGTGAGCATCCAGGATGCAACGGATCAACCAGCCCAACAATCAAGATTCCGGTGGGGAAACTGTTTCCCGCGCGCAATTTGCCGCGCTTAACACACGATCCGAAGGTGGGAATCGGTTTTTTGGCGCATAGTGCGTAAAAACTAAAAGCGGAGCGAAGTTCCCGTATCGTAACACGGATCGCGCTCACAAAAACGGCATAGGACGCTGATTTGATGAATTTTTCCCCTGAAGAGCGCATCGCGCTCTTTATTGACGGCGCCAATCTCTACGCGACCGCAAAATCTCTCGGTTTCGACATTGACTACCGCCGGTTGCTCTCCGCCTTCCGGAAGAAGGCCTATGTCCTCAGAGCGCTCTACTACACGGTCATCGCCGAGGATCAGGAATACTCCTCGATCCGTCCCTTGATCGACTGGCTCGATTACAACGGGTTCACGATCATCACGAAGCCGTCGCGCGAGTTCACCGACGCGGCGGGCCGGCGCAAGGTTAAAGGCTCGATGGATATCGAGCTTGCCGTCGACGCGATGGAACTCGCGCAGTACCTCGACCACGTTGTGCTGTTCTCAGGCGACGGCGATTTCCGCTCGCTCGTCGAGGCGATCCAAAGACGCGGGCGGAAGGTTTCCGTCGTTTCCACGATCGCCACACAACCGCCCATGGCGGCGGACGATTTGCGCCGTCAGGCCGATCACTTCATCGACCTTGCCGACATGGAACACTTGATCGGCCGGGCCCCGGACGAGCGCCCGCAGCGCAAGCCCGATGAAGGTGATGAAGGCGATGAAGAATATGAAGACATCGAGGACGACGGCGAAAACGCCGAAGGCCGTTACTAACCTCGCGCCCGGCAATGGATTCGGACGATCCGTTTTACGGACCGCCAGCGAACTGCGAGCAATGCAGCCGTTTGGCGGACTATCGCGCGGAAAACCGCGCCGCCAATCCCGATTGGTTTAATGCGCCGGTGCCCTCATTCGGCGATCCCGCCGCGAAACTCTTGATCGTCGGCCTTGCGCCCGGTGTCACCGGCGCCAACCGCACGGGCCGCCCGTTCACAGGCGATTTCGCGGGCGATCTTCTTTATGACGCGCTGCTCGCCCACGGTTTTGCCGAAGGTACCTATGGGCGTTCGCCCGATGACGGCCTTGCTCTGCGCAGCACGGTCATCTCGAACGCCGTGCGCTGCGTACCGCCCCAGAACAAGCCGACCGGCGCTGAAATCAAGAACTGCCGTCCCTATTTGAACGGTCTGATCGAAACGCTCGCCGAATTGAAGGCGATTCTCTGCCTCGGACGGATCGCCCATGAAAGCGTCATGCGCGTGTTCGGCCTCAGGCTCGCGTCCCACCCGTTTGCCCATGGCGCGGCTCACCTTGTGGGCGGCCTCACCGTCTACGATTCCTACCACTGCTCGCGCTACAACACGAATACCGGCCGCCTGACGGAAGAGATGTTCCACGCGGTGCTCGCGCAAATCCGCGAAGACCTTTTCGACGCCGCATCTTGAGAGCGGGCCGCGTCAAAGAAAGGCCCCGCACAGCGGTCTTACCGGAGACGCGTTTTCCGGATGGCGCCTAGCGGATCATGGTGAGCCGGTCCCAATCGGCATAGTTGGGCGATCCTTCGTTACGAATTTCGCCCGCATAGCCGTATTCGACCATGCAAACCATCGTGGAGATGCGGTCCGCCAGGATCACCGCATAGGCTTCGGGCAGATCGGAGCCGCTCAGCAGGCGTTGTTGCGCCTCGAAAGACGGCCAGCCCGCATGATTGGTGCCCCTAGGCGCTGAAAAAGGCACGCCGTGCAGCGAGCCCGACAAGGGAAGATGGCAGTGGCCGTGAAAGATGTGCCGGATCCGCGCCGCATGCCGTTCGACAACGGCGCTGAAGCGTGTGTGGTCCAGCAGCATGATCCGGTCCATGGGGCCAATACCCGTTGGAACGGGATTGTGATGCATGAACAGCCAGGCCGTATCGCCGGTTTCGGAAAGCGTCCGGTCCAGCCATTCCGCCCTTGCCTCGCAGAAATGCCCGGCATGCGTTTCCGGCCCCCAGGTGTCGACGACGACACCCATGCCTTCCGGCAGCGGGAAAGTGCGGTGAACGAAACCGCCCGTCCCGCGCAGTTCCGGAAAGACCTGGAGAAACGTCTCCCGGTCGTCATGGTTGCCGATACACAGTTCGACGGGCAAGGGCACGGATGCAATGCGCCTCTTCAGACGGAGATAGTCGTCCCGTTCTCCCCAGTCGGATAGGTCGCCGGTGATCACGATCGCCTCGGCGTCCTGGTGAAAACGCAATACGTGATCGAGAGCCCTGTTGAAATTCGCGCTGGGGTCCCGTCCGGCTATGGTCTGGCCGGGAGCGGTGAGATGGATATCGGTCATGTGGATCAGCTTCACGGCGCGCTTCCCCGTTTCGCCGGAGCGCGGACCGGCCGCGCTCCGGCATGGTGCCGGTCTTGGATCAGGAGCCTGATGGCAGAAGATCCTGCACTTCCTCGCTCAACTCTTCCTGAAGCTCCGACATGTCGTCGTGTTCACCGGTGACGATGCCTTGCAAGGCGTCGTAGATGACCTGGGTGACCGCCAGCCCGTTGTCGCCCGGATAGGCCTGCCATTCCCGCAGCAGCGGAAGCTGACGCACAGCCGTCTCCTTGTTCGGATTCTCCTTGTAGAAATCGGCGAGAATAATCTCATTGGCGGCTTGGTTCGGCGGCATGTAGCCGGTCGTGCGGGCCACATCGGCCGCGCCTTCGCCGGAGGTGATGAACTTCAGCCATTTCCAGGCCGCGTCGAGCACTTCCGGATCGTCTGAGCCGGAGACGAGCATGGCCGCATTGCCGCCCGCCGGCAGACCTTTCGGACCGGAGGCTTCAAGGCCCGGGAACTCGTTGGTTTTCAGTGCGAAGTCACCCTTGGAGCGTTCGACGGCGCCGAGCGCCGACGTCGACCAGAACATCATGGCGATTTCGCCTGCGGAAAAGGAGGCAAGCGCAGCCTTCCATTCCAGATTCTGCATGTCGCAGCCCCGGAAGATACTGTGCATGGTGTCGAGTGCGGTCTTGCCTTCAGGTTCGTCGAGCTGGAAGTCGGCACCGATCACGGTGGGCTTGTCCTGCGTCCACATCAACGACTGAAGGAACCAGTTTCCGGTGACGCTCCAGCCCCAGAAAACCGGGTTCTTGACGCCGGCCTCGCGCAGTTTCCCGCAAGCCGCCACGACCTCTTCCCAGGTCTTCGGCAGGCTGGACGCATCGAGGCCCGCCTGGGCCATCAGGTCCATATTGTAGTAGCCCACCGGAAGAGACACCGAGAACGGCAGGCCGTACACCTCGCCGTCGAACGTGCCGAGATCGAGCATGGCCTTATGGTAGCCGTCCTTGGCGAAGTCGGTTTCCTTCGCGATGAAGGGCTCAAGCGATTTCGCGATACCCTTTTCAACGAGGATCGCCTGACGGTTCAGGCCCTGCATGGTCACATCGGGCAGGTTCCCGGCGACCGCCTCGCGCAGGATCGTGTTCGTTCCGTCCTCGTAGGATTCGTAGGTGGCGCGGAACTCCACCTCGATGTTCGGATAAGCCTCCTGGAACTTCGGCAGGATCTTCTCGTAGGTCACATCGAAAAGGTGGCTGTAGGGATAAGCGAATTCGATCGTGATCTTCTCCTCGGCAAAGGCCGCCGTCGACAGCGCAAAGGCCGCGGCGGTTGCGGTCAGCAGCTTTTTCATCAATATCTCCTGTGGTTGCCCAGACTGCGGATGGCGTGTCGTGCAAACCCTTCATCCGCGGTTCATCCCGGATCCGGGATCTCGGTGACGGGACCGCCGCTAAGGCGGCGGTCCCATAGCGTGCGCTCACTTCATGCCTGTCAGCGTAATGCCCTCGATGAAGCGCCGTTGCGCGAGCAGGAAGGCGACGATGAGCGGCGTGACGATGATGGTGGCCGTGGCCATCATGGGCCCGAAATTGTCGCCGTCCGCATCGCCCTTGAATTCCCGCAATCCTAGCGGCGGCGTGAACAGATCGCGGTTGCCGGTGATCACGATCCGCGGCCAGAAATAGTCGTTCCAGTGCGCGACCACCGAGAAGATCCCGAAAGCCAGCAGCGCCGGGATCGCGGTCGGCAGCATGACGTTCCAGATGATCGAATACTCGCTCATTCCGTCCATGCGAGCGGCATCGATCAGATCGTCCGGCACCGTCATGAAGAACTGGCGCATCAAAAAGATGCCGAAAACCGAGATCGTCCAAGGGATGATCAAGGCGGCATAGGTGTTGGTCAGCCCGACCTTGGACAGCATGATGTAAAGCGGCAGCGCGATGGCGTGGACCGGGATAAGCAGGCAGAACAGCACCAGCGCGAATACAGCCTCCCTGCCCCACCAGCGCAGCTTTGCAAGCGCATAGGCGCAAGGCAGCGCGACGACGATCTGAATGGCGAAAATGGACAGGGTGACGATGACGCCGTTCAGAAGATAGAGCAGCAGCGGCGCCTTCTCGAAGGCGGTGGTGTAATTGTAGATGAGCGGCCGGACCATGCAGTCTTCGGCCGCATTGCCGAGCTTGACGCAGAAATCGTCGCGAAACAGCTCTTGCGCGCCGAATAATCCGCCGGTGTTGGTCATGATCTCCGACGGGCTCTTCATCGAATAGCTGACCATCACATAGAACGGGATCAACACGATCACCGCACCGAGGATCAAGACGGCGTGCTTGATCGTCTCCGTGGTGGAGAAACGGAAAGTTCCCTCCATCCGCGGGAGCGGACGGACGTGCGTCATTGCGGTCATGCGTAATGCACCCTGCGTTCGACGAGCCAGCGCTGCAGAAGCGTCAGCATCATCACAAATCCAAGGAAGATGATGGTGATGGCCGCGCCAATCCCCATCAGGTTTTGCTGGATGGCCTTCTCGTAGATCGCGAACATCATGACGTAGACGGATTTCGAGGGACCGCCGCCCTGCGGGTAGAAAGCCTCGACCGTATCGAAGACCTGAAAGGAGCGGATGCAGGATATGGTCACGACGAACACGGTCGTGGGCCCGAGCATCGGCCAGGTGACCAATTTGAACCGGTCCCAGGCGCTGCGTGCGCCATCCATCTCCGCGGCATGGTAGAGTTCACGCGGGATTGACGTCAGCCCGGCGAGATAAAGCACCATGTTGAAGCCAAACCCCTGCCAGACGCCGATGAAGGCCACCGTCCAGATGGCGTAGTCCTTGTCGGTCAGCCAAAGCGGAAAGGTCCGTTCGCAGCTGCGGGCATACCAGTTCCAGTTCTCAAGGAATGTTCCGCAGCCCTGCGCCAGGGTCGAATTGACGATGCCGATGGTCGGATGGAGGGCGAATTCCCACACGATCGCCATGGCGAGGAGCGCGGCCATCACCGGCAGGAAATAGATCGTCTTATAGATGTCGCTGAACCGGTTGAGAGAATGGATAAGCAGTGCCGCGCCGAGCCCGAGCCCCACGGTGAGCGGCACGACGACGCCCACATAGGTGAACGTCGCGATGAACATCTTCTCATAGGTCGAACGCGTGAAGATGCGCTCGTAATTCTGCAGGCCGACCCATTCGGCACCCGGATTGCCGAGGCTGTAGTCGGTGAAGGAGAGGACCGCCGCAATGCCGATCGGAACGAGCAAGATGACGATCATCAGAAAGATCGCCGGGGCGACGAACCAGATATGAGCGTGGGAGCGCACCATCAGGCGACAGCCTTGTCCATCTGCGGGGTTTCGCGGCTCGCGGCGCCGAACTCGGAAAAGCGCAACCGGTGCCCTTCGGCGGCAAACGCCATGGCGGCGCCGTCGACCTGCGCCACGTTGACCGGATCGGCGATGGAGATGCGTTCGGCCTCGGCGGGGGTTGCCCGCGCAACCAGACGATGAGCCCCGTCCGCGATATCGACATGGAGAAAAATGTCGGAGCCGAGATGCTCCACATGGCGCACGATCCCGGACAAGGCGCCCTCACCCGCACCGCTCAGGCGCAGATGTTCCGGGCGAATGCCTATGGAGATGCCGCCATGCGATCCGGCAATCCGGCGTTTGACGGGAAGTCCAAGGAAACTGAGACGGCCATCGCTGTCGGCGTCGCCCGGCAGGACGTTGATCTTCGGCGATCCGACGAACTCGGCGACACGCAAATCCGCAGGGTCGCCGTAGACGCGGCGCGGATTGTCCAGTTGAAGGATGTCGCCGTGCATCATGACGGCCATGCGGTCCGACATGGTGAGGGCTTCCGCCTGGTCGTGCGTCACATAGATGAAGGTGGTGCCGAGCGCGCGGTGCAGTTCGGCGAGTTCGGCGCGCATGTGAACGCGCAGAGCCGCATCGAGGTTCGACAGAGGCTCGTCCATCAGGAACGCCACCGGCTTGCGCACCATGGCCCGGCCGAGAGCCGCGCGCTGGCGCTGTCCGCCGGAAAGCTGACCCGGCTTGCGGTCAAGGAGCGGATCGATCTTGAGAACGCCCGCCGTCTCATCAACCTGATCGCGTAAGGCGCGATGTTTGCCGCGCGCCAGGACGGGACCCAGGATCGGAAAACGCTCCCAAAAAGACAGATCCCGCAGCTTAAGCGGCGTCATCATGTTTTCGGCGACCGTCAGGTGCGGATAAAGCGCGTAGGACTGGAAGACCATGGCGAGGTTCCGGTCCGCGGGCCTGACCGCCGTCACATCCCTGCCCCCGATATCGACACCGCCACCGCTTGGCGCCTCAAGGCCCGCGATGATCCGCAGAAGCGTCGATTTCCCGCAGCCCGACGGGCCGACGAGCGTCAGGAACTCGCCGTCCTCAACGTCAAGGTCGATGGTGTTGAGAACGCGCGTGTCCCCAAACGATTTAGCGATTCCTGAAAGTGAAATCGTGGCCAAGGCCGATCCTCCTTGCGTGGAAACACGCCGGCCATAACCACTCCAGTTAACTTGGATATGACGTCATATTAGTGCAGCTAATTGCGCGTATAGGCTCCCTGCGGATGGAAGCGGGATTTTCATTGCATGGGAAAGCCAAGTCCCTATCAGATCATGGCTTTTGCGCAGGCGGCGCGTGAACGCAGTTTTTCACAGGCAGCATCGATTCTGGGCGTCACCCAATCCTCGGTGACGCAACATGTGGCGAATCTCGAGCACAGCATGGGCGCGCAGCTCTTCATCCGCCGCCGCGACGGGCTGAAGTTGACGCGGGCCGGGCGCGAACTCTTTGACGTCGCCGACCGCTGGGCTGCGATCAACGACCTCGTGCATGAGCGGATTGCGGACTATTCGGCGCTGGAGGACGGCCATCTCAGGATCACCGCCACCGCGCCGCGGCCGGCCTTGCCGCTGATCGCCGAATTCAACCGGCAGCACCCGAAAATCCTGATCGATTTCACGCTTAAGAACTGGACGCAGAACACGGCCGCGATCCGGGATCGCGAAGTGGACATCGCCGTCTTCACCGACCCGGCGCTCGATGACAGTGTCTTTGCCCGATGGGTCGAGGACGTCCGCTACCACGTTTTCGTGCGTGGCGATCATCCGTTCGCCGGACGGACCCGCGTTTCGCTTTCCGAGTTGCAGGAAGAGACCATCATTATCACCGAAGACGGTTCTCTGACGCAAAAGACTTTCTACGAAACATCGCGAAAACACGGACTGACTTTCCGGAAAATCGTGAAAATGACGACGTTCGCGGTCGTCAAGGAAGCAATATTGCACGGGCTGGGCATCGGGCTGCTGCTTGAGAACAGCATCCATGAGACGCAGCGGCTGGTCTCGTTTCCGATCGACGAGATCGACCGCACCTTCCGCAACTATATCGTCGTACCCCGCGAAAAGGAGAAACTGCGGCCAATCCACCAGTTCCTGAGCCTGGTCTGACCGAGCGCGCGTTCCAGCCGGCGCGGCATAGGCCGGTCTCACTCTCTTCAAAGCCAATCAAAACCCGGCGGGCGGGCACTGAAGGTCAGAATCGCGCTCCTCCGATCAGGATCGGCAGCGCATGGGCTGCGATTGCCGCCTATTTTGAAGACAGCGGGAGACGAAGCGGCGCCTGCACGCTTCGGGCCGCCCTAAACCGTCTTGCGGCCGACCTCCTTCGTGAATGATTGGGAGGATGAGCGCGCCTCGATCGCGCAAAGCGTGATCGCCTTGCCGCTCGATCCGAAGGTTTCTCCACACAGCATAGTCTGTTAACGGCGAGCTGCTATCGGTCGGCTGAGATGCGTTTTGAGGGCGCCATGGCTTCAAAAACCAAATCACGCGGCCGCAACTGGCTCGGGACGGGGCTTGCTGGCGCAGCAGCGGTGCTGTTCGCCTACTGGACAGCGCACTATCATGATTTGCGATCCCAGTTTCAGCAACCGACCGCTGAAGCCAATGCGACAATAACCGAGATCGAATCGCGTGGCTGCCGGATCCTGGATGATTGTGTCGACGGTCAAGGTGTGGTGTATGAAACGCGCGTGCGCTTCATCGACGAAAAAGGCGAAACCGTCACGGCCACACTAAATCTCAGCGCGCCCTACTGGGATGTCGGCGACAACATAGAGATATTCTACCCCTTGGCGCGCCCGACCCTCGTGACCACCAGCCTCGACCTGAGTAAAGGCCTATGGGCCTGGCGCATGTATCAGTCGCTCGCAAGCTGCCTGTTTTGCTTCGGAATAGCCCTTTACCAGTGGTTTTTAGAGTGACAAGATCACGATTAAGCCTGAACCGGCGCTGCAGCCGGGCGCGGATTAAGCACTTTCATATTACTTGACTTTAGCACTGGAAAGGAGTGGTGGCGACGTGCCTCGCCGGCTATCCTGACCCCAGGTTTAACTGTTACGCCGCGTCTCTGCCAGCGTGACCGCATGCATGTCGATACCCAGCGTCTCACGCGGCCACATCCACCAGATGCTGTTCATCGGACTGACGCTCGGCATCTGCGCCGTCCGGCGATGTGGCGCGCGCCGCGCGCTATCGTCGAAACGCTGATCGGCCGGGAACGTTCGTCGATCCTGCTGGAAGGTCAGCGCGTCGTCCCGAGACGGGCCTTGGCGCCGGGATATGCGTTCAAGTTCCCGGCGCTGGACGCAGCCCTTTCGAACCTGGTGAAGATCAAAGCCTGATATACGCCATTGCGGTATCTTCGAAAAGAAACACACCTGATGCGACGGGCCGGCCGCGATTGACGGGCAAGGCGCTACTGGCGGTACTCAACCTTCGGCAAGACGCAAAGCAGCTCGAAGAGCAGATTGGCCGCGATCAGCGCGGTATTGCCCGAAGGGTCATAGGCCGGCGACACCTCCACCAGGTCCGCGCCGACAATGTTCAAGCCCCGGCAGCCGCGGATGATCTCAAGTGCCTGGCTGAGCATCAATCCACCGATTTCCGGCGTGCCCGTGCCGGGCGCGCAACTCGGATCGAGCGCATCGATATCGAAGCTGACATAGACCGGACCGTCGCCGAACTGGGCGGCGACCTCTTGCATGAGCGGAACGAGCGATCTGTACCAGCATTCCTCCGCGGGCACGATCCGGAAGCCTTGGTTTACCGGCCAGTCGAAGTCTTCGGCCATATAGCCGGTCCCGCGCAGTCCGATCTGCGCCACCCTTGAGGTGTCGAGCAAACCGTCCTCGACGGCGCGTCTGAACGGCGTCCCATGGGCGATCTTCTCGCCGAACATCTCATCGTTGATGTCGGCGTGGGCGTCCACATGCACAAGGCCAACCGGCCCATGCCTCTGCGCCATGGCGCGCAGGATCGGCCAGGTAATGGTGTGATCGCCGCCCAGCGTCAAAGGCACGCAGTCTTCGCCGAGAATGCCGGTGATGGCGTTCTCAATGATGCGGATGTTCTCCGGAAGATTGAACGGATTGATCGCGATATCGCCGATATCCGCAACCATCATGCTGTCGAAAGGGGCGGCCCGTGTCGCCATGTTGTAAGGTCTGAGAAGACAGGATTCCGCCCGGATCGCGCGCGGCCCGAAACGGGTGCCCGGCCGGTTCGACGTGCCGATATCCATCGGCACCCCGACGAAACACGCATCGAGCCCGGCGGCCGTTTCCATGGCCGGCAGGCGCATCATCGTGGCCGGACCGCCGAAGCGCGGCATCTCGTTCCCGCCCAAAGGCTGGTTAAAGGTCCGCTCAAGCTGCGACATCGTCTCCCTCCAACTCTCTCGCTTCTATGGCGTTTGCTTGCGGGCGCGCCACCACCGGATCAGCCCAGCCACGGCGGGGACCGCAATGAAAAGCAATGCGACCGCCAAAAGAGCGGCGGTGATCGGCCGCGCCAAAAGCGCCGTGAAATCGAAATCCGTCATCAAGAGCGCGCGCCGCAGGGAGCTTTCGATGATCGGTCCAAGCACGAGGCCGAGAACAACGGGCGCGAGCGGGTAACGTGCCGCTTCGAGGGCGAGGCCGAGAAGCGCGAAAGCGAGCATTACGGCGACCGAATTGACATCGCCGAAGGCCAGCGAGCCGATCACACTGACCGACAGGATGGACGTCGCCAAGATCGGATAAGGCAGCCGCACGAAATGCGCAAAGGCCTGGATGAAGACGATGGAAAACAGAAGAACCATCACATTGGTGATGGCGATGCCGCCGAAGAGCGCATAGACGATCTCCGGATTCTCGATGAACAGAAACGGCCCGGGCTGCAGATTGTGGATCAGGAACGCCCCGATGAGGACGGCCGTCGTGCCGCTTCCCGGGATGCCGAGGGACAGAAGCGGTATCATGGCGCCGACGGCGGCGGCGTTGTTGGCGGACTCGGGCGCCGCCACACCTTCGATTTTGCCCTTGCCGAACGCTTCGGGCTGCCGTGACATCCGCACCTCGGCGCTGTAGCTCAGGATGGCTGCGGTCGTTGCTCCCGCGCCCGGAAGAATACCGACGAGAAGACCCAGAACCGAGGATCGCAGCACGGTCCAGCGCAGCTTCAAGAGGGTCAAGAACGGCGGCAGCGCGCTCCGGATCGTCACCTTGCGGCCGCCGCCGGAGACAAGCGTGTGGTCGCGCTGGGCGATGCGGCGGTAGACTTCCGAGGCCGCAAAGAGGCCGATCATCGCCGGAACGAAGGGGATGCCGCCCAGGATCGAGCTCACGCCGAAATCGAACCGCTTGGCGCCTGTGATCTGATCGATCCCAACGGTCGCGAGCAGCAGGCCGATCAGTGCAGCGATGATCCCTTTCAAGGGATCGCTCGCCGATACGGCGGCGATGCAGCTCAAGCCGAGAACGCCTAGGGCGAAATACTCCGACGGACCGAATTGCAGCGCCACCGAGGCGAGCCAGGGCGTGATCGTGAATAAGGCAACGGTCGCGATCAGACCGCCGATCGCCGAACAGGTCACGGCCACGCCCAGCGCCAGCCCCGCCTCGCCGCGCGCGGTGAAATGATGGCCCTCAACGGCCGTCATGATGGCTTCGGAAGATCCTGGAATGCGGAAAAGAATCGCCGTGATCGAGCCCGCAAAAACGCCTGCGGCGTAAAGCGAGACGAAGAACATCAGCGCCGGCACGGGCGCGAGGACGTAGGTCACCGGCAGAAGCAGGGCGACCCCTGTCGTCGCATCGAGACCGGGTAAAGCGCCGAGCATCAGCCCGATCAGTGTGCCAAGAATGATGAACGCGAAGACGTCCATCGTAAGCGCAAGTTGCAGGCCCTCGATCATGGTTCTCTGTCAGTAAAGCAGGCTGTTGAACGCACGGAACATGCCGCTGCCGCGCGGCAACGGCACACCCATGAGCACGATGAAGATCACGAAAAAGAGCGTGGTGAGGACGGCCGGCACACCGAAAACGATTTGCCAGCGCCGGACGCGGAAGACGGCCGCCAGGATCAAAGCCTGAAAGCAAAGCGTCGCGAGAACAAAGCCGATGACATGGAGCGCGGCCACATAGGCAACCGTGATCAGAACGGCGATGGCCAGATCGGCTGGAAAGAAAGTCTTTGTCTCCTCGCCGGCCGGTTCGCGGCGAAGAGCGACCACATCGCGGGCGACCGCGGCAAGCGAGGCGATCATAATGGCGGCGAGAAGGATTTTCGGGAAAAAGTCGGGACCGATCAGCTCGTAGCGTCCGACGGCGCCCTGGAAATCAGCGGCCACACCCCACAGATAGGCTGCGGCGAGGAACAATCCGGCCGGGACAAGCCAGCGATACCGCACGCTTTTCCTCCCTCATTTGAAAGGGTGGAAACCGGGCCGTCCACGCCGCGGCGCCCGGTCTCCACCCAAGGACCGCCATACGCAATCAGTTGGCGTTCAGCCCCGAAATGACGTCCGCGTACATTTTGTGCTCGCCCGCCAGGAGTTCCGCGAAGCCGTCAGCGCCGAGCCGTCCGGGGTAAAGGTTCAGAAGGCGGCCCTCCTCGAACGTCTGATACGCTTCGGTGTCGGCTGCGGCCATGAAGGCCCCTTCCAGCATCTTCACCGCATCGGCGGGCGTGCCTCCCTTGACCGCCGCGCCGCGCCAAAGCGATGGCGGCACCTGATAGCCAAGGTCCCTCGCGGCCTGAACGCCAGGGAATTTTTCAAGCTCGCTTTCGGCGAGAACGATCAGCGGCGCAACTTGGCCCGCTTCGATCATGCCGGCCAGAACGCTAACCTCGTCATAAACGACGTGGAGACGCCCGCCGAGAAGATCGGCATGCATCTCTTTCGAGGCTTCGTAGGGAATGTAGCGGAATTCCACGCCAGCCGCGCCGAAAACGATGTTGACAACGATTTCGTCGAAACTCGCCGCGCCGGTGCCGCCCACCAGCAGTTCGCCCGGATTGTCCTTCGCATAGGCGATCACATCGTCCCACGAACCGAACTCGCCGCCTTTCCTGGCGTGCATCATACCGATATCGACATGCGCCCGCATGATGGGCTGCAAATCGGTATGGGAGAGTTCCGTCAGGCCGGTGATCTCATTGGTCAGTTGGTCCGGCGTGATGCTGAAGATGGTGCAGCCATCGGCGGGCCGGTTCAGAACCTCTTCCTGGGCGACGATCGAGGACGCGCCTGGCATGTTGATCACTCTCACCGGAACGCCGAGCGTGTCCGCAACACCGGGCGCCATGCTGCGGGCGAAGCTGTCGCTGCCGCCGCCCGCGCCCCAGCCCACGATCCACTCAACACTGCTGCAGGGATAGTCCGCAGCGGAGGCCGTACCGAACGCGGAGATGGCAAGGAATGCCACGACCGAACACGATATGCCCCGGATGACTTCTGAAAAACGTTTCATCTTCCCCTCCTAGTCGAACACTGCGTGCAAGGCGTCTGCCCTGCGCTACCGCTCGCTTTTCGGCTGCCGTCACCGGCAAGAAGGGAAAGCTTATCTTATTATCAGGTTATCTGACAAGTTATTGCCATTATTTTCTGCAGGAGCGGTTGCCGTTGGGCGGAGGCGGCCTTATCGCCTTGCCCCGCGGACCGGTCCGTTCGGGCAATCATGGGCGCGCAAGAACGGCCCTTCCTTGCGCGCCAGCGAGGCGTTTAACGCCAGCCGCTACGCTTTCGACTTACGCAGCGCCGAAAGCTTCAGGTCCGCTGCGGCATTGGTCAGGTGAAGCCGCAAGGCGGCCCGCGCCGCCTCGGGATCCCGCTTCTCAACGGCCTCATAGATCGCGCGGTGCTCGTCCACATCGGTTTGAGCGCGCGCGGCGTCCTTCATCAAATCGTTCCGCGCGGCGCGGATGCTGGAGTAAATCCGGCCCTGCAGGAAGGTCACGAATTGGCGGTAATAGGCGTTGCCGGTTGCTTCCGCCAAAGTCTTGTGAAACGCGGCATCGGCGTCGGCGCCATCCCGCCGCTCGCGGTTCGTCACGATCATCTCTTCAATCGCCAGGGACATGGCGTCGAGATGCGCCTGCGCCCGCCGCTCCGCTGCAAGTGCCGCAGCCTCGGCTTCGAGAGCGATCCGCAATTCGAAGATGTCGCTCAAACTCCGGCGATCGCCCAGCGATGCCGGATCGATCCGGAATGATTGCCGTTCGGCGGTGTCGGCGACGAAGATCCCCCTGCCCTGATGGCTCGAAACCAAGCCATCGTATTTCAGTTGCGATATCGCCTCGCGAACGACCGGACGGCTGACATCGAAGTACCGCGCCAATTGCTGTTCGCTCTGCAATTGATCGCCAGGCCGCAATTTACCCTGTTCGATCTCCTGCCGCAGTGCCGTCGCTATGGATTCCGGCAATGTGGGCGCGCGCTGTAGTCGGTGGTCCATTGTCCAACTCTTATCTGCCGATGGCCCTATCGAGCCTGAAGCCAATCCGCTTTGGTGTAGCAGTCTACCCGCAGCCCACTTGTCAGACAACCAGATTACTCGTTAGTGTATGCCGGATTAGGGTTAGGGGGACAGTTCCGCGATGCCCGCTTCTGAAACCAGGGAGATGCGCCGATGACAGAAACGATCCGAGTCATGCGCGATGCGGGCATTGTTACCGTGATTCTCAATAGGCCCGAAAAACTCAACGCCATGACGATGGAGATGTATGGCCGCTTCGGCGAGGCGTTCGACCGGATCAATGCCGATGAAAGCGTGCGTTGCGTGATCGTGCGCGGCGCGGGCGAACGGGCGTTTTGCCCGGGCAGCGACATCTCCGAATTCGATGCTGTGCGCACGGGTCTCGGCAAAGCCAAGGAATACGCCCGCTTCACAATGGACGCGACCTTGAAGCTCCATCACTGCCCCCACCCGACGGTTGCCCAGATCCAGGGCGTATGCGTCGGTGGCGGTTTGGAGATCGCCGCGATGTGCGATCTTCGCATCTGCGGGCGCGCGAGCCGGTTCGGCATTCCGATCAATCGTCTCGGGCTTACCGTCGACTATGACGAACTGGAAATCCTCAACCGTCTGATCGGCCCCGCCGCAACGCTGGAGATCTTGCTGGAAGGCCGCATTTTCGGCGCCGAGGAGGCCTTGGCCAAGGGGCTGGTCAGCCGCGTGGTGGAAGACGGTCAGGTCGAAGCGCACGCCCTGGAAACCGCGGAGCGGATTGCCGGTGGCGCCCCGCTCGTGAACCGGTGGCATAAGAAGTTCCTGCGCCGTTTATCGGACCCGAGACCGGTCAGCGCGGCTGAACGCGACGAGGCGTTCGCCTGTTACGAGACCGAGGATTACAGCCTTGGCTGCGCGGCCTTCGCAGCCAAGGAAACGCCTGTCTTCAAGGGCCGATAAGAAAGAAAACGGTTGCAATGGACAAGAAGCCGAAGGGCCCCCTTGAGGGCGTGAAGGTCATAGAGCTCGCTCATGTCATGGCCGGGCCGGTTTGCGGACTGATGCTGGCGGACATGGGCGCCGACGTCATCAAGGTCGAACGCGTCCCGCACGGCGACACCTCACGCGAAGACGGCTACACCGTCGCGGGCGAATCCGCGTCTTTCCTCATGGTCAACCGGAACAAGCGCGGGATAGCGCTCGATCTCAAGGCTGAAGACGGGAAGCGGATCCTCGAAAGACTGCTCAACCGCGCCGACGTGCTTCTTGAGAACTACCGGCCAAACACAATGGCGAGGCTGGGTTTCGGCTACGACGAACTGCGGGAGCGGCATCCCCGGCTCGTCTATTGCGCGATTTCAGGCTTCGGCCGCACGGGCCCTTATGCCGAGCGCGCCGGGTTCGATCTGATCGCCCAGGGCATGAGCGCCTTGATGAGCTATACCGGGGAAGGACCCGGCCGGCCGCCGGTCAAATGCGGCGCGCCCGTCACCGACATCGTTGCGGGGATTCTCGCCGCCATGGGAGTATCGGCCGCCCTGCACCGCCGCTCCGTCACCGGTAAGGGCCAGATGGTGGAAACATCATTATTCGAGGCGGGCATCGCCATGAGCTATTGGCAATCGGCGATTGCCTTTGCGGGCGGCGGATCACCCGGCCCCATGGGCTCGGCCCATCCGCTCAACGCGCCTTATCAGGCGTTTGAGACCGCCGACGGCCATATCACGCTCGGAGCGGCGAACCAGGCCAACTGGCTTCGTGTCGTCGAGGCCGTCGAGGCGCCCGAATTGGCCGAGGACCCCCGTTTCATCGACAATCCGGCGCGGCTTAAAAACCGGGAGAGTCTCGCCGACGAACTCGACCGGATATTCCGGACTCATCCCACCGATTACTGGCTGTCGCGTCTCGAGGCCGCAGGCGTGCCTGCGGGACCGCTTTACACGGTCGAACAGATGCACCGCGATCCGCAAGCGCTGGCGCGCGCGATGATCACGCAGGTGCCGCATACGATTGGCGGCGAGGTCTCCACCCTCGGCCTGCCTGTGAAGTTCTCCGAAGACCCCGGCGGCCCGGTCCTCGGCGCACCGTTATTGGGCGAAGACACCCGCGCGGTTTTGAGCGAACACGGTTTTTCGGAAGCGGAAATCGAGACGTTTGTCGAGGCGGGAACCGTTATTGCGGCAAAGACATCACGCGCATTGGCCTGATCGCGCCTGACATCGCCGGAACGGAAACCGCAACCCAGGGCATCACTTTTTGACAATGACGTCGCGCGGCAGCTTGGAAAGGCGTTCGCAGCCCGTCTCCGTCACCACGATCGATTCCGAGAAGCCGATGCCGTATTCCCGGTATTTAAGACACAGGGGCGGCATGTGAAAGGTCATGCCGGGTTTGAGTTCGCGGTATTCTTCCTGTCGCAAGGACATGATCTCGCCCTCGCCCCAATCGGGCGGATAGCTCACCCCGATGGAATAGCCGAGACGGTTGCGGTGATAATCGCCGAAACCCGCTTTCTGGGTCACGGCCCGCGCAGCGGTGTCGGCGTCATGGGGCGTGGCGCCGGGTTTGATGGTCTCAAGCGCCGCTTCGACGGCGCCGATGCAAGCGTCCGCCGCACGCAGCCATTCGTCCCTCGGGTCACCAAGAAAGATCGTGCGCATCAGCGCCGCCGTATAGCGCTTCTGCGAGGCCGAGATCTCGAAATACATCAGATCGTCGTCCTTCAGGCGGTTGGACCCGCCCGTCTGGTGCGGCAGGCAGGAGCGCTCGCCCGCGAGCACGAAGGGGGGCAGCCCCATATACTCCCCGCCGTTTTCGAGCAGCGTCTTGTTGACGACGCCGGAGATTTCATCCGCCGACGCGCCGGGCCGCGAAGCCTCGTAGCCCGCCTGCATGGCAAGGTCGACCAGCGCGGCGGAGCGGCGCATGACGGCGATCTCCTCGTCCGACTTGATCAGCCGGGCGTTCCAAAGAATCTCGGTTGCGTCGATGAAAGCGTTGTCCGGCATCGCCGCCGCATACGTCTCGTGCTCGTCGACGGTGTAATAGAAGCCGTGTTTCTCGACCCCGATGCGCTTGCCCGAACCGAGACCGAGCTGCTGCAGCACATTGACCGTCACGCTCGGCGGATGGTCCCAATCGAAGACCTTGGCGATCTTCGTCGACCAGGCATATTCCGGCGTGTTGATCCACTCGAAATCCCGCACGAGGAACACGGGCTCGCCATCCCTCGGCACGACGACGCAGTGATATTTGTAGTAGCCGGGCGTTTCATAGCCGGAGAAAAAGGTGATGTTCTCGGGCCCGCGCACGAGCAGCGCATCGAGCCCTTCATCGGCCATCGCCATCTGGATGAGGTCGTAGCGGCGCACATATTCTTCCGGCGAAAAGGCGAGCCGGTCATGCACGATCATCGGCAGCTGATAGCCGGATGCGGTGGGCCGCGCCGTTCTTTGAAATGTGACATGCTCCGTGTGATCGGCAACCTCGAAGATGTCGCGGTCCTGTTCAAGCATACCGTGCATAATCGATTGGCTTTCTTCCTTTGGTGTATCGCACAAGAAATGGGCAGTCTTGAGCTTCCATTGCTACCATTCCGGTGGCCGCATATTCGATTGAATTGGTTTAAGGTGGACTTTGAGAATTCATGAAGGATGCGTTGACGAAAGGTAAGAGTACGTGCGTAGGATTTCCGATATCGATCTGCGCCTCCTGCGCGTTTTTGCAGCGGTGGTGGAAGCCGGCGGCTATGCTGTGGCCGAGCCGCTTCTGAACGTCACCTCATCGACGATCAGCATCCATATCTCCGACCTTGAAAAGCGGTTGGGTTTCCGCCTGTGCGAGCGCGGCAGGAGCGGCTTTCGGCTGACGAACCGCGGACGGGTGGTTTACGACGAGGTCAAACAGCTCCTCAGCATACTCGACGATTTCGCCGGAAGCATCACCTCAGCCGGCAATCTCCTGTCGGGCAGGCTTGTTGTTGGGACGGTGGATGGCCTTGTCACCCATCCCGGGTTTCCGCTAATGCGGACTTTGCGGCGTTTCAATGCGCTCGAGAACTCGGTTGCTTTCGAACTCCTGACCGAATCGCGGCAAGATCTAGAAAACGGGGTGTTGGACGGGCGCATCCACGCCGCTGTCGGACCGTTCGTAAGGCGCATTTCAGGGCTCGAATTCTCCCCGTTGTTCCGCGAACGGCACAGTGTCTATTGCGGACCCGGCCATCCGCTTTTTAGCAGCCCGCAGAACCAGAAGGGCAGTGCTGCCTTGGAAGCCGACTGGGTTGTTCTGCGGTCCTATCATGAGGCATTCGACCGTGCTCAGTTCGACGTCACGGCATCGCGCGCCGTCGTCGCCAGCATGGAAGCGATGCTCATTCTCATTCGAAGCGGTCTTTATATCGGGTATCTGCCGGACCATTACGCCAGCCCATGGGTGGACATTGGCGAACTGCGTGAAGTCGGGAGACCGGACCTCCGCTACACCTCCGAGCACATGTTGATCACGCGCCAGACAGCCCGCCAGACCGAAGCCTTTCGTGTGTTCAAGACGTTTATTCTAGAAGAGGCGGAGCCCCCCGCGGAAGACATGCCCGAGACGCGTTCAGCGCAACCCGCTCCACTCGGGCAGTAAGAAGGTGATTTCCGGCACCAGGATCACCGCCAGCAACACGGAAACCAGCGCCAGAACGAAGGGAATGTTCGCCCGGCTGATCGCAAAGATATCGCGCTTGGCGATGGCGCTTACGACGAAAAGCGTGCTGCCGACAGGCGGCGACTGCTGGCCGATGGCGACGCAGAACACCATGATGATCCCGAAATGCAGCGGATCGACGCCAAGGGCGATGACCGTGGGATAAAGAATGGGCACCATGATCAGCAGCAGCGGATCGCCGTGCAGGATCGCGCCCATGGCAATCAGGATGAGAGCCGTGATAATCAGGAAGCCGGTCTCGCTGAGCGCGAACCCGCTGATCCAATTCGCAATCGCCTGCGGGATCTGCTCATGCGCCATCACCCAGCCGAACGCGTAGGAGGTTGAGATGATGAGCATCACGACGGCCGTCAGGACACCGGCCTTGACGAGGGCCCGGTAAAGGACGGCAAACGTCAGGCCGCGGTAAAACAAGACGGATACGGCAAGCCCGTAGACCACCGCGACACCGCCCGCCTCGGTTGGGGTGAAGACGCCGCTCAAGATACCGCCGATGATAATCAACGGCATCATCAAGCCGGGCACGCCTTGCCAGGCCGCTTCGGCCAGGGCCCGCCAAGAAAAACGGTGGACGGCCCCCCAGTCATTGCGGCGGGCAAGCACCGCGATCACAAGGATCTGCGAAAGTCCGATCAGAAGGCCCGGAATCAACCCGGCGATGAAAAGCGTGCCCACCGAAACGCTGGTGATTGCGCCGTAAAGGATCATCGGAATGGAGGGTGGAATGACAATGCCGATGCTTGCCGAGGACGACGTGATCGCCGCGCTCACTTCCGGTTTGTAGCCGCGCTTGGTCATGCCCGGGATCAGCACCGACCCGAGCGCCGCCGTGTCGGCGACCGCCGATCCCGAAACGCCACCGAAAAGCATGCTTGCGAGCACGTTGACCATGGCGAGACCGCCGCGCAGATGGCCGATCAATGCTTCGGCAAGGCGCAGGATTCCCTTCGATATGCCGGTGTCATTCATCAGGAGGCCGGCAAGCACGAACAGCGGCATGGCGAGTAGGACCCAACTGTCGGGTCCCGTCGCGATCCGCTGGGCCAGGATAATGAGCGGGACGTCGCTTGCGGCCATGTAAAGCCAGGCAACCGAGCCGATCGCGAATGCGATCGGCATGCCGGCAAAGATCAGAACGATAAGCAGCAGCAAAATGGCGAGGATCATTCGGAACCGGTTCCGCCGCGCTTGCTGCGCAGCCAATCGTTCACCTCGCCCGCAACGCCGACGATCATGCTGAGCGCGATCAACAGCGCGGACAGCGGCATGGCGAGATAGACGGCGCCAATCGGGATATCGAGAAGCGGCGTGGTCGCCGCGATGAAACGCAGCGCATACTGCCCGCCATACCAAACAAGGACGGCCAGGAAACCGAAGAGCAAGGCGGTGACCGCGAGGCGCACCACCATCCGGACCCGGTCCGGCAACCCCTGAAGAAGGGCGGTGACGGCGATATGGTCGGCCCGCCGGTGCGCAAGATACGCCCCGAGAAAGCTGACCCAGACGAGACAGATCCGGCCCACCTCTTCCGACCAGGTGAGCGGATCGTTCAGCACATAGCGGAAAAAAACCGCAAGGAAAACGAGGACAACCAGCGCCGCCATGAGCATGGCGACGAGCGCTTCAACGGCCTTGTCGATGACGGTCATCGGCGTCGGGCGTTACGCTTGGCGGCACGTGGCGCCGTGATCCTTCGCAGCGCTTTAGCGCACGCTGTCGACAGCCTCGATGAGGGCTTTGCCATGCTCTTCTTCGAACGTTGCCCAAACGCCGCGGGTCTTCTCCACAAAAGGCCCTAGGTCCGGTTCACTGAATGTCATGCCGTTCTCCTCGGCACGTTCGCGCATATCGCCGACGGACGCGGCCAAAATCGCCCGCTGGGATCCGGCCGCCGCCGCCGCTGCTTCGGACAGCATCTGGCGCGTGGCGTCGTCAAGTCCCTGCCACCAGCCGTTATTCACGATCAGATAGCCCGGTGTGAAGACATGATAGGTCATCGCCACATGATCCTGAACTTCCCAGAGCGACTGTTCCTGGATCGTGGTCAGCGGGTTTTCCTGCCCATCGACAACGCCTTGCTGCAGCGCCGAGTAAAGTTCCGAATATGCGATCGGCGTCGGGGCGGCGCCGAGTGCGTCGAATGCAGCGATCCTGAGTTCATTCGACGGAGTCCGGACTTTCATGCCCTCCAGATCGCCTGGCGACGTGATGGGGCGAACGGCGTTGGTGATATGCCGGAAACCAAGCTCCCCGAAGCCGATGACGCGAACGCCCTGGTCTTCGATCAGCGTTTCGTTGAGCGCCTCGCCAAGCGCGCCATCCATGGCGCGGTGGGCATGGGCAGAGTCGCTGAAAAGGAACGGCAGGTCGAAGACGGAGAACGCGCCTGAAAGTTCCACGATATCGGAGGCCGTCGCCACAACCTCGATCGTGCCGAGAACAATCTGTTCCTGAAGCTGCCGCTGCGTTCCAAGAGCGCCACCCGTAAACGTTGAAATGGTGACGTCGCCGCCCGACCGCTCATCCACCTCCTTCTTGAATTCTTCCACCAGGATCGCCAGGTCCCCGCCCGATGCGACCTCGGTCGCCGCCCGAATCTCAAGGGCGGCAACCGGCGGGCCGGACGCAAGAACCGCGACTGCACCGGCAAGGACGGCCGCCCGGCAGGTGTTGGAAAGTCTAACGATCGGCCGCATGTCTTTCTCCTTTTCTGCAAAGGCCCGAGAATGGGTGGGGCGCCGCAACAATGTGGCTCGGCTTCTGTGCATCAGATGTGCAAAAGCTGTCCAAAACCCTCGATTTTGGCCCGCACGCCGGCGAGTCTGAGCGCCCCCCAAAATGAAGCTTGATTGGCGGAGACGACCGGAATCCCAAGGTCCTCCTCGAGCGATTCCAACGCACCGATGGTCCGCAAATTCGTGCAGCTGATGAAAACAGCATCGCTGTCTGGATGGGCGTTCCCGCGCACGAACGCGTAAAGCTCTTCGGTCGTGACGGCGCCGATCCCGTAATCGGTGGCGATTTCCATACCCTCCGCGCGAAGAACCTCGTAGCCGTTACCGGCAAAGAAACGCCGGGCGCGTTCCGTCACTTCGCCAAGATAAGGCGTGATCACGCTGATCCTCTCAACGCGGAGCATGTGGAGGGCTTCCAGGCTCGCCGTCGATGTCGTCGTCACCGGTATGCCGCCGCTGACCCCCTGCATTCGTTCGATGATCGTTCGGTCCCAGCCGATGCCTTCAAGGAAGGTCGCGCTCGTTCCGCCGAAAACGATGGCATGAAGAGGCGCGACGGCCAGTTCGGCCACACAGCGTTCCGTTTCATCATCGCCCATCATGCTTGAAAGGCCCTCGACCGTGGGCGCGGGCAAACCGATGCGGGAGGTGTGAAATGAGACACCTTCCGGGCACATGGCCGCGAATTCCGGCTCCATGACCGTGCTTGAGGCCATGTAGATCAGGCCGAGACGGGCTCTCCATCCATAGTAATCGCGCATTGAATCCATCTGCTGGAACGATTGGTGCGGGTCGGCTGGCCGTTTCGGCGTTCCGCCTTTGGCCGGAAATTCTTGGAGCGCCGCAGTCTTGCAAGCGCACAATGCAATCAGACACCAGCATTGCCATTGCTTTGAATGCCGGACTCTCAAAGTCAACTTTGAGAGCGCGAATGCGGAAAAAATGGATTGCCGTCATCGGCGGGGCACCCGGGCCAGCCAGCGAACGGGTGCTGTACAAGCTGCCGCTTCGGGAAACCGAAGCGCCGGAATGATGCGCGCGCCGCGCCGGAGAGGACAGCCGTGAAGGCCTGTTTCCGGCCTGCGGCGCCTAGAACGCGATGCGGTCCTCGATCGCCGCGATGCCCGCATTGGCGCAGGCCTCGTCTTCCGTCCCGGACGGCGCGCCCGACACGCCAATGGCGGCAACCATGTCGCCGTCGCCCGCAAGGACCCTCACACCCCCGCCCAGAGGCAGGGCGTTTGAGACATTGCGGATCGCCCAGGCCTCGCCGGATTCGGTGAGTTCTCCGAGTTCGCCGGTGTCCGTCCGGAAGCTTGCCGCCGTCCACGCCTTTCGAAAGGACGTATCGGGCGTGTGCGCACCGGCCAATTGATCGCGGATCGTCACCTGCAAAACGCCGAACCGGTCGGTGACGCTGACCGCCACCTGGTAGCCCCTTTCACGGCATTCGGCCAAGGCCGCTTCCGCCGCTTCGACCGACAATCCGGGCTTCAGCACCCTGAATGTCGTGAAGCTTTCGTCCTGCGCGAGCGCGGCACTCCCCATTCCAAGCGCGGCGGCGAAAGCCAAGCCCGATGCGGCGTTTGCAATTTTCATGATGTCCTCCCGTTTGGATTTTAGGATTTGGGAGATGTTGTCATCGGCACAGGCAAAGGGGCATTGAGCCCGATCAAATGCCCTATCGGGTCCAGCCGGATTGGCACTTGCCCAAGGAGACGGCGCGAGGGTGGCTTTCGAGGCTAGCGGGCGTGTGTTCGTATTGCTGAAGCGTTTTGGACGTGCCCCAACATGTTGCCCCAAAATCTCACCGCCACCACGTCCCCGCTCTCCAAGAGCCAAACTAGCCGATGGACTACCGCGCGAACTTATGTTTCCGCTTCGA
>JAKSCL010000352.1 GCA_022360615.1 Hyphomicrobiales bacterium
CTCCACCAAGTAAGAAATCTAAAGCTGGATCCCCCCCCGTTAAGGAAGAAAAGACTACTTCCAAAGTTACTAAAGCAAAATCCTCGAAAACTGAGGAACCAGCAACGTTCAAGAACACAGTTGTTTCAGTGCCCCCGAAGCCAGCTTCCACCAAGCCAAAATCTAAAGCTAAAGCTGTCACTAAGAAGGCTGCTGAGGTTGTGAAGAAGGTGGATAGGAAAGAGACAACGCTGAAAGCTGAATCGCCAACCACTGCGACTAATTCATTCAAACCTAGCACTAGCTCCACATCTTCCTCAACTACTTCTGGAAGCAAGACATCAACTTCTTCACCTACCGGCAGCCAGAAGCAAACAACAGTTTGCCAGCTCTCTGAGAACAATCAGTTTTTCATTGCCACACCGGATTCCAGAAGGCGGACCGGCATTCACGGTGTTTGAATGGAAAGCGTGCGGCATGAGCCGGGACCACATGGATGACTCGGCTCGAACGCATCAAAAAAGCGCTGACTGAGAGGAGCGCGAATTGCCCACGCGGCTGAACATGCAAAGCCGCCTTTTAAAACGCGACGGCCCTGTCCGTACGCCCGTCACCGCATGGAAGCATTTTTGCAAGGAGTTTGATGGAAATCATTGCCGCAAGACGGGGGACATGATGCATCGCAGCATAACACAAAAAGAGTATTGCAATGCGCCCCGTCGATACCGCCCAAGATGGCGGTCCAACCACTCTCCTCACAGGCAAACCCTGGAACGCGCTTTCCAAAGAAAGCATCGAGAACATTCTCAACGCCGCGAGCGAGCATATCCTGTCACGCGGAGAGCACGTAACCGCGCATCTTGGGATTGTGCTTTCCGGCGTGGTTGGCGTTGTCCAGGAGACGACCGATGGACGGCGGGTGTATTCAGCCCTCTTCCATGAAAACCATTTGGTCGATCTGCGCTGCTCCGCACGCAAACCGAACGGCACCCTGACCGCGCTGACGCCAACAAGGCTTTTGACCCTGGACGCGGGCAAACTCGACCTATCGGCACCGGAGCGCGCCGATATCGCCAATGCGATGATCGAACAGCTGCGCGCGCACTGCGCCCGGATGCGCGATCACTGCACCAGCCTGGCCTGCAAGACGCCGCTTGAGCGCCTCGCTTCGGCGCTTCTTGAGTTCCATAGCTGGCCATGTTCAAAAGCAAACGGGGAGAGTGGCGACAGCGTCCGGCTGCCCATCCGCAAGAGCGACCTCGCCGATTACATCGGGGTCAAGCCCGAGACCATCAGCCGTTCCATGCGCCGGCTCGAAAAGGAGGGCCTGATCGCCTTTTCCGAGGGCGATCTGATTGGCCTTCTCAACAAAGACGCGCTCAACGTCGTTGCGAATGGCGGCCGCCCGCGCAAATCGACCCGTCAGGGGTGAACCCCGCGCTGGGCTGAAGACTTATTAATTTGCAGTTGAACGTGATTCAGAGTGTCTTTTTGGGAGGTCCTGATGGGTGGGCTTTTTCTGCTGAGCGAAAGCCAAATGGCTCGGATTGCTCCACATTTCCCGCTGTCGCACGGTGTTCCACGGGTTGATGATCGGCGCGTGGTGAGCGGCATCGTCTATCTGATCAAGCATGACCTTCAGTGGAAGGACGCGCCGAAGGGCTATGGCCCACACAAGACGCTCTACAACCGCTTTATCCGCTGGAGCAGGATGGGCGTGTTCAACCACATCTTTGCGGGGCTGGCGAGCGAAGGGCTGAAGCCGGAGCGGATCATGATTGACGCGACCCACCTAGAGGCGCATCGCACGGCGGCGAGCCTGCTTAAAAAGGGGCTCTTCCCCGCTGTATCGGGCGTACCAAAGGCGGTTTGAACTCAAAGCTGCATGCCATCTACGACGAGATCGGCCGCCCGCTCGTCATGCTGCTCACCGAAGGCCAGATGAGCGATCACAAGGGCACAAAGCTCATGCTGGGCGCGCTTCCGCCGGCCAAGGCTTTGCTCGGCGACACAGGATATGATTCCAACTGGTTCCGCACCGCGCTGGTCAGCAAAGGCATCGAAGCCTGTATCCCACCATCTAAGAGCCGCAAGGTCGCTATCCCCCACGACAAGACGCTCTACCGCCAGCGTCACAAGATCGAGAACATGTTCGGTAAGCTCAAGGATTGGCGGCGCATTGCAACACGCTACGACCGATGCGCTCACACATTCTTCTCCGCCATCTGCATCGCAGCTGCGGTCGCATTCTGGTTGTGACCAATGAATCCTGAGCCTAAGCCTAGAGGCTGTTATAGACTGATGAACCATAATTTCTGAGGTTTGCGGGATGATCGATAGCCACAAATCTCATGCATCTGACGTTTCCGACGAGGAATGGGCACTTGTTGCGCCCTATCTGACGCTTCTGCCGGAACAGAGCGGGCAGCGCACCCATTCGCTGCGCGAGGTCTTCAACGGCCTGCGTTACATCATCAAGACGAACGCGCCCTGGGCGCTGGATGCCCAACGATCTGCCGCCTTGGGAGATCGTCTATCAGCAGGCTC
>JAKSCL010000365.1 GCA_022360615.1 Hyphomicrobiales bacterium
GCCGGCGTCCTGTCCGCGCCCGACACCACCAGCCGATACGAGAGCATATTCCTGCGCGGCTTCGGCGGCTTCGGCACCTCGACCCGGATCGTCGATTTCCTTGACGGGCTGAAGCTGCCCCGGGGCCAGGCCTTCGCGCTGCCGTCGGTCGACCCCTTCCTGCTCGACAGCATCGACGTCCTAAAGGGCCCCTCCGCCGTCCTCTACGGTGAGACCAGCCCGGGCGGCTTGGTCAATCAGATCAGTCGGATGCCCAGCCCCACGTCCTACAACGAGGCCAGGGGCGAAGGCGGAAGCTACGAACGCCTGCAGGGCGGCGTCACCAGCCAGGGGGCCATCGATGCCGACGGGCAGTGGCAATACAGCCTGAGCGCCATAGGCCGCCGTTCGGGAACCCGCTACGACGACGTCAACGAGGAGCGCGTCGCCCTCGGCCCGGCGATAAGATGGGAACCGGACGTCAACACGCAGCTAACTCTGCAGGGCTTCTATCAAAACGATCCCGAAGGCGGCTACTTCAATTCCAGTTTCGCGCGTTCGCTCGCGCCGGATGCATTCAAATCCGCCCTCGATCCCGAGCTAAACGTGGGCGATCCCGGCTTCGACAGCTACGAACGCGAGCAATACGCCGTCGGCTACAGCTTCGATCACCGCTTCAACGACGCCGTCAGCGTCAGTTCGAAGACCCGGTATTCCGCGATCGATCTCGATCTCCAGGGCATACAGATCGCCGCACCGATCACGGCCACGGGGCTCCTGCCGCGCCAAGCCGTCCGTTCGATCGAGGATGTCGGAGGCGTTGCCACCGACAACCACGCGCAATTCAGCTTCAGGACAGGTGCAGTCGAACACACCGCGCTCGTCGGTATCGATTTCCAGCATTCGGTGAGCAATTGGGAATACCAGTTCGGCGGCGCCCCGCCGCTCGACGTCACAAACCCGCAATACGGCGTATCGGTCGGCCCCTTCGCGACGATCATCGACAACGAACAGACGCTGCAGCAGACCGGCGTCTACATTCAGGAACAGCTCAGCCTCGGCGGCCTCCGGGCCGTGTTCGGCGTACGCTACGACTGGACGGAACAGGCCACCGAGAACCGCCTGACGGGCTCCACCAGCAGCCAGTCGAGCAGCTCCCCGAGCTATCGCGCTGGCCTGCTCTATCAGTTCGACAACGGGCTGGCCCCTTATGTCAGCTACTCCACGTCATTCGAACCGACCATCGGCGTCGACGCAAATGGCACGCCATTCGAGCCAACCGA
>JAKSCL010000174.1 GCA_022360615.1 Hyphomicrobiales bacterium
CGGCGCGGACGCCGCGCGCGGCAAGGCGGCGCGCCATATAGTCTTCCTCGGGCCAATAGCGGATAAGGTCGTAAACCATGCCGAGCCCGCTGCCATAAACGAAGGTGGGCGTTGCGGATGTGGACTGGGCCGGCTCATAGACGCGGGCCGTCACAACGCCGCCTTTCATAAAAGACGACGGAGATTGAAAGCGGATCAGGTATTCAGGACCCGCGGGGCCGGGGAATTCTGCGGATCGCTCAATGTCATCGATCTTTTCAGGTGCGGCATAGGCGGCGGCGGGATCGTTAAGCCATCCATTCAGTTGGCTGAGGGCTTCAAAGGGGTAGGGTATGGCAAACCCCGTTGGGGCGAATGAAGATTCCGTTGAGAGAAATCGAAACAGTCCGGGCGGCTTGACCGCCTTTTCGGAAAGGTCACGGCGCCTTTCCTCAAGCTCGACCCGCGCGCCGTCATCGGCGGACGCGCCGCCCCAGACCACGTCCTCCCACTGATCCTGAACACTATCCAGATCGCGGCGGCGGGCGGCAAGTTCGCTCAACGCCCTCACCGCCGGTTCGCGTAGACGCTTTCGTGCGTCTTCATCGATGTTCAGCGCGCCAAGAAAATCCTCTGCATCGGGATGCGCGAAAGCAATGGCGCGGGCCCTGGCTTCGCGAAATTCGCGCGGCAGCATCGCCATCTTTAAGCCGTCGAACCAACCGGTGGCTATCAGCCAGCCCAGCGGCCCAGCCAGCATGTCGTGCACCGATGACGTCTGCAGTCTCCGCCGTGTCATTTTAGCTGGCGTCCTCACTGCGGCTGCATCCCATCCCAGCCTCGGCGTCGGCCTTTCCAGGCGATCAATGCTGCGAAAACGGCTCACCACGCACACACGAGGCACACGCTTGCCGTGTTTGACGGTTGGGCGTGCCGGCAATTGACCGGCATCAATGACTTGACGGCGGCCAGACCGTGATTACCGGATCGGAACCACATGCCGTTTGCGGCACGTCAAACCATGGACGTTCGTGCCGGTTCCCGGACGCGGCGCTTTTTCTCGCCTTAAACGAAGGACACCGATCATGGGGATCAAGACCGTCGAGGTCGCCGAAACGCCTTATCTCTACGTTGCCGGCGCCGCGCCCATGGACCCGGTGTTGATCGGAAAGGAAATGGACAAGGCCTTTGGACGCCTGATGGCGTTCATGAAGGAAAGCGGCATCGCGCCCGGAGGGGCACCGATGGCGGTCTATCATGATTACGATCCCGAAAGGATGGTCTTTCGCGCCGCGATACCGGTATCCGAAGAGGATGCGGGGAGGGCGGCGGACGATGTCGAAGCCAGTGTTACGCCGGGCGGCACAGTCCACACATTCACGCATACCGGGCCTTATTCAGGGCTGCGCGAAGCCTATGCGGCGGTCGAGGCGGAACTCGCCAGGGACGGCAAGAGCCTGGGCGTGCCCACCTGGGAGGTCTACGCGAATGATCCGGCGGAAACGCCGGAATCGGACTTGCGCACGGAGGTTTACTCAATCGCGGCCGAGCGGAGGGCGTCATGACGGTTTGCGCGCATCGGCCGGGCGGCGGAAAGTCGAAAGGCAGGTTATCACGCGCCGAACGCTCTTTTTGTCGAGCCGGACAGCCATCATGCCGCAATTGCGGTCTTTCCCCTTCGCCTTATCCGGTCTAGTCCCAGTCCTGCCACCACGCCGCCGCAAGCCCGGACGATCCAAGCCTCAGGCGGTTCCATTTGAACGTCCGAGGCTCTTAGCCCGGACGCAACCGTACCGAGGGAACATCCCAGCCGAGCCGCATCGTGAGCGATCTTGCCACCTTCGCCCAGGTCATGACCTATGCCTGCCTTCCAGCCGCCGGCAGTCTGATCGGCGCCATCCTTGCCGAACTCGCCCGGCCGCCCCGCTGGGTCATCGGCGCTGCTCTCCACGGTGCGGCCGGCATTGCGATTGCCCTTATCGCCATCGACCTAATGCCACGCGTGCTCGCCGGACTTTCCGTTCCGGCAATGCTGCCGGCCTTTTTAGCCGGCGCGCTTGCTTCGCTCGGCCTCGCATACAGTATCCGCGCTTTCTATCGCGGAGGACAACACGCGGTCGGTGCCTTCATGGTCTATGGGGCCATCGGCGCCGACCTCTTCGCCGATGGGCTGGTGACCGGCGCGGGCTCGGCCGCCGCGCTCAGCCTGGGGCTGTTGCTGGCCGCATCGCAGTTGTTCGCAAACATTCCAGGCGGTTATGCGGCAAACGCCAATCTGCAAGCCTATGTGTCATGCCGCCGCACCCGGCTCCTCACCGCCACTCTGTTGACCCTGCCGATTTTTGTGAGCGCGGGGGGCGGCTATTTCCTGTTGCGCGGAGCGGCCGAGCCGATTCAGTCCGCAGCGCTGGCCTTCATCATCGGCTTGCTGATGCTTACAACCATCGAGGACATGGTCGCCGAGGGTGACGCGCCGCGTCCGCCGCGCTGGAGTTCCACGCTCGCCTTCGCCGCCGGCTTTATCGGTCTTGCCTTGTCATCGGTCTATCTGACATGAGCGCATCACTCGCGCCCCCTCATCGGCCATAGGGACCGAAGATGCCGGTGAAATCCGCGCCATAGCCATATGGCGCGGAGGGAACTCAAACCCTGTAGCGCCTAGGCGTGGTTTACTTGGCGGCCAAAGCGACCGGGTCAGTGTTCTGTACCTTTCCTCGGCTTGCGTTTGACGGCCAGCATTCTCTCGATATCCTGTAGGACCCGATCGCTGTTTACGGGCAGGAAAAGCCATTTCCCGTCGTGATAGGTCGTTGCCGCGTCGTAGGCTTTAAGCGTTTCTTGCGACAACTGGTCCCGTATCTCTTGAAGCTTCTCGCGTTCCTTGGCTCCAAAAACAATCTGGATATGGAAGCAGTCCCGCTCGGGGATGAATGTGCAAAACGACCGGCTCTTTTTGTAACGCAGCGACCAGCCGTGCTTTTTTCCGCCATAGAGCCATTCCGGATCGAACACGCCCGGATAGTTCTTCTCGATCGTATCGGCGGCGCGCATCCAATATGCATGTCCAGCCTCGCCAATCCAGCCTTTGATCCGCTGCGGCGTTGGCGGCGCTTCCGGGTTCGTTAACCGGGCGTCATTGTCTTGCATTTGGGGTCTTTCCTAGATCTGTCCTGCCATGTCACACGGTCGACGGTTTTGGCGGAGCATGCCCGCGTTTCGTCGCCCGTGATCCCTGCCTCGAAATAAAAGACAAAAATTGCCCAAAGGAATGACCTCCGTCAGACGTTGCGAGAACATCGCGCGTGACGGCGTTTTCCTATGACTTGAAGAATGTTGCGCAAGCTGTGATCGCGGCGCTGAAGGAAGTTGCCAGCGGTATTGCGGCCGCGCAACGCGGTATGTTCGGGTTCTTTGAATGTCACGAAGAAATTTACGGTCAGATGGCGCAATCGATCACCGTCACTTCCATGTCCGGCTCATCACTTCAGGCGCTGAAAACACAGCCTCCAGAAACAGCCGCGGGTTGCTCCCCGTCAGCCTCTCCGACAGGTTTTATACGCCTGACCGACATCATGCACTCGTGCTTTATAAACAAAAGCGCGCTAGAAGCGTGTCATGGGGTTTGGAGTCTTTATCCATCGCTCAGATTCGATCTATGACGACAGTCCGTCTGAGCGCTATCAGTTTCCGCAGCAATATCTTAGCCGTGTCGAAGCCTGCATCGGCAATTGGATCGTCTACTACGAGCCGAAAAAAGTCACGGGGACGCGCGGTTATTTCGCCGCCGCGAAAGTTGGGCGTGTCATCGCCGATCCCAAGACGCCAAGCATGTTTCTGGCGCTGATCGAGCCAGGAAGCTATCTCGATTTCGCCAGCCCCGTCCCTTTCAGGAGCGACAACGGTTTGGTTGAACGCGGTCTCTTGAACGCGGAAGGACGGCTCTCGGGCCGCGCCCAAGCAGCCGTGCGCCCACTTTCGGTCAGCGATTTCAACCGCATCCTCTCCATCGGTCTGGCCGAAGAGGACGCCGTTCTTCCGCGCGTGGGCGAAGCGGTGCCGCCTTCCGGTCTTGAAGAAGAGCCGGTGCCCTTCGAGCAGGAGGATATCGCCGTCCGTGAGCGTTCACTCTACTCGCGCGCCTTTCGTGACCGGGTCTTTCGCCGAAACG
>JAKSCL010000160.1 GCA_022360615.1 Hyphomicrobiales bacterium
GGTTCGGATATCTATATCCTCCAGCAGCTTGCGGAAGCGGCTTCGCGCAGTGGTGGGCGTCTTCTGATCGTCGGCGTGTTGCACCAAGCATTCGAGGAATACGCGCATCGGCTTTCGCATGACATGCGCGACGAGTGGGCGAAGATACAGGGCCGGTTCATCGACCTTGTCGTGGATACGGCGGGTGAAGAGCAGATCGACCTCATCTCCCGTGCGATAGAGAGCGATCACATCGCGAAAAAGCCGAGCGCTCTTGCGTCTTCGGTCGCTGCATTCGCGCGGCGCGACCGACCTCGTGAGGATGCTTCGCGGCTGGCTTCGATGCTTGAGGCCTGCTGGCCGCTGCACCCGGTCGTCGCCGCGTTGCTCGGTCCGATTTCGCGACGGCGTTTCGGCCAGAACCAGCGCAGTATTTTCGGGTTCCTCAATTCATCCGAACTGCACGGTTTCCAGGACTTCCTGAACCATGCGAAGGACGGTGAACTCTACGGCCCCGACCGGCTGTGGGACTATCTGCGCGCCAACCTGGAGCCGTCGATTCTCGCTTCACCCGACGGCCACCGATGGGCGCTGGCGGCAGAGGCGTTGGAACGCTGCGAGTCCCTTGGCGGCGACGCGCTGCATGTAAGGTTGCTCAAGACCATCGCTGTGATCGACCTGTTCAAGGAACGCTCGGGCCTCCTTCCGAATTCCGAATTGCTGCGATCCTGTTTTCCTGACATGCCTCGAAAAGCGCTTGAGAATACGCTTTCCTACCTCGATAGCCGGTCGCTCACGATCTTCAAGAAGTTCCTCGACGCCCGCGCCATTTTCGCCGGAAGCGACTTCGATATCGAACAGGCGGTCCGAACGGCGCTTGATGAAATCGACGAGATCGATTTCGAGCACCTGAAGTCGCTTGCCGGTCTTCAGCCGATCCTCGCCAAGCGCCACTACCACGAAACCGGCGCCATGAGGTGGTTTGATGTGAACATCGTGCCGGTCAGCGGCATTGTTGAATTCGCCGCTGGATTCGAACCGGAGAACGGTGCGATTGGACAGTTTCTGCTCGCAATTCCGACGGAGGGAGAAAGAGAGGGGCGGGCTGAAAAGCTTTGCCGGGAAGCGGCCTCCCACAGTGGCAAGGACAAGGGCGACATCGTCGTCGGCATTTCCAAACAGTCTTGGGCCGTCGTGCCGCTGGCGCGGGAGCTGATCGCGTTGGAAAATGTCAGCAACGATCACCCTGAATTGGCCGGGGACCAGGTTGCCCGGCGGGAGGTTTCGGCCCGGCTTGCGGCATTGCAGGCGCTTTTAGAAACCGAGTTGCATAGAGCTTTCGATAACGCACTGTGGTTCCGCAAAAAACACCATAAGAAACGGCTGCAACAGGTCGATCTGAACGGCATCGCCTCGGAACTAGCGGATCGCCACTTTCCCGAGAGCCCGCGTCTTCATAATGAACTGCTCAACCGACAGCAGCCGTCCGGCAGCGCCATAATGGCGCAGAACAAGTTGCTACACCGCATGCTCGTCAATGAAGGTGAAGCGCGGCTTGGTATCGACGGCTATCCGGCCGAAGGCGGGCTGTTCGCTTCCATCCTGGAAAAGACCCGCCTGTACGTTCAGCAGGGTAAGGCGTTCCGGTTCGCTGCGCCTGTCGCAGGCGACGATCCGTGCCGTCTCGCGCCGATGTGGCAAGCCGCATTCGAGCATATAAAAGAAAATGCCGACCGGACGGTGACCGTTTCGGAGCTTTTCGAACTGTGGGGCGAACCTCCATTCGGCGTTAAAGACGGTTTGATGCCGCTTCTCGCCGTCGCATTCATCCAGTCCCAGCGTGACATGTTAGCTGTTTATCGTGACGGTGTTTTCAGGGTCCGGTTCGATGACGTGGATGCCGACTATCTCGCAAAGGACGCATCGATAATCCAGTTACGTTCGATGGACCTGACGGATATCGCGCGGCGTCTTCTGTCGGACATGGCGGAAGTCGTTCGCGAACTCGATCGGACCAACGAACTTGTGCATCTCGAACCGATAGATGTCGGCCGCGGGTTGATGTCGATATTCAAGCAGTTGCCTAACTGGACGACACGGACGATGCGCCTGTCTGCTAACGCGGTGCGCATTCGCGACTTATTCAAACGAGCACACGATCCAAACCGGTTCCTGTTCGATGATATTCCAGGAACTCTCGGAGAGGACGTGACGCTCGATACGGATGACGATCTCCGCCGGGTCATCGAGAGTGTCCGCGACGGGCTCGAAGAGCTGGTGCAGGCTTATCCGTCGATGCTGCATCGTATGCGCGACCTGATGCTCGCTGAGTTACAGGTGCCGAACATATCGCCGCAGTCGCTCGCGGAACTGCGTGAACGCGCCGAGAATATCAGGCAGCTTGCCGGGGATTTCCGGCTCGATGCCTTCGTTGGCCGGCTGATCCGGTTCGACGATTCCGACGAAAGCTTCGAGGGTATCGCAAGTCTCGCCGCGAACAAGCCGCCCCGCGACTGGGTTGACCCCGATCTTGACCAAGCAGCAATCGAAATCGCCGATATGGCTCAAAAATTCTTGCGCGCGGAAACCTATGCGCGCGTCAAGGGCCGTCCCGACAAGCGTCACGCCATGGCCGTTGTCATCGGTACGAACGGACGGCCTGCCCCGATGCTTGAGGAATTCGACATCGCGGACTCTGATCGAGATGCCGTAAACGCGCTCATAGAACGCATCAAGGTAGCACTGGATGAATCAGATACCACCCGACGCAGCATCATTCTAGCCGCCTTGGTCGAATTGAGTGCGCGCTACATGCAAGCTACTCCCGCTCCCTCCAAGAAGAATGGGAAAGGAAGAGCTACCACTTGATGAACGATTCCGTGAAACACGTCCTTGGCCTGTCCGGGGGGCGCGACAGCGCGGCCCTTGCCGTCTATATGCGTCAGCACCACCCTGAGCTGGAAATCGAGTATTTCTTCACGGATACCGGCAAGGAACTGCCCGAAGTCTACGAATATCTCGGACGGCTAGAGGGTTTCCTCGGGCAACCGATATTGCGGTTGAACCCCGACCGCGACTTCGACTTCTGGCTCAAGCAGTACAACGACTTCCTGCCGTCGCCGCAGACGCGATGGTGCACGCGCCAGCTCAAGCTGCGTCCCTTCGAACGCTGGCTA
>JAKSCL010000172.1 GCA_022360615.1 Hyphomicrobiales bacterium
CCGGCGTCCTCGGGCGAGACGATGAAGCGGAAATGGTGGCGGTCGTCTTCACAGGCTGAAGCGAAAATCCGCTCGTCGGCGGCATCGCCATCCCAGTCGAACATCGCCGCATCGTGCCCGTCTCGGGTGACGCCATCGCGTTTGAGATAGTCGATGTGTTTGGCTAGCGGCGCCGAGCGATAACGCGCGCCACGATGGCGGACGAAGCGCGCTCGCAAGCTCGTATCTGCAAGACGACCGATCCGGATCGCAATGTCGATCCGTTCTTCGACGAGGTCGACATAGGCATCGGAGTGAGCGATATCGAGGCGGATTTCGGGGTGCCGTGTGAGGAATTTCGGCAGTCTTCCCGTCAGATGGAGCCTTGAGAACGTCGTCGGCGCTGCCACGCGGAGTAATCCTGTTGGGCGTCCGCCAAGCGAACTCGCCGTGGCATCGGCTTCATCGAGGGCTGAAAGCAGGTCTTCGCAAAGCGGCAAGTAGATTGCGCCTGCCTCGGTCAGGGTGACCCGGCGCGTCGATCTCAAAAACAGCGCCACCCCAAGCCGAGCCTCGAGCCGGGCGATACGCCTGCCCAAGGTCGAAGGTGTCAGCCCCAAGGCTTTCGCGGATGCCTTGAAGTTCAGCCGTCTCGCACATTCGACGAAGGCCCGCATGAGGGCGATACGGTCGCCATCGTGATGTTCCAATTCTCTCACGGCAATTATTATCGCGCTGGATGCAACAGTCATAGCTTATCGTCTTCCATTATCATAGCTTCTGCGCCCACCACATCCTCCACTGCGTGGCTCACACCATCGATAGGAGTGAACGGTGGGACTTCTGACAGGAAAATCAGGCGTGATCGTCGGCGCCAGCTCGGGCATCGGTCATGCTGCGGCGTTTCTGTTCGCCGAAGAGGGGGCGCAGGTCGCAGTGGTCGCCAGGCGAAAGGAAAAACTTGAGAAGCTGGTCGAAACGATCACCGCGAACGGTGGGAAGGCCTTTGCGATCCAGGCGGATGTCTCGGTTGCCGCCGACCACGA
>JAKSCL010000241.1 GCA_022360615.1 Hyphomicrobiales bacterium
CCCAGCATGCGCTCAAAGAAATGGCGGACAACCTCAAGGCCGAGGGCGTCGAGGTCAGCTACGCCGTCCACCCGGTGGCGGGCCGGATGCCGGGGCATATGAACGTGCTGCTGGCCGAAGCCCAGGTGCCTTATGACGAGGTGTTCGAGCTTGAGGACATCAACGCCGAATTCTCCCAGGCCGACGTCGCCTTCGTCATCGGCGCCAATGACGTGACCAACCCGGCAGCGCGCGACGATCCGTCTTCGTCGATTTACGGCATGCCGATCCTCGATGTGGACAAGGCGGGATCGGTGCTGTTTGTGAAGCGCGGTATGGGTTCGGGTTACGCGGGCATCCAGAACGAACTGTTCTTCCTCGACCGGACCATGATGCTCTTTGGCGATGCAAAGAAAATGACCGAGGAGATCGTCAAAGCACTTTAACCGTCGGACTGTTAGCAGTAACGCCAAATTGGGCTCCTTGGGTTTGGGGCATTAGGTGGGCGTTGTGGAATGGTTGTCCAAACTCGCGATAGCTCTCGTCACGGCCTATGTTGTGGCTGGCGGTTTTCTGTTCGCGATGCAGCGCCAAATCCTTTTCCGTCCGTCGGGCGAGGCGGTCGACCCTCGGATTGCCGGGCTCGGTGCTGGCGAAGCCGTGACCATTGCGACCCCCGATGGCGAGCAACTCTACGGCTGGTTCGTGCCGTCGAATCCGGGGCGAACGGCCGTGCTCTATCTGCATGGCAACGGGGCGACGCTTGCGAACCGCGTAGAGAATTATCGCGAAATCGTCGACAGTGGTTTCGGGCTTTTAGCCCTGAGCTATCGCGGTTATCCGGGCAGCACCGGCAGCCCGTCCGAGCCGGGGCTCATCACCGATGGCGTTGCGGCCTACGACTGGCTGTCGGAGCGTTTTTCGGATGTCGTGATTTTTGGCGAGTCGCTCGGTGCCGCCGTTGGGCTTGCGATCGCCAATGAGCGTGAGCCGGCGGCTTTGGTTCTTGAAGCTCCGTTTTCAGCTGTCGTCGACATAGCGGCTGCGCGTTATCCGTTTTTGCCGGTCAACTGGCTTGTCCGGGACCCATTTCTTTCGCGGGAGCGGATTGCAGAAGTCGACGCGCCCATTCTTATCTTCGGCGCGGGCCGCGATCAGGTTGTTCCCGGCGAACACGCGAAGGTGCTTTATGATCGGGCGGTTGAGCCCAAGCATCTCATCTTCATGGACGACGCTCACCATTTCGATTTATGGGAACGGGAATTGTGGCCGAAGACGCTTACGTTTTTGCGCCAGATGGGTATTTCAAGCGATTACTGAGAAAGCCTCAGCTGACATTGCCAATCCGCCTGAGCCCTTCACGGGCCGGCGCAAAGCCTGGCTTGTTGGCAAGCGCCCGGTTGTAGGCTGTCCGCGCTTCTTCGATTTCGCCAAGCCGCTCGTTTGCTTCGCCTAATCCGGCCCAGGCCTCGGCCGATGTGTCGCGTAAAGCAATCGCTTCGCCGAAATCGGTTTTTGCCGCCTTTGCGTCGCCCACCTTGAGATAGCTGATGCCGCGCGCGATATAGGGCTCGGGAACAGCGGGCGCGAGGCCGATGGCAGAGGTGAACTCGTCAACCGCCAGGGCGTGCTGCCCCTGTGCTTGAAAAATCAAAGCCCGCCCATAATAAGCGCGCGAGTTGTCCGAATTCAGGCGAATGGCCTCACCGTAATCGGCAAGCGCGAGACTGAGTTGCCCCATTTGCCGGTGTACATTGCCACGGCCCACATAAGCCGTATCGTAATTGGGCTGGATGGCAAGGGCCCGGTTATAGTCCGCGATTGCTTCAGCGAAATTATCCTGCTGGCGGTGGATGAGCGCGCGGTTCGCATAAGCCTGATAGTAATTCGGGTCGAGTTCGATCGCCGCGTTGAAATCGCGGAGCGCTTGCCGGTACTGCCCCGACTGGCCGTAGGCGGATCCGCGGATGTTCAGCGGTTCGGGATCTTGCGGTTTCTCGCGGATAACCTGGGTCAGTGACTGGATGTTGTTTGCTGAACCGGCATTGTTCAGATTTGCCGTCGGCGGAGTTCCGCAGGAAGCAAGCGTGAATGCCGTCAGAGCCAACAGGGCTTTTACGCGTTTCACGATTCACTCCTCTGGATTGGGGACGGGGCGCCGCATCTGTCCCGCACGTTCTTCTCTTAGCGGACCATCCCAACCCCTGCAATCGAAGCGGGTGCCAATAAGGCAAGAGGCCGGCATTTTTCCGTTATCCCGTGAAATGGTGCCAAAAAAGAGAAAAAGCGAGCCTTGGGGCTCGCTTTCAAAGAGGTTTTTTATGCCTGCCGAGGTCAGCGGCGCGGGGCTTTTCCGGGGATCAAGCCCTCGCGCTGTGCCCGTTTGCGGGCAAGCTTGCGCGCCCGGCGAATCGCTTCGGCTTTTTCGCGCGCTCTCTTTTCAGAGGGTTTTTCATAATGGTTGCGGAGTTTCATTTCCCGGAAGATGCCTTCGCGTTGCATCTTCTTCTTCAGCGCTCTCAGCGCCTGATCGATGTTGTTATCCCGAACGACGACCTGCACGGTTTCAAAGACCTCTTAATTGTTCCGGCCCAATCGCTAAAACGACGGATCCTGTGGCGAATGTGTCATCGCGCTCACGGGTTCGTTTTGTCGATGAAATTGGCGGTTGGCTAACAAAGCGTCGAACAAAAGTCCACCGCAATTCATCGAACAATCGGCGAAAAGTCTAACCATTCCGTGAAATCGAACCGTCAGGCCGTCCATTGGACAGCGGCAGGAGCCGGGTTACATGCCCCATCTTCCTGCCCGGTCTGGCTTCGGCTTTGCCATAGTGATGAACCTTCACCCGCGGTTCGGAGAAGAAGGGTGTGAGGTCTTCTGCCTCATCGCCAATGAGGTTGAGCATCTCGGCGTCCGCGGTGCGCTTCGTGTCGCCCAAATGATGACCGGTAATGGCCCTGATATGCTGCTCGAACTGATCGGTGACAGCGGCGTCAAGCGTCCAGTGGCCGGAGTTGTGCACACGCGGCGCGATTTCGTTCACGATGAGCCGGTCGCCTTCTTCCTTCGAGCGGACCAGGAACATCTCAACCCCGATAACACCAACATAATTAAGTGCATCGACGATTCTGACGGCAAGTGCACGGGCCCTTGCCTGCGTCTCCGGCGCAATCGGGGCGGGCGCCCGCGAGACGGACAGGATGTGGTTAACATGCGTGTTATGCGTGGCCGCGTAAGCGGCCGTCGCGCCATAGCGGTCTCGGCAGGCGATAACGGAGATCTCCATCTCAAAAGGCACGAAAGCCTCCAGGATAGAGCGCGCGCCGGCCACGGTCTCCCAGGCCCTTGCCGCGTCGCTGGGACTGTTGAGTTTTGCTTGGCCTTTGCCGTCATAGCCAAAGCGGCGCGTTTTGAGCACGCATGGCCCATTGAACGCTTCCGATTCGCAAACCAATGCATCGAGGCTGTCGATCGTTGCATGGGGTGCTGTTTCGATGTCCCAGTTATTCAGGAAGATGCGTTCTTTCAGCCGGTCTTGCGCCACCGAGAGCGCATTCGCATCCGGGAAGACCGGGCGATGGTGGGCAAGCCGGAACGCTGCTTCGACGGGCACGTTTTCAAATTCATAGGTAATGACGTCGACCGCTGCGGCGAACGCATCGAGTGCTGTCTCATCGTCATAAACGGCAACCGTCTTGGCGGTTGCGATATCGAAGGCGGGCGAGTCTTTCTCGGGCGCAAAGATGTGCGTGCGAAAACCGAGCCGGGCAGCCGCACCGGCCAGCATGCGGCCGAGCTGGCCGCCACCCAGAATGCCAACCGTGGACAGGGGGGGGAGTGGGCGAGGGGCGGTGGGCTTGCTGGTGGGACGATGCGCCGTCATTCGTCTTTCGGCATTCCGGCAACCGCCGCCGTCTGGTTTTTGCGCCACTCAAGGTAGCGTTTGTTGACCCCTTCGTCCTTCAGGCCGAGCACCGAGGCAGCCAAAAGCGCTGCGTTGATGGCTCCCGGTTTACCGATGGCAAGCGTACCAACGGGTACGCCCCCGGGCATCTGAACGATGGAGAAGAGGCTGTCTGTGCCGGACATGGCCTTCGATTCCACCGGCACGCCGAAAACGGGAAGCGTCGTCATCGCCGCGGCCATTCCCGGCAGGTGCGCGGCGCCTCCGGCACCTGCGATGATGACCTTATAGCCTTCATCGCGCGCGTTTTTCGCAAAATGATAGAGCCGGTCGGGTGTCCGGTGGGCCGAGACTATATGGGCATCGTAGCCGATCTCAAGCGCATCGAGGGTCTTGGCGGCATGGCGCATCGTGGCCCAATCGGATTGGCTGCCCATAATGATGGCCACGGGTCTCTGTTTCGCCATTGCGGTATTGTCCCCTCGGCACGGAAAGGCGCGAATATACGGTGGGCCGTCAGCGTTTCAAGGCTGTTTTCAACAGGTCCGGATCAGGCGATAATATCGGGAAGAAGTTTTCCTTCAATCTGCAGGATCTGGTCCTTCAGACCGAGCTTTTTCTTCTTGAGCCGCTTGATCTGCAAATCATTGACATGGCCGTCGCGCTCAAGCGCCAAGATGGCCGTATCTATATCACGGTGTTCTTGTCGCAATTGTCCGAGCTTTTCGCGCAGCGTACGCTCGATACCATTTTTCATCGCTCGCCGTCATCGCTCTTGCGTGGAACGCTTACGCGCGGAAATTCCATTCATGAGAAAAACTTATGCCGGTGGATGGTCCAGGAGGCAAGCGGAACTCCGCTAAGCTTTATCTATTGAATTTGGTGTCCCGCCGGACCTATGTCACAATAATATGGTTGCAATCGATGGGAGGTTTGAATGGAAACCGAAGCTCACTTGGAGCGGTTAACCACTAAACACCGTACGTTGGATCAACGCATCAGCGATGAGATTACCCATCCTGGATATGACGAATTGAAAATCAGTGAGCTCAAGCGGGAAAAGTTGCGATTGAAGGAGCAGATTGAACGGTTGAGGCACAGCGTGAGCCATTAGTGCAGGCCCGCAAGCGTACCCGTTTCGTTTCGTGTCAACGCCCGGTCCCTTGACCGGGCGTTTTTGTTTGTCCCCCCGCATACGTAGAAACCGGGGTGTGACAGAGCGGGCGATACCGTTTACCCCGCCGCGAGCGCCTAGCAGAATTGGCGCCGGAAATACCACGCCGCGCGTGGAACAAGCCATGAGTGGAACGAAGAGAAATATTGAGGGAGCACGCCCATGGAAAGCCGCTACCATCAGGTCTATGCGAGGTGGAAAGCCGATCCGCAGGGCTTTTGGGGCGACGCAGCACGCGAACTATCCTGGTTCAAATCGCCCGAGCGCATTTTTGATCCTGATCGGGGCATTTATGGCCGCTGGTTTCCCGATGCCGAGTGCAACACCTGTTACAATTGCGTTGACCGGCATGTGGAGCAGGGACGTCCCGGCCAGAACGCCATCATCTATGACAGCCCGATCACAGGGACGGCGGAAAAGTACACTTACAGCGATTTAAAGGACGCGGTCAGCGCGCTCGCGAAAGTCCTTATCGAAAAGGGTGTCGAGAAAGGTGACCGGGTTATTGTCTATATGCCGATGATACCCCAGGCCGTTTTCGCAATGCTGGCTTGCGCGCGGATCGGCGCCGTTCACTCTGTCGTTTTTGGCGGCTTTGCCGCGCGCGAACTCGCGACCCGGATTGACGATTGTGCACCGAAGGCTGTTCTTTCGGCGTCCTGCGGGATCGAGCCGGGCCGGGTTGTCGCCTATAAACCGCTCCTTGATGAAGCGATCGAACTCAGTCGCCACAAGCCGGACTTCACGTTGATTTATCAGCGGCCTCAAGCAGAGGCGAACTTGATTGAAGGACGCGACCACGATTGGAGCACGCAAGTTGCCACTGCAGCCGGTGCCGAAGTGCCCTGTACGCCCATTAAGGCAACCGACCCACTCTACATACTTTACACATCAGGCACGACCGGCCAGCCGAAGGGCGTCGTTCGCGACAATGGCGGGCACATGGTGGCCCTCAAATGGTCGATGAAGGCGATCTATGACATCGACCCGGGCGAGGTCTATTGGGCGGCCTCAGATGTCGGTTGGGTCGTTGGCCATTCCTACATCGTCTACGCACCGCTGCTGCATGGCTGCGCCACGATCCTCTTTGAAGGAAAGCCGGTCGGGACGCCCGATGCCGGTGTGTTCTGGAGGGTGATCTCGGAGCACAAGGTTGCAAGCCTTTTCACCGCGCCCACCGCATTCCGCGCCATCAAGAAAGAAGACCCTGACGGTGCGTTGATCGAAAAATACGATCTCACCGGCTTTCGCACGCTGTTCCTTGCCGGCGAGCGGGCGGACCCAGACACGGTGCAGTGGGCGGAAGACAAGCTTCAGGTTCCGGTCATAGATCATTGGTGGCAGACGGAGACGGGCTGGGCAATTGCGGCCAATCCGCTTGGGCTTGGCATGCTGCCGGTCAAGCATGGCTCGCCCACGGTGCCGATGCCCGGCTATGACATTCAGGTGTTGGGTACGGACGGCCACCCGGTTGAGGCGGGGCAGATGGGCTCTATCGCCGTCAGACTGCCGCTTCCGCCTTCATGCCTGCCGACTCTTTGGGGCAATGACGAGCGCTTTAAAGGCAGTTATCTGTCGGAGTTTCCAGGCTATTACGCCACAGCAGATGCGGGCTATATGGACGAGGACGATTACCTCTACATCATGGCCCGTACCGACGACATCATCAACGTCGCGGGCCACAGGCTTTCGACCGGTGCGATGGAAGAGGTGCTTGCTTCCCATCCCGATGTGGCGGAATGCGCGGTGATCGGGGCGGCCGATTCACTGAAAGGGCAGATTCCGACAGGTTTCGTCGTTCTCAAGGCCGGCGTCGACCGTGCCCATGCCGATATCGAGAAGGAACTCATCGGGCTTGTCCGGCAGAAGATCGGCCCGGTTGCGGCTTTCAAAACGGCGATTACGGTCGGCCGGCTCCCGAAAACGCGCTCGGGCAAGATATTACGCGGTACCATGCGCAAGATCGCGGATGGCGAAGAGTTTAAAATGCCGGCAACCATCGACGATCCGGTCGTTCTCGATGAAATCGCGACCGCACTGAAACAGCGCGGATTTGGCGGTTAGGGCTGCTCGAGAGGGCTGTTCGTCTTAAGACTGCATCACAATAACCGACTCAAACAGCAGCAGGTCTCACATGAAGCTTGAAAACAGGACGGCGATCGTCACCGGTGGCGCACAAGGGATCGGTTATGCCATCGCACAGCGCTTTCTCGACGAAGGCGCGCGCGTCATGATTGCCGACAATGACGATGATGCGGGTGAAGAGGCGATCGAGACGCTTTCGGGACGGGGCGAAATCCGCTTCGTCGATTGCGATGTGTCGCAGCGTCTTGACGTGCACAATCTTCTGGCGGCCACCCTTGACGCTTTCGGCATGGTCGACATCCTCGTCAGCAATGCCGCGCTGACTGCGGCCGCCGATTTCCTCGATATCGACGAGGAGACCTTCGACCGTGTGCTCGCCGTCAACTTGAAAGGGGCATTGCTAACCGGCCAGGCCGTTGCGAAACAGATGGTGAAGCAAATCGAGGAAGGCGAAGCGCCTGGCTCGATCATCACCATGTCCTCCATCAACGCGCAGGTCGCGATCCCCAATCAGGTGCCCTATACGGTCTCAAAAGGGGGGATTGAGCAGCTCACAAAGGTGATGGCGCTGTCGCTTGCGCCCTATGGCATACGGGTGAACGCGATCGGCCCCGGCAGCATCATGACGCGTATGCTCGAAGCCGTGAACAAGGACGAAAAGGCCCGTAGAACGCTTTTGTCACGCACGCCCTTGCGCCGTGTCGGCGAGCCGAAGGAAATTGCAGCGGTCGCGGCCTTTCTTGCGAGCGATGATGCAAGTTACATCACGGGCGAGACGATATTCGTCGATGGTGGCCGGCTTGCCCTCAATTATGTGGTGCCGGTGGAGTAGGTCTCACCTGGGGATTGCCGGTCTGAAAACCAGGCGCCGGCTCTCTGGCCGTGGCAATGCGTTTATTCCTTTCGACTGCCAAACCAAACAAAGGTGCTGTCATCTGTTTGATCGGGGACAGCGTCAACGCCCCTGACAACCGCGCTCAGCGCCCAAAAACGGAATCGATTGAGATGTCGTCGTCGTCTTTGGCCGGCGGCGTTGTGTCGAAAGCGGGCGCTTCCGGTTCGGCCAGGCTCTCTTCAGCCGAAAGCAACCGGGCGCCTTCATCCTCGGGAATCTCCGGAAGGTTCTTCGCCGCCTTTTTCACTTCGCGGTCGAGATCGATTTGCGAGCACAGACCAAGCGTCACCGGGTCCATGGGCTGCAGATTGGACGAATTCCAGTGGGTACGGTCCTTAATCGACTGAATGGTCGGCTTCGTGGTGCCGACAAGGCGGATGATTTGCGCATCCTTCAGTTCGGGGTGATTCCGCACCAGCCAGAGAATGGCGTTCGGCCGGTCCTGCCGCCGTGAAATCGGCGTGTAGCGGGGTCCGCGGGTGCGTTTCGTCGGCAGCTGGACCTTCTGTTTGGCGAGCTTCAGTTTACGGCTCGAATCGGCTTCGGCCTTTTCGATTTCATCGCGGGTCAGCTGATTATTTATAATGGGGTCGAAGCCCTTCACGCCTTGTGCGGCCTCCTCGTCGGCGATCGCCTGCACTTCGAGTTCGTGGAGCTGGCAGAAATCTGCAATCTGCTTGAATGTGAGCGCGGTGTTCTCGACCAGCCAGACGGCGGTCGCTTTCGGCATCAACGGTGTGTCGCTCATGGGTAATAACCTTCTTTTGCCGTCGCAGCGGGGCGACTGGCGGGCCTTGTCCTGTCAATCACGGGAGTCTGTTATGTTATAGGGAGGTTTGCCGCGCCTTGCAAACATCCGGGCTGATTGCCGGGGCCTAGCTGCCGACACTTAAAACGATTTTCCCGATATGATTGCCTTCCTCCATCATGCGATGCGCCGCCGCCGCCTCAGCGAGCGGAAAGGTTGCGTGGATGAGGGGTGCGACCGAACCTTTTTCAAGGAGCGGCCAAACCTTTTCAGATAGCGCGCGCGCCATGCGCGCTTTGTCCGCGACGGATTGGGGACGCAAGGTCGAACCGGTGTGGGTAAGGCGTTTGACCATCAACCGCATGTAGTCGACTTCCACCTTCGATCCCTTCAAAAAGGCGATTTGCGCAATGCGGCCGTCCATTGCTGCGGCGGAGTAGTTTTTGGCGATGTAAGGCCCGCCGACCATGTCGAGGATGAGATCAGCGCCGCGTTTGCCCGTTTCCGCTTTGACGACTTCTACAAAATCCTCCTCGCGGTAGTTGATGGCGCGTTTGGCGCCAAGCTTTTCGCAGGCTTCACACTTTTCGCGGGAGCCTGCTGTTGCGAAAACCGTTGCGCCGAAGGCGGTCGCCAGTTGTATGGCCGTTGTGCCGATGCCACTCGATCCGCCGTGGACTAGGAAGGTTTCGCCGCTTTTAAGCCCGCCACGTTCAAAGACATTGTGCCAGACAGTGAAGAAAGTCTCCGGCAGGCCGGCGGCTTCGATCATGGAAAGGCCACCGGGAACCGGGAGCGCATGGCTTTCGTGTGTGCTGCAGTATTCGGCGTAGCCGCCGCCCGGCGTCAACGCACAGACTTTGTCGCCCAGCGCCCAAGCCTGCGAACCAGAGCCCGTTGCCACAACGGTGCCGGAGACTTCAAGGCCCGGTAGAGGTGAGGCGCCTTTTGGCGGCGGGTATCCGCCGGTACGTTGAATGAGATCGGGTCCATTGACGCCGGCGGCGTCCACCTTGATGAGGATCTCGCCTGGGCCGGGCTGGGGGCGTTCGGTTTCTATGTCGATCAGCACCTCCGGCCCGCCAGGTTCCGAAATCGCGATGGCGCGCATCGTTTCCGCCATTGTCCAACTCCTCTACTGGGAAATTCCCTCCGCACGCGGCAAAACTTTCACGGCCTGCGCCGAAAGGCTAGATTTGTTGTGCCTGTTTTGTGACATGAGGTAACCGGTCATGGACGACGATCTGCCAAAAAAACCCACCGGCATCCAGTTGGGTGAGGATCTTTCGACGCATTCCGTTGCCGAACTCACAGAGCGGATGGCGCATCTGAAAGACGAGATTGTTCGTGTCGAAGAGGCGATCACGGCCAAAAAAGGAAGTCAGGCGGCCGCCGATGCATTTTTTAAGAAATAGGTTAGCGATTTTGCGTGCCCGGTCCCGGACTCCGGGACAGGGTTTCGCGTTCATGAAACTTTATCGTTACCCAATCCTCAAGCATTAACGAACCATTAGGGTTTTTCGGGTAACCCTATGTTCATCCAGTTTTCTGGATCTGCGAGTGGCTCCTGTCCACTC
>JAKSCL010000086.1 GCA_022360615.1 Hyphomicrobiales bacterium
CAGCTTCACCTGCCCTGGCTCCTGCTTGGCGCCACCCTGGGCGTTGACGGTACCGCACAAACATTCCTGTTTTTCGCCGGGCTGTTATGGCTCACGGCGGGCGTTTTCGCAGCCGGATATCTCGAAAAAGGGCAGCCCAAAACGAGCTTTTTCATCTACTTCCTGCTCGCGATGATGGGCAATCTCGGGCTGATCCTGGCGCAGGACATGCTCAGCTTCTACATGTTCTTCGCCCTGATGAGCTTTGCCTCCTACGGCCTCGTCGTCCACGACCGAACCGCCGAAGCAAGACGGGCCGGGCGTATTTACATCCTCATGGTCGTTGCGGGCGAGGTTATGCTGTTCGCTGCGATGGTGCTTGCAGCAAATGTTGCGGGCTCCATCCTGTTCGATGATGTCCGGTCCGCGCTCGCGGGAGGCGGCACGCGGAACCTGATTTTTGCGCTCGCCCTTTGCGGGCTCGGCATCAAGCTCGGTGTCCTGGGACTGCATGTCTGGCTACCCCTGGCGCACCCGGTCGCGCCAACGCCAGCCAGTGCGGTCCTGAGTGGCACGATGATCAAAGCGGGGCTTTTGGGCTGGCTAAGGCTGTTTCCGTTTGGAGAAACCGCTTTGCCCGCATGGTGGAGCGCAATCCTGATGGCAACGGGCCTTACGGCCATGTTTTACGCCGCTATCGTCGGTTTCGTGCAGCGAAATCCGAAGACCGTGCTCGCCTACTCAAGTGTCAGTCAGATGGGGCTGGTGACGGCAGGCGCCGGTCTCGGCTTGGCCGTTCCAGCGAGGTGGCCGGAGATTTCAGCCGTCATTCTTTTTCTGGCCTTGCATCACGCCCTCGCCAAAAGCGCCCTTTTCTTGGGGGCCGGCCTGTCCACCGCTCAATCCGCCTCAAATGGGCACCGGTGGCTGCTCGCCGCAGGCCTTTCCCTTGCAGCTTTGGCGCTTGCAGGCGCACCTTTCACCAGCGGCGGTTTGGTCAAGGAATTCCTGAAGGTGGAGGCCATGGCCGCACCGCAGCCTTGGGCGACTCCGCTTCAAACCCTGCTGCCCTGGACCGGAATCGCAACAGTGTTGCTCATGGTGCGGTTCCTATACCTGGCTTGGCCGCGCGCATCATCCACAGGCGTCAGGCTGAACCACCGCCTCTCGGGCGCATGGGCTGTGTTGATCGTCGCACTTTTGCTGGCACCCTTTTATTCCGGTCTTCAGGACACACAAGGCGCGTGGACCTTGTCGAAGACGATATCGGGCCTTGCAACACTGGCGATGGGCGGCGCTGCCGCAGCGCTTGCCGCTTGGGGCTTGGCGACAGCATACAGGCGCCGGATACCGCTTCCGCCAGCCGGCGATCTCGTCGTACCGGTCGAAACAGCGGCCGCCCGTATGCTCGGCTTGCTGCTGCATTCTTTAAAAAACTTCGGTCGCAACCGGGACCAGGGCACGGCGGCTGTCCGGATGCATCCCGGCCAACTCTGGAAACCTTTACAAGAAAACGGTTCCGCGGAATTCGCCTGGACTTCTGGCAGCATGCTTTTCTTGGCGTTCATTCTCCTTTTCATGGCCGTTTCGGCAATGTGAACCGGGACCCAAACGCAGCTTCCAAACGCCCTGCTTCCGGCTGAATTCGCGCAAATACAGGCCCGATCCCGACGAAAACCTTTCTCAATCGGCGTCAGGTTGCCCTGTCGGTTGGAGTACCATTCCTGAGGAGTTGCAGGATCAGGTCGCAA
>JAKSCL010000017.1 GCA_022360615.1 Hyphomicrobiales bacterium
CCTTAAAACCCATGGCGCCGGCGGACGACCAGGCAATGGCGTTGCCTTGCGCGTCCGTGATCGTGATCTTTGTGTTGTTGAACGTTGAACTCACATGAGCGACGCCGGAGGAGATGTTTTTTTTCTCGCGGCGGCGAACGCGCGTTGCATCACGTGCCATTTAACTTCCTTACCTTCGATCTCAACACCGCCGTAATGCCAGCGGCTACACCGGTGGGCGTCCCCCAAGGGGAGGATGCCCTATTTCTTCTTGCCGGCAATCGGTTTTGCCGGGCCCTTGCGCGTGCGCGCATTCGTGTGGGTGCGCTGACCGCGCACCGGAAGCCCGCGGCGGTGCCGCAGGCCGCGGTAACAGCCAAGATCCATCAGTCGTTTGATGTTCATGGCCACCTCGCGGCGCAGATCGCCTTCAACCACATAATCGCGGTCGATCACTTCCCGAATCTGGATGACCTCGGAGTCGGCCAGTTCGTTCACCCGGCGTTCTTCCGGGATGCTGACCTGCTCGCAGATCTCACGCGCTTTCGCCGCGCCGATGCCATGGATATAGGTCAAGGCGATATGAACCCGCTTATTGGTCGGTATGTTCACACCCGCGATACGAGCCACTGGGCTTCTCCTTCTCAGGCGGCCACACGCCGCCAAAAACGAAAACCAAAAGGCGCCATCGGCGGTTGGGCTGTTCCCCGTCCGCGAAAGCGCAGATTCCCTTCGGTGAATGGGCGCGAGACCTAACGCCTTTCACCGCTTTCCGTCAAGCGCAAAGTTCGCTCCGCCCCGCCGGAAACAAGGGGTTGAGCGGCGTTTCACCCCACCGCGTCGAGCACCTGCCGGATTTCGGAGGTGACATCGTTTATGCTGCCCATGCCCGCCACCTGCCTGAGTTTGCCCTTGCCGCCGTAATAGGCGATGAGCGGCGCCGTTTCGCGGTGGTATTCCTCAAGGCGGGCGCGCACGGTTTCGGCGTTGTCGTCCTTCCGGCGTTTGAACTCCGTTGAGCCGCATTTGTCGCAAACGCCGTCGACCGCCGGCTTCTTTTCCGCGTCGTGATAACCCTCGCCGCATTTGGCGCAAGTGTAGCGGCCGGCAACACGATCGACCATTGCATTGTCGTCGACCTCGATGGAGATGACCGCGTCGAGATCTTCGCCTTTTTCGGCCAGAAGCTTGTCGAGCGCCTCGGCCTGGGCGGTGGTCCGTGGAAACCCGTCGAAAATCACGCCGTTCGTGATATCGGGCTGTCCGAGCCGTTCTTCAACCACGCCGATCACGATATCGTCGGAGACGAGACCGCCCGCCTTCATCACGGTATCCGCCTTCTTGCCGACATCGCTCCCGGACGCCACGGCCGCCCGCAGCATGTCTCCCGTCGACAGTTGGACGAGGCCACGCTCGTCCATAAGAATGCGTGCCTGCGTGCCCTTTCCGGCTCCAGGCGGCCCCAGCAGAATTATTCTCATCTCATCCCCTTAGCGGCGTCGTCCTCGCAATTTGGCCTTCTTGATGAGGCCCTCATATTGATGCGCAAGCAAATGCCCCTGCACTTGCGCGACCGTGTCCATTGTAACGCTCACCATGATCAGCAAGGAGGTGCCGCCAAGGAAGAACGGGATACCGCTCGATGCAATCAGAAACTCCGGCAAGAGACAGACAATGGCGAGGTAGATCGAGCCAACCACGGTAATGCGCGTCAGCACATAGTCGATATACTGCGCCGTGCGCTCGCCTGGCCGGATGCCCGGTATGAAACCGCCATGCTTCTTCAGATTGTCTGCAGTGTCCTCCGGATTGAAAACAATCGCCGTGTAGAAGAACGCAAAGAAGATAATGCCGGCACCGAAGAGCAACAGATAGAGCGGCTGCCCGTGTCCGAGAAGCGCCGTCACCGTCACCAGCCATTCCGGGCCCTGGCCGCCGGAGAAATTCGCGGCCGTGATCGGCAGCAGAAGCAGCGATGACGCAAAGATGGGCGGTATGACCCCCGCCGTGTTCAGCTTCAAGGGCAAGTGCGATGAATCGCCCTGGAAGACGCGGTTCCCCACCTGCCGCTTCGGATACTGGATGATCAGGCGGCGCTGGGCGCGCTCGACGAAGACGATGACGGCGATGACGCCGATGGCGCCAAGCAAAACGGCGATGATGAAGGGGGTCGACAGCGCACCCTGACGGCCCAGTTCGAGCGTTCCCGCGAGTGCCGATGGCAGTTCGGCCACGATGCCCGCAAAGATGATGAGCGATATGCCGTTGCCGACGCCGCGCGATGTGATCTGTTCGCCGAGCCACATCAGGAACATCGTGCCGCCAACAAGCGTGATCACGGTCGTAATCCGGAAGAACATGCCGGGATCGGTCACGATGTTGCCCGCCGCCTCGAGGCCGACAGCGATGCCGTAACCCTGCAAGGCCGCCAGAACGACGGTCAGGTAACGCGTATACTGGTTGATCTGCTTGCGGCCGCTTTCGCCTTCCTTCTTGAGCTGTTCGAGCGTCGGCGAGACGGTCGTCATCAGCTGCATGATGATGGAGGCCGAGATGTACGGCATGATATTGAGCGCGAAGATGGCCATCCGGCCCGCCGCGCCGCCCGAGAACATATTGAAAAGGCCGATGATGCCGTTCTGCTGCTGACGGAAGATTTCGGCAAGGGCTTCCGGATCGATGCCAGGGGTCGGGATATAGGTCCCAAGCCGGTAGATAAGGAGCGCGCCAAGCGTGAAAAGGATGCGTTTTTTGAGTTCTTCAGCCTTTGCGAAAGCTGAAAAGTTCAAATTGGCAACGAGTTGTTCTGCCGCCGATGCCATGGGCGTTATGCTCCTTGTTGCGCCTTCGCGCCCCCCTCGTCAGGTCCTGTCTTCTTAACCGTCTTTTTGGGCGGCGTCTGCATCTGCCAGAGCAGTTTTTCCGGCAATAATCGTAACGCTGCCGCCGGCCTTCTCCACGGCCTCGCGCGCCGAAGCCGTGATGCCCGCGATCTCAAGCGTGACTTTTGCCTTGATCTCGCCCCCGCCAAGAATCCGAACACCGTCCTTTACCCGGCGGATGATACCCGCATCCTTCAAGGCCGCCGCATTGATCGCCGATTTCGCATCGAGTTTCTTCGCGTCGATCGCCATCTGCAACCGGCCGAGATTCACCTCGTTGAAGTCTTTACGGAAGATATTGTTGAATCCGCGTTTTGGAAGACGCCGGTAGATCGGCATCTGTCCGCCTTCAAAACCTTTAATCGCAACGCCCGAGCGGGACTTCTGCCCCTTCACGCCGCGCCCGCCGGTCTTGCCGAGCCCCGAACCGATGCCGCGCCCAACGCGTTTGCAGCCCTTCACGGCGCCCGGATTGTCTTTCAAATCATTGAGTTTCATCGCCTTCAGCCGCTCCTTCAGGTTTCATCCACAACGCGGACCAAGTGTTGAACCTTGCGGATCATGCCGCGTACGGCGGGCGTGTCCTCAAGGGTGCTTTTGCGATGCATCTTATTGAGGCCAAGCCCAACAAGCGTCGCGCGCTGATCCTTCGGCCGCCTGATCGGGCTGCCGATCTGCTCAACGGTAATGGTCTTGCCGGCCTTCGCCATCGTCCGAACTCCGAAATTCTCGTTCAATCAAAAGCCAAGCGCCTCAGGCTTCGGCTTCCGCCGGTGCGACATCGCTGCGCCGCGCCTGGATCACGCTGGTCTTCAAACCGCGCCGCGCCGCCACACCGCGCGGGCTGTCCTCGCGCTTCAACGCATCGAACGTGGCGCGCACCATGTTATACGGGTTCGACGTCCCAAGCGACTTGGCGACCACATCCTGGATGCCGAGCGTCTCGAACACGGCCCGCATCGGACCGCCTGCGATGATGCCGGTTCCAGCCGGTGCGGCGCGCAGAACCACCCGCCCCGCCCCGTGGCGGCCCTTCACGTCATGATGCAGCGTCCGGCCTTCGCGCAGCGGCACGCGGATCATGGAGCGCTTCGCGGCATCGGTCGCCTTGCGGATGGCTTCCGGCACCTCACGGGCCTTGCCATGGCCGAAACCGACCCGGCCCTTCTGGTCGCCGACGACGACAAGCGCGGCAAAACCGAAACGCCGGCCGCCTTTCACGACCTTCGCAACCCGGTTGATATGGACGAGTTTATCGACGAACTCGCTATCGCGCTCTTCGCGGTCGCGCTGTCCGCCTCTGTCCCGTTGTGCCATCAAAAACCTCTACCAAACCTCTGTTTGTCCGATGCAGCTTCGTTTCTGCCTCAGAATTCAAGCCCGGCTTCGCGCGCCGCGTCCGCAAGCGCCTTCACCCGGCCATGGAAGATGTAGCCCGAACGGTCGAACACGACCTTCGATATGCCGGCGGCTTTCGCACGCTCGCCGATAAGTTTGCCAACCGCGACCGCCGCTTCCTTGTCCGCGCCCGTCTTCAGCTTCCCGCGCATCTCCTTCTCGATCGACGAGGCCGAGGCAAGCGTGTGCCCCTTATCGTCGTCGATCAGTTGCGCGTAAATGTGCTGCGAGGACCGGAACACGGAAAGGCGCGGGCGACCACCGCCGACCTTGCGCAGTTTGCGCCGGATGCGCGCCTTGCGGCGCTGCTGCAATGTCATGTTCTGTGCCATGGCCCAGGCCTTCTCGTCCTGCTTCTATTTCTTCTTGCCTTCCTTGCGGAAGATGTACTCGTCGGCATATTTCACGCCCTTGCCCTTGTAGGGTTCCGGCGGACGGAAGGCGCGGATTTCCGCCGCAACCTGGCCGACCTGCTGTTTGCTGATGCCGGAGATGACGACCTCGGTCGGTTTCGGGCATTGAATCTTGATGCCCTCCGGGACCGGATAGTCGATGTCGTGGCTGTAGCCGAGAGCAAGCTTTAGATTGTTGCCTTGAAGCTGCGCGCGGTAGCCGACACCGTTGATCTCGAGCTTTCTCTCAAAGCCGTCCTTCACACCGACGACGATGTTCTGAACGAGCGTGCGCGACATGCCCCACATGGAGCGGGCCCGCTTCGACTGATCGACCGGCGTAACCTCGATGCCCTCATCGGTCATCTTGGCGAGCACTTCCTCAACGAGAACGACCTCGAGCGCCCCCTGCGGCCCCTTAGCCGAGATTTTCTGCCCGTCGACCGTCGCCGTCACACCGGACGGTATCGGGACGGGTTTCTTGCCTATGCGTGACATCGCTTTCGATCCGTAACGTCAATCAACCCAAAATCAGAACACCCGGCAGAGCACTTCGCCGCCGACATTTTCTTCGCGCGCCTGATGGTCCGCCATCACACCCTTCGGCGTCGACAGGATGGAGATGCCAAGGCCGTTCCCCACGCGCGGAAGGTTCCTGACCGAGGAATAGACCCGCCGGCCCGGCTTCGATACGCGCACGATCTCCTTGATCACGGGCGAACCGTCATAATACTTCAGCTCAATCGAATATTCACGCTTGCCGCTGCCATATTCGACTTCGGCGTAACCGCGAATGTAACCCTCCGATTGCAGCACATCGAGCACCCGCCCGCGCAGTCTCGACGCCGGCGTGGTTACCACGGACTTCCGGCGCGTTTGCGCGTTGCGGATACGTGTCAGCATGTCGCCGATCGGATCGGACATCACCGTCATTATAGCCGCTCCTTACCAGCTCGATTTCACGAGGCCCGGGATGAGGCCCTTGTTACCCATTTCGCGAAGCGCGATCCGCGATAGGCGCAGCTTGCGATAGTAGGCGCGCGGACGGCCCGTCACATCGCAGCGGTTGCGCGCCCGCGTCGGCGAGGCATTGCGCGGCAATTCGGCAAGCTTCATGCGCGCGGCAAAGCGCTCTTCCATCGAAAGCGATTCATCAAGCGCGATCGCCTTCAAACGCGCGCGTTTCGCAGCGTATCTCTTTGCCAGCTGGCGGCGCTTCTTGTCTCTCTCGACCGCACTCTTCTTGGCCATGCGATCCTCTCCTAACCTTCAGCGTTTTGTCCGGATCAATCCCGGAACGGAAAATTGAACTGCTTCAACAGCGACCGCGCCTCGTCGTCGGTCTTGGCCGTCGTGCACACGATGATGTCCATCCCCAGAATGCTGTCGACCTTGTCATAGTCGATCTCCGGGAAAACGATGTGCTCCTTAAGGCCCATCGCGTAATTGCCGCGCCCATCGAAGCTCTTCGGATTGAGCCCGCGAAAGTCGCGCACGCGCGGCAACGCAATCGTGATCAGCCGGTCGAGGAACTCATACATGCGCGCATCGCGCAGCGTGACCTTGACGCCGATCGGCATACCTTCGCGCACCTTGAAGCTCGCGATCGACTTGCGCGCCTTTGTGACGACCGGCTTCTGACCGGCGATCTTCGTCAGTTCCTCGGCAGCCGCGCGCACTTTCTTCGAATCGCCGACAGCCTCGCCGATGCCCATATTGATGACGACTTTTTCAAGCCGCGGCACCTGCATGACATTCGGATACTCGAACTCCTTGATGAGCGCATCACGCGCGACGTCCGCATAATGCGTCTTCAATCGCGGCGTGTATTCAGCCTCAGGCATCGATCTCTTCTCCTGAACGCTTCGCGTAACGGACCTTGCGGCCGTCATTCAAAATCTTGAACCCGACCCGGCTGGGCTTGTCGTCCTTCGGATCGATGATGGCGATATTCGACAGATGAATGCTCGCTTCCTTCGCCACGATGCCGCCCTGCTGGGCAGCCGTCTGACGCTGATGCCGCTTCACCATGTTGACGCCTTGCACGATCGCCCGGTCCTCAGACGGCATCACCTTGAGCACGTCACCGGTCTTGCCCTTGTCGCGGCCTGAAAGCACGACGACGCGATCGCCTTTTCTGATCTTTGCGGCCATCACAGCACCTCCGGTGCGAGCGAAACGATTTTCATGGCACCGCGGTTACGCAGCTCGCGCGTCACCGGGCCGAAAATCCGCGTTCCGATTGGCTCGCCCGAATTGTTGACGAGAACCGCGGCGTTCCGGTCGAACCGGATAAGAGAGCCGTCGGCACGGCGCACACCCGTCGCGGTGCGCACGATGACGGCTTTCAGCACGTCGCCCTTTTTCACGCGGCCGCGCGGGATCGCCTCCTTCACCGACACGACGATCGTGTCGCCGATTGAGGCATATTTCCGCTTCGAACCACCAAGGACCTTGATGCACTGGACACGCCGCGCACCCGAATTGTCCGCGACATCGAGATTCGTCTGCATCTGGATCATGGCATCTGGTCCCTATTCCTTGAGTCGCCCGCCGCCAAACGGCGTCAAGCGCTTTTGCCTTCCCCGGCAAGCACAACCCAACGTTTCGTCTTTGAGATCGGGCGGCATTCCTCGATGCGCACGATATCGCCGACCTTGTGTTCGTTCGTCTCGTCATGCGCCTGATAGTTCTTCGTGCGGCGCACGACCTTTTTCATGACAGGGTGCGTAAAGCGACGCTCGACCTTGACGACCACGGTCTTGTCGGTCTTGTCGCTGACGACGGTGCCCTGAAGGATACGTTTCGGCACGGCTTAGCCCTCACCCTGTTCTTTCGTCTGATCTTTCGGTTTTCGAGAGCCCTGCTTATCCAGCAGAACCGTCTTCACCCGCGCGATATCGCGGCGCACCTGGCGCACCCGCGAGGTGTTTTCCAACTGTCCGGTTGCCCGCTGAAAGCGCAGATTGAATTGCTCTTTCTTCAACTCAACCAGCCTATCGGCCAGCTGATCGGGCGTCATGTCATGCACTTCGGATGCCTTCATCTTCACCTGCCCCCTATTCGCCGATGCGCTGGACGAAACGCGTCTTGATCGGCAGCTTGGCGGAGGCCAGACGCAACGCTTCGCGCGCGATCGGCATCGGAACGCCATCGATTTCGAACATGATCCGGCCGGGCTTCACTTTGGCCGCCCAGAATTCCGGCGAGCCCTTGCCCTTACCCATGCGCACTTCAGTCGGCTTCTTCGAAACCGGCACATCGGGAAAGATGCGGATCCACACCCGCCCGGCCCGCTTCATATGGCGGGTCATGGCGCGCCGCGCCGCCTCGATCTGACGCGAGGTGATGCGTGCGGGCTCGGTCGCCTTCAGGCCGAAGGCGCCGAAATTCAGATCCGTTCCGCCCTTGGCCATACCCATGATACGCCCCTTGTGCTGCTTACGGAATTTTGTGCGCTTTGGCTGCAGCATTGTTCTTTACCTTAATCCTCTATTCCGGGCGTCCGGCGCTCGGTTTGCCGTCAGTTTTGCCGGCGTCCGCCGCCGCCGCTTTCCTGCGCTTCGGTCGCCCGGCGCTCATGGGCCTGCGGATCGTGTTC
>JAKSCL010000106.1 GCA_022360615.1 Hyphomicrobiales bacterium
ACGGATTCGAATCCGCACGGCCAGATCGATCGCATTTTTGAGATCGCCCGAGAATTCGACATCGACATCGATATGCATCTCGACTTCGGGCCCGACTATGAGAGCTTCGATCTGGATTATGTTTGTGCGCTGAATGAAGCGTTCGGTCGCGGCGGACGCACCGCGATCGGCCACGTGACGAAGCTTTCGACCGCGCCGACACAGGTTTTCGAAGCGGCTGCCAAGCGTCTCACCGATGCGGGTGTGGCGCTGACCGTTCTTCCCTCAACCGACCTTTTTCTGATGGGCCGCGACCGGGATCATGGTTCCATCCGCGGTGTCACGGCCACCCACAAGCTCTTGCATCACGGGGTCAATTGCTCGCTCTCGACGAACAATGTGCTCAATCCCTTCACGCCGTTCGGCGATTGCTCGCTTATCCGCATGGCGAATTTGAACGCCAATATCTGTCACATCGGTGCGAAAGCTGACATCCGCGAGTGTTTCAACATGGTCACCAGCCGCTCCGCGCAGCTGATGAACCTGAAGAGTTATGGCCTCGAGCCAGGTAAGGACGCCGATCTCGTCGTTATCGATGCCGAAACGCCCGAGGCTGCCGTCGCCGAAATCTCACCCGTTCTCTACGCCTTCAAGCGCGGACGCCGGACGGTGACCCGTGCGCCCGCTGAACTTCACCATCCAACGTAAAACCCCATAGCCGGACCCGGAAATTTGAACTGGACATTACCGAACGACCCCTTCGGCGCGTTTTGCCGAGGCAACCACATCGCCACCGAAGGGTCCGGGAAAGGTCCGCTTTCGGGTCTTACTTTCGCGGCGAAAGACGTTTTCGCAATTGCCGGCTCGATTACGGGCTTCGGGCACCCCGAATGGCTGCGTACGCACACCGCGGAGACCGTCACCGCGTCTGCGGTGCAACGCATCCTCGATGCAGGCGCAACGCTTGCCGGAAAGACACTGACCGATGAGTTGACCTACTCGCTAACGGGAGAGAATCATCACTACGGAACGCCAAGGAACCCGCATGACGCCGCCCGTGTTCCGGGCGGTTCGTCGAGCGGTTCCGCTGTTGCCGTTGCGGCGGCGCTGGTCGATTTTTCCCTTGGCTCCGATTGCGGCGGTTCCGTGCGCGTTCCGGCGAGTTATTGCGGTGTCTTCGGGATTCGGACCACCCATGGCCGCATTCCGCTTGATGGTGCGGTCCCCTTTGCCCCGAGTTTCGATTGCGTCGGCTGGTTTGCCCGCTCGGCAGACATGATGCTGAAAGTTGCAAAAGTGCTGTTGGATGAACCGGCGCCCACCGCCCGCTTTAACAGGTTCATCCTATGCGTCGACGGCTTTGCAACGCCGTCAAGGGATATTCAGGAAGCGCTGATGCCGAACGTCGCACGGATGGAGCGCATTCTCGGCTCTGTGGAGCCCGTCACAATCGCGGCGGACGGGCTCGATGCGTGGTCGGAAACGTTCCGCATCATTCAAGCCTTTGAAATCTGGCAGTCACTGGGCGACTGGATCAGGGCGAACAATCCGGAATTCGGGCCGGGTGTGCGTGAGCGCATGGCCCGTGCGGCAACGATCGATCAAGAGGCCGCTGACAGTGCCCGCGCCCATCGCAATGCGATTGCCGCGCGAATGGATGCGGTTCTAACGCCTGAAAGCGTGCTGTGCCTGCCGACGGCGCCCCGCACGGCGCCGCATCGTGGGCTGCCCACGGACGATGTGGAGGTCGCATTCCGGCATCAGGCCATGAATCTCTCTTGTATCGCCGGTCTTGCGGGTTTACCGCAGGTTTCCATGCCCATTGCCGCACATGATGGCCTGCCGATCGGTCTCTCGCTCGTTGGGCCGAAGGGCAGCGATATGGCCCTCCTTAGGCTTGCAAAAATCGTTTGCGAGGGGCCTTAAGGGTTGTCGACGGTCGAGGTGGTTCAGGTTTCTGATCTTGCAAGTGCATGCAGGATGGCACGAAGCCATTAATGCCCCGGATCGGCGTTGTAGCGGCGATGCCAGATCTGCGTCACCGCGAAAGGCGGGATTTCGATCGGCGGCGGCATCAGGCGAAGGTTCATCATTTCGGCAAGGGGTTCCATGATGCGCCGCGGCTCAGTGGCGATGGTGTCGGTCGTTTGCAGCACGAAGGGCGCCATCAGAAAGTGCCCGGCCGTGACACTGACATGGCGGTGGGGGCCGCGCGGCGGAACGAGGTGGTCGAGATAGCCGTGCGGCTCGCCATGCAGCGACACATTCAGATGACGGAGTTCGAAATAGGTCTCAGCGGTGAGACCGGTATGCGCCGCCGGATGGCCCTGACGCATGGCGCAGACGAAGTCCTCATGGAACAAAAGCTCCGTTGACATGTGCCCCGGCGGATCGGGGAAGTTCCCGACAATCAGTTCCACCTCATCCGCTTCGATCATCGGGAGCCCCAGCACGTGGCTGGTGTTGCGGACCACGAGTTGGACATTGGGTGCCGCGCGTTCGACTCCACGGGCTATCTTTATGTCACGGAATGGAGCGCGGGCCTCGTCACACGTGTGAGCCCCGACGGCGAACGCAGCACCTTTGCCGAAGGCCTGAACGGTCCCTCCGGCCTTGCGATTGACGGCAACGACCATGTGTATGTGGCGTCCTACTCCGGCGATGTCGTCCACCGGTTTACGCCCGATGGCGAGCGCAGCCTGTTCGTTGACGGACTCGCGACACCCGCCGGCCTCTCCTTTGACCGCAAGGGCAATCTCCTTATCGCCAACCGGCGGACCAACGAGATTCTGGCGGTGACGCCGGAAGGGGGCGCCTCTACCGTAGCCGATGGGCTGTCGACGCCGGTCGGTGTGGGGCAATTGCCGGATGGCGGCTACATCATCGCCAACTTCAATGGCGGCATCACCATCCTTAACGGTGCGGGGGAACGGACGGAACTGAACGATGTGTTCGCCCGTCCGGGCGTCGGGCTGGTGATCGCCGAAGACGGCGG
>JAKSCL010000126.1 GCA_022360615.1 Hyphomicrobiales bacterium
AAAAGGTCTGTACGAGAAAACCAAGGCCATGCCTTTTCTCGGCAGCGTGACCTGCAATGTCGACAGGCTCGTCGCCGGCGAATGGACGGAAATCGTTCTCGACTATGAAGTCGGAGCCTCCGGCATCGCCGACGGGGCCTGGATCAAGGCAACCTTTAAGTTCTACTCGGACTGGGCCCTGTTTCAAACAACCGATCCGGCTGGCGCGAACTATGTGTCGGCCGAATACCAAGCAGGTCCGCTATGCGAGGGCCAAAGCCCGGCAACGGTTCAATCGCTCAAAGTCCGGTTCGACCAAAAGGGCCATGAACGCCCCTTCCAGAAAGCTGTCATCGTCGACACGGTCGACGGCTACCTCAAGCCCGGCGACCACATCGTCATCCGGCTCGGCGACCGGCGCGGCGGCGGCCCCGGCACGCGCTGTCAGACCTTTGTCGAGAAGGGCTTCCGCTTCCGCTGTTATATCGACCCCCTTGGCACGTCCCGATTCTGCGACATACCGGGCGACGCCGTCATCGACATCGTGCCCGGCAAGGCGCACGCCATCGAAATGGCTGGCTCGCGCATGCTGCGTCCTGGCGAAAAACTGGCGCTTTCCGTCCGCGCGGAGGACGAGTGGGGCAACACCTGCTTCGACGATCCGCAAAAAGTGAACGTGGTTGCGGTTCGGAACGGCACGACCGTTTACGACAAGGTGATCGATCTCGCCGCGAAAGGCTGGAGCGTCGCCGAGATCGCGGACCTGCCGACCGAAATGCCGGGTGAGTTGGCGGTCACCGCCACCATGGTTGGCCGGCCGGAAGTTGAAGCCGGCACCTTCTTCGTAACCATCGATCCGGCCTGCCCGGCCCCCCGCCTTTTCTATGGCGACTTGCATGTCCACTCGGACAATACGGTCGGCACCAATGATACGGTCTATAATCTCACCTACGGCCGTGACATCGCGAAGCTGGACTATCTCGGCTACACTGCAAACGATTTCCAGATCACCAAGGACAATTGGGACAATGATGTTGAGCTGATCCACAGCCTCAACAAGGATGGCAGTTTCGTCTGCTACCCCGGCACGGAATGGTGCGGCAACAGCTGCGCTGGCGGCGACCACAACGTCGTTTTCCTGCACGATGGCGTCCCGGAGTTCCCCTTCGATGCAAAGGGCAATATCGCCCGCTCCTTCGAATGGAACGAGGACATGGATTCGGACACGATCCAGCCCGGTGCATGGCCGCTCGAGGAATTATGGGCGACCTATGCGCATGATCCCGAAGGCCATCTCATGATGCCGCATGTCGGCGGACGCCGCTGCATCATGGACTGGTATCACCCGGAGATGGACCGCCTCGTGGAAATCACTTCCGCTTGGGGGCATTTCGGCTGGCTCTATCAGGAGGTGGCCGCGCGCGGCTACAAGCTCGGCGCGGCGGCGAATGGCGATGAGCACCGCGGCCGCTGCGGCGGCGGCGTTCCCGGCACCGCCGTCTTCGGCACCAAGGGCGGTGTCACGGGTCTTGTCTGCGACACGCTCGACCGCAAGAGCGTCGGCAAGGCCCTTCGTGCCCGCAAGACTTGGGCGACCACGGGCGAACGATTGGTCGCGCTCAGTTCTTGCGGCAGCCATTCCATGGGCGATGAGTTCGACCACGCGGGCGACGCCATGATCGATTACCGTTTCCTCGGTGATGCAGGATGGGATGAAATCGCCGCCTTCGACCACGACGGGCTCATCTGGCGCCGGAACCTTCAAGAAGAGGCAGGCTATTCCGACCGCCGCATCCGGGTGCGTTTCGGCGGCGCGCGCATTCGCGACCGTTACCGCTGGGCCGACTGGAAAGGCCGGGTGAAGATAACCAATGGCATCATCAACACCTTCGGCGGTCTTGGCCTTGAGCATCGCGAGGAGACCGTCTGGCGGGCCGGCCCGACCGAGATCGGATTCCGGACCGACACCTATGGCGACACGGATTCGATTGAAATCGATGTCAGTAACCTCGCGGCCGCGCGCATTCGCGTCGCAGGCACGATCGATGGCTATGTGAAGGTCGGCAATCCGCTTGATGGAAACCCTTTCGTGCACTGCCCCGAATTCGAGTTCGAGGTTTCCGGGGCCGATCTTCTGGAAAAAGGCGCCTTGCGCAAGGAACTCGGCGGGACGGAGCTTTTTGTCGCAGTCGAGCGCCTGGCGGATACGCCTATGCCGCGCGACGTCTCAGGCTTTTTCAAGCTTCAAGCCGGGAACGGACCGCATGGATTCAGGCCGGTTTACTTGCTCGGCCGGCAGATTGACGACGCAAAGGCTTGGACATCGGCGATGTACATAAACTTCAAGTGACGAAATGGCGCGACTGCGATGACCGCACCCTTGAAATCAAAAAATGAGACTTATTGTTCCGTTTCATGCTAGATTTTTGGCGCTCAACAATGCAAAAAGCCTGGACATCTGCCATCTAAATTAGCTTCAAATAGAAGCGTAACCGTCTGCCAGCACCGCTGACTTAACGACAGGAGGAATTGGCAGGCCAAGACAAGAACATCTTCCCGGGCCATTCCAGGCCCGGTCCCCGAACGAACAAATGACACCGAGCCGACAGACGGGTGGACGGACGGATGATATTGAACGCCCAAATGGCGAAGCCGAGTGAGGGATGACTCAATGATTGGCAACCCGTTCGAGACCGTGAAGGAAGACGCGGACCTCACGCCTGACGTCGCCGACGAGGTCAAAACGACGACCTGCTACATGTGTGCCTGCCGCTGTGGCATCCGCGTTTATCTCAAGGACGGCACCGTCCGTTACATCGAGGGCAATCCCGACCACCCGGTCAACAAGGGCGTGCTGTGCGCCAAGGGTTCGGCCGGCATCATGAATCATTACTCGCCCGCCCGGCTGACAAAACCGTTGTTGCGGGTTGGCGAACGGGGCTCGGGCGAATTCAAGGAAATCGAGTGGGACGAAGCCCTCGGCCTCGCGACCGAATGGCTCGGAGAAGTCCGGGCGCGCGATCCCCGGAAGCTTGCGTTCTTCACCGGCCGTGACCAGAGCCAATCGCTGACCGGCTGGTGGGCTGCCCAGTTCGGAACGCCGAACTTCGCCGCGCATGGGGGTTTCTGCTCCGTCAACATGGCGGCTGCCGGTCTTTACACGATCGGCGGCGCGTTCTGGGAGTTCGGCGAGCCTGATTGGGACCTGACCAAATACTTCATGCTGTTCGGCGTCGCGGAGGATCACGATTCGAATCCCATCAAGATGGGCCTGGGGCGCATGCGCACCCGCGGCGGCACCAAGTTCGTGTCCATCAACCCCTGCCAGACGGGCTATTCGGCAATTGCCGATGAATGGGTCGGCATCCGGCCGGGCACGGACGGCCTTTTCGTCTTCGCCCTCATCCACGAATTGCTGCGTGCCGAGAAGGTCGATTTCGGCTATCTCGCCCGCTACACCAATGCCGGCTGGCTGGTCATCGACAATCCGGGCGGCGCCGATGACGGCCTCTTTGCCCGCGATGACAACGGCCAGCCGCTTGCCTACGATCTGACGACAAACGGCGTGGTTCCCGCTAACAGCCTTTCGATTGCACCTGCGCTCGCAGGCGAGCGCACGCTACCCGATGGCCGCAAGGCGCGGCCTTCTTTCGAAATTCTTGCCAAACGTTATCTGGCGAAGGACTACGCCCCCGATACCGTGGCGGACGCCATCGGCATCAAGGCCGAGACGATCCGCCGGATCGCCGCTGAACTTGCTGAAGTCGCGTTCTCCGAAGAAGTCGTGATCGACACGCCCTGGACCGACTGGCTCGGCCGCAAGCATGACAAATTCGTCGGCCGGCCCATCTCGATGCACGGCATGCGCGGCATCTCGGCCCACTCGAATGGTTTTCACACCTGCCGTGCGATCCACCTTCTCCAGGTGTTGCTCGGCTCCGTCGACGTACCTGGCGGCTGGCGCTACAAGGCCCCCTTTCCGAAACCGATCCCGCCGGGCCCGAAACCGGCCGGAAAAACGGTCCAGCCGAACACGCCGCTTAACGGCATGCCCATCGGCAACCCGACCGGCCCCGAAGACCTCATCGTCGATGGTGACGGCAATCCGCTCCGCATCGATAAAGCCTACAGCTGGGAGCATCCCATCGCCGCCCATGGCCTGATGCACATGGTCATCCACAATGCCTGGGCAGCCGATCCTTACCCGGTCGATGTGCTAATGATGTACATGGCCAATATGGGCTGGAACTCGGCCATGAACGTGCCGGGAACGATCCGCTATCTCACCGACAGGGATGAAGATGGTGGCTATAAGATCCCGAAGATCATCTATTCCGACGCCTTCTACTCGGAGATGGTGCCATTCGCGGACTTGATCCTGCCCGATACCACCTATCTTGAGCGTTGGGACTGCATCTCGCTTCTCGACCGGCCGATCTCAAGCGCTCATGGGCCGGCCGACGCGATCCGCCAACCCGTGTCGGAGCCCGACCGCGATGTGCGCGCCTTTCAGGAGGTGCTGATCGACTTGGGCGCACGGCTCCGTCTGCCGGGAATGACGAACGCGGACGGCGGCCCGAAATATCCCGGCGGATATCCCGATTACATCGTGAACCACGAGCGCATGCCAGGCATCGGCCCGCTTGCAGGCTGGCGCGGCAATGGCGAGCAGTTCGGCACCGGCACGCCGAATCCGGACCAACTCGCCCGCTACATTGAGAATGGCTGCTTCTGGCAGGATCACTTCCCGGATGACGCGCAGTATATGAAGCCCTTCAATCCGGCTTATCTCGCTTATGCAAAAAGGATGGGCTGGATTCCGAATGAGGAGCCAATCGTTTATCAGCTGTATTCGGAAACGCTGCAGAAGTTCCGCCTCGCTGCCCGCGGTCATGGCGGCGTCCAGCCGCCCGCTGAGCACCGCGAACGCATCGAAACCTATTTCGATCCACTCCCCATCTGGTACATGCCCTTTGAGGAAGCAGCGGTGGATACGAACACCTATCCGCTTCACGCGATCACTCAGCGGCCCATGCACATGTATCACAGCTGGGGATCGCAGAACGCCTGGCTGCGCCAGATCACCTCGCACAACCGGCTCTTCATCAATTCCGCGACCGCCAAGAACCTCGGTATCGCGGACGATGACTGGGTCTGGGTCATCAGCCATGCGGGCCGTGTGAAAGGCCAAGCGCGGCTGATGGAAGGCACGAACAAGCACACCGTCTGGACTTGGAACGCGATTGGAAAGCGCAAAGGTTCCTGGGGCCTCGACAAGGACGCACCGGAGATGAAGCGCGGGTTCCTTTTGAACCACATCATCTCCGAACTGCTGCCTGAGCGCGAAGGGGGGTATCGCTATTCGAACTCCGATCCCGTCACCGGCCAGGCGGCTTGGTACGATTTAAGGGTCAGGATTGAGAAATGCCTGCCGCACGAAATCGGCGAGACAGAACCCGCCTATCCGGAGGTCGCGAGCCCACCCGGCGTCGCCGCCCATCCGGCGCCTGAAATCCTGCGCTTCGGTGAAATGATCAAAGGCGAACCGACAGGCCGTGCACCCGCCACCCACCTGGAGTGGATCGGCAACCGGCACGAATACGCCCTTTCAATCGATGGCATGCCCGACGGACACGGGAACCGCACAGAAGAAAACGCCGGGGGCAAGGACGACACGAAGGAAACACGCGCATGACCGATCTGCCGAAATCGACAGGCAAAAAACTCGGGCTTGTCATCGATCTCGACATCTGCGTCGGTTGCCATGCTTGCGCAGTGAATTGCAAGGAGTGGAACACAAGTGGACATATGGCGCCACTGACCGACCTCCTGCCCTATGGCGAAGAACCGTCCGGCGTCTGGTTCAATCGCATCCACAGCTTCGAAGTGGTCGATGAGAATTCGGGTGACAGCCGCACCGTCCATTTTCCGAAATCCTGCCTGCATTGCGACGACGCGCCCTGCGTTACCGTCTGCCCGACAGGCGCCTCCTATAAGCGCGAAGAGGACGGCATCGTCCTTGTGAATGCGGATACCTGCATCGGCTGCAAACTCTGCTCCTGGGCCTGTCCTTATGGCGCGCGCGAGTATGACGAAGACGCGGGCGTGATGAAGAAGTGCACACTCTGCGTCGACAAAATCTACAATGAAAACCTGCCGCCTGAGAGCAGGGTTCCGGCCTGCGTTTCCACCTGCCCGGTCGCCGCACGTCATTTCGGCGATCTGGGCGACCCCAATTCCGACGTTTCCCGTCTGGTTGAAGCACGCGGTGGCTACGCCCTCATGCCCGAACAGGACTGTGCCCCCGTGAACCGCTATCTGCCCCCCCGCCCCCGTAAGAACGGCTCGGACGATGAAATGATCCGCGCCCCGCGCATGCTCGAATACAAGGATACAAGCGACGATGGAGCCGGCCTCCTCGCCCGCTGGGTCGACCGCATTCTTTCAAGCTGAGTACCGTCTGGAGTTTCAGTGCATCCCGCAAAATCTGTTATATTCTTCACCACGGCCTCTGGGGCGGGCTATGGCCTTCTCATTTGGCTTGCCGTTCTTGTCCTTCCCGGTTGGCTTCCGGCTGACCGGCTGTTTGGTTTCGCCACCTTTGCACTGGCGCTTGGGTTGATAACCGGCGGCCTGTTGTCGTCCACCTTTCACCTTGGGCACCCGGAACGCGCTTGGCGTGCCATGAGCCAGTGGCGCACCTCCTGGCTTTCGCGAGAGGGTGTCGCCGCACTGGTGACCTATGTTCCAGCAGGACTTTTCGGCATTGCCTGGGTGTTCTTTGGAACGAACACGGGCGCGGCTCTTGTCATTGGACTTGTCTCAGCGGTGATGGCGTTCGTCACCGTCTACTGCACGGCGATGATCTACGCGTCGCTCAAGACCATTCGCGCTTGGAACAACATCTGGACGCGGATCGCCTATGTCGCCTTTTCGCTGATGACCGGTGCGGTTCTGATGCACGCGCTGGCACGGCTTTTCGGCTTTCAGCACTTGAACGATTTGGGCGGATTGGCTCTCGTCACGATCGCGCTTGGCACGTTCGTCAAACGGGAATACTGGCGCTTTATCGATACCACCCGTTCGCACTCGACAGCCGAAACCGCAACAGGGCTCGGCGACCTCGGCAAGGTTCGCCTGCTTGAAGCACCGCACACCGAAGTGAACTATCTGATGACGGAGATGGGCTTCAAGATCGCGCGCAAGCATGCCGCAAAGCTGCGTAACATGGTGTGGGCGGCCGCTTTTGGCGTGCCTTTCATACTCACGGCAGCCGCGGTCGCAATGAGTGGCGCAGGCGCAACCGCGTTGAGCCTTCTTGCCGTACTATCCGCAGGCATCGGTATCGTCATCGAACGCTGGCTGTTCTTCGCCGAGGCCCAGCACGTGGTGACGCTCTATTACGGAGAAAGCACCGCCTGAGATGGCGCGCCCAATATCCCCGACAAAGGCCCCGGCCAAGCGATCGCCTGTACAACCGGTCGGGCCGCGAACGCAACGGGTCGGCTTCGGGGCGGTCGCCTCCAACATGGCGCACAAATTCCCCAAGGCCCTTGTTGGCGCCTACAAGCGGGCCAAGTTCGGCCAGGTGGATATCAGGCTTGGGCTCGTGATGGGCGCGTCGGCGGAATGCGAGTCCTCTACGGCGTCCACGTCCAGGAAGGCATCAAGGACACGTTCGGCAATGCGGGCTCGAACCTCTATGTGAGCGTCGCCTTCGCCATCATTCTCGGCATTGTCGGCAGCGTCGTCTTGATCGACACGTGGCGCACATACCGCGCGGGCGCGACAAGCGCGCCGGAAAAGCCAACGAGACTTGCCCTGCGGGTGCGCTCGATCAACATCCCCTACACGATGATTTATTTCCCGAGCATCGGGGCCAAGGTCTCTTTCCTTGTCACCATCCCGCTCGGTTTCGCGACCGGCATGCTGGCTGCGACGATTGCGGTCGGCGGCTTCGTCGGCGTTCCGGCGATGATCTACGTGCTCGGCGTTCCAAGCATGATGGCAAGCGCCACGGAACTCGTCATCGCCTTCATCATGGGGCTTGGCGGCACAATCAAATACGGCCTCAGCGGCTATGTCGACATCAGGCTTGCGATGATCATCCCCGCGGGCTCGCTCTTCGGCATTCAGATCGGCGCCATCGGCACGACTTACGTGAAGCCGTTCATCGTCAAGGGCGTCATGGGCGGCATCATGATGCTGGCGCTCATCAGCCGCCTCTTCATGATCCCGGTCTATCTCGCCGAACTCGGCCAGATCCCGCCCCTGCCGGAAGCGCTTGTCGGCTGGCTCAAAGGACTGAGCTTCGGCATGATGACCTTTGCTCTTGTCGGCGGTGCTGCCGCGATTGTCGGCGCGCTTCTGAAGGGCATGGCCGATGCCCGCGACGAGGCCGCCGCCGCCGAAAAAACGAAAGCCGCCAAACCAGGCACCGGATAAGAAGGGAACTGAACGCGATGTCGACGCAGCAAACGTTCGAGCCGACCGGCACGATCCACATGTCGCCGGTCGGACGCCTCGAAAGAATTCTGCTGAAAACGGATGGCACGGCGGATGGGCAAGCCGCAGAAACGTTGGCCATTGAGCTTTGCGCCCGTTCCGGCGCCGCGCTTCGCATTGTCTTTCCGGTTTCAACGGCAGCCTGGGAGATGATGATCCTCCCGGGCACGGCACCGCCGCCCGGCGAGGAGGGCGAGGCGCATCTTGCGAAGCTGAAGGCAGAAGCGGAAAGCCGCGGCATCCCTTGCGAAACGGTTCTGGCGACCATCGACGACCCGTCGGAGGCGATCATCAAAGAAGCCCGCCGGATGCAAGCGGACCTGATCGTGAAACAGCGGGGGTGGATGGGCGAACCCGCCCGTCTGCTCGTAGGAGGGGGTGCCGGGCGGATTACCGGCAGGGCCAACTGCCCCGTCCTTATCGTCCGTTCCCATTCGAAGATGTGGTCGCGGATCGTGCTTGCGACCGACGGTTCGCGCTCCTCCGATGCAGCGACCGTAATGGCCGCGAAGTTCGCAAAGCTCACCGGAGTTCCTGTCACCGTCCTATCCATCAAAGTGTCGAGCCACAGCGAACGCCGGCAAGCCGAAGCCCGCCCGATCGTCGAACGCGCCGTCGCTTACATGAAGCAGGAGGGCGTGGAAGCGGACGGCAAAGTTGAATCCGGCCTTGTCGATGAGATCGTCATCGATGCTTCGGAAGACGGCGAGCCGCTCATCGTCCTCGGCGCGCTCGGCCGCACTGGCTTCGGACGCGTCATCCTCGGCAGCAAGACCGAACGGATCGTCAACCAGGCGAAAGGCTGCGTGCTTGTGGTCGGTTAAGCGGCGTTAGCATCCGGAGCCGGACCGGTCGTACCGCGGACAAGAAGCGCTGTCTCAAGCGCGTGGCTTTCAACATCGCAGTCCCCTTCGATGGCGTCGATGAGCGCCATTGCGACGGTCTTACCCATTTCATTTCCCGGCACATCAACGGTCGTGATCGGCGGGTTGAGCTCGCTTGAAAGATTCAGGTTGTCGAAGCCGGTAATCGAAACATCTCCCGGCACATCGAGTCCCATTGCCTGCGCTTCGAAAAGCGCGCCGATCGCGAGAACGTCGTTCCCACAGACAACCGCGGTCACGCCTCTCGCCATCACGTCTGGAAAAGCCCGGCGTGCAGCGCGGATCGAGTAGGGAATCTCGATGACATCCTCATCCGGGAGACGGAGATCATGATGGGCAAGCCGTTCCCGCACGCCAAGGACACGCTGCCGCGCCCGGTCGTTGGTCGCCGTCAATCCGGCCAGCATCCCGATTTTGCGATGCCCCAGCCAGACAAGATGGTCGACGAGATCCGTCATCGCTTCCGCATTCGAGAACCCGACATTGGCCGCCGGTGCGCCTTTCTTATGAACCCAGGCGCACAGATGCCGGACGCCAGCGGAACGGAGCTCCTCGAAGCTCTCCGCCAAATGATCATTGCCGACGAGCATCATGCCTTCAACGCCCCTTTCGATCATTTTGCGTATGAGGCGCCGCTCCTCTTCCAGATCGTAATTGGAAACCGATAGGAGGAGGGTGTAGCCGCGTTCGCGAACGGCAACCTCAAGCGCGCTGATGCCTGCCGCGAAGATCGCATTGTTGAGGGTTGGAATGATGGCGCCAATCACGTGCGTGCGCCTGAGCGCAAGCGCCCGCGCCGCCTCATGCGGCACGTAACCGAGCGCCTTGATCGCTGCCTCCACCCGCGCCCGCACATTCGGCGTCACCAAAGGCGACCGATTCAAAACCCGCGAAACACTCGCGGTTGAGACGCCCGCTGCCTTCGCCACATCGGCCTGCGTTATGGATGGTTGTGCGATCATGCGCAGTATCTAGCAAAAATCATTTGATCGTTGCGACTGTATGCGCATACAGTCTCGCTGTAAGCGCATACATCAACAATAAATCATAATTGAGGGAGGGTATCGCGCGTGCCCGATCGTGAGGGGACACCAGAACGCCGGCGTGGTTTACCCATTTCCCGCGCGACGGCCATCGGCTTCGCTACCATCGCAACCGTTTTGTTGCTCTGGTATGTGCTCACAAGCGCAACGGGCATCATTGACCGGAACCGTTTTCCATCGCCCGCGCAGTTTCTTGCCGCATTACAGCAGATCATCTCAACCGGCTATGCTGGAGGCACGCTCGTCGAACAAACGCTCCAAAGCCTTTGGCTTGTGACAACCGGTTTCCTGGTGGCGATCGCGGTTGGCGTGCCGCTTGGCTTCGCCATGGGCTACGACCGCCGGATCGAAGCGTTCTTCAACCCGGTTTTTCTTCTTCTCAGACCGATCCCGCCGCTTGCCTGGATCCCGCTCGCGATCGTCTGGTTGGGCCTGACCGACGCCTCGAAGATCATGGTGATCTTCGTTTCCGCCTTCGTGCCCTCCGTCATCAACACGTTCACCGGCGTACGCAATGTCGACCGCACCCTGATTGAGGCGGCACGGGTGCATGGCGCGGGCCGCGGCCGGCTCGTGACCGAGGTTTACCTGCCAGACGCCCTGCCGATGATCTTCACGGGCCTGCGCCTCTCGCTCCAGGCCTCCTGGACGACGCTTGTGGCCGCCGAACTGGTCGGCGCCTTCCTTGGTCTTGGCCGGGTCCTCTCGATCGCCTATCGCGACATTAACACCGCGATGATCCTCGTCGCCATGGTGGTCATCGCCATTGCGGGCGCGCTGACGACCCAGCTTCTCGCCCTTGTCGAGCGGCGCGTGATCAGGTGGAGGACACTGTGAGCCGGATGTCCCTCATCCCCTATTCGCTTGCCGGGCTCGTTCTCTTCTTCGGGCTCTGGCAGGGTGTCGTCTCCGTCGGTCTCGTCTCGGCCTTCGTGCTGCCGCCGCCGCTCGATGTGATCGAGCGCATATGGACGATGATGAACCGGCCATTTGCTGGCTTTCTCCTGCATGAGCATCTGGCCTCCAGCTTCATGCGCTTTTTCTACGGCTTCGCGCTTGCGGCAACTATCGGCATTCCCGTCGGTCTGATGATGGGCCGTTTCCGGCTGTTCGAGGAAATCATCACACCTTTGTTCGAAGGCTACCGCTATGTGGCGCCGCTCGCCTGGGTGCCCTTTGCAGCACTCTGGTTCGGCACCGGTATTGGCGGGCCGATCATGGTGATTTTCACTGGCGCGTTCGCGCCGTGCGTCATTAACGCCTATCGCGGCGCCCGCCTCGTCGACCGGCATCTGATCGAAGCCGCCCAGACCCACGGCGCCGGTGAATTCCGCATTGCCCGCGAGGTTCTTTTACCGGGCGCCCTGCCCTCCATCGTCGCCGGCCTGCGCATTTCGGCCGGTCTCGGCTGGCAGAGCCTCATCGGCGCGGAGCTCATCGTCGTATCCTCAGGCATTGGCTACGTCATGGTGCAGGGCCAGAGTAATCTCAGCCCGTCGATCGTCATGTCCGCGATGATCGTCATCGGCTTCACCGGTTTGGTGATCGACTATGTTTTACGGTTTGCCGAAGCCCGCGTCCGGGCGAAATGGGGAGGCGCATGAGCGACATTCGCTTTGAAGGGGTCACCAAGGTTTTCGACCGGGGCGGCACGCCATTTACAGCCATTGGCGGCATCGATTTTTATGTGAACGACAAGGAATTTATCTCCGTCGTGGGGCCGTCCGGCTGCGGCAAGACCACCTTGATGCGCATGGTCGCCGGACTTGAAACGCCGACAGATGGCGAGGTGAAGGTCGCCGGAAACACCGTGCGCGGGCCGGGACCGGAACGCGCGGTCGTCTTCCAGCAATTCGCCCTTTTTCCTTGGAAGACTGTCTACGACAACATCACCTTCGGCATGCGCTCGAAGGGCGCCACGAAAGCCGAGCGCGACGAGGCCGTCGCCTACTATCTCAAGCTGATGAAGATGGAGGGCACGGAGAACAGCTATCCGCATCAGCTCTCGGGCGGCATGCAGCAGCGCGTGGCGATCGCACGCTCCTATGCGATCGACCCTGGCGTCCTTCTCATGGATGAACCTTTCGGCGCGCTCGACGCGCAGACCCGCACCATCATGCAGGAAGAACTCGTGCGCCTGGCGCGCGTCAACCCGCGCACCGTTCTGTTCATCACGCACTCCGTGGAGGAAGCCGTTTATCTGGCCGACCGGGTCATCGTCATGGGGCGGAACCCCGGCCGCGTGCGTGAAGTGATCGAAATCGCCGGGATGCGCGAGGAGGAGGACTGGACGTCGCATCCCATCGACGACGTCATGGAGATGGAAAGCTTTACCCATTTGCGCGGGCAGGTCTGGCGATTGCTCCGCGAGGAAATGGGGGGAGACCGTTAGGACCAATCGGTAAAGAGGAAAAAACGCGGTCCTAAAACCAAAAACCAGAGAGGTGAAGTCATGAGAGTGAAGTCCATGATTGCAGCCACCGTCGCTGCATTTGTGATCACGGCCCCCGCAAAGGCCGCCGAAGAAGTGGGCGTTAGCTACCAGCCCGCGCTCTACTGGGCCCTGCCCTTCTACATCGCCGATCAGAAGGGCTGGTGGGAAGAAATCGGCCTCGCGCCGAACTACACCACTTTCCCCTCGGGCGCCCCGCAGGTGGCAGCCGCCGCAGCGGGCTCATGGGATGTGGGCGGCACCGGCTCCGCGCCCGCCGTTTTGGGTGCTGCACGCTTCGACATCATCACCATCGGCATCACCAACAATGAAAGCGCAGGCAACGCCATGATGGCGCGCGGTGACGAAATCGAAGCCATCAAGGCCGACCCGTCGATCCTGAAAGGCCAGCAATTGCTCGTCACCACCAACTCTACGGGCGAGTATGCATCGGCTGCCTGCATTGAGAGCTTCGGCCTCAACTATCCCGACGATCTGGAAGTCGTGAACCTCAACCAGGGCGAAATCATTTCCGCCTTCGCGACGGGTACCGGCAAGCTTGCCGGTCTTTGGGCGCCGAACATCTACACGCTTGAAGATCGCGCTGGCGCGCAGCTTCTGTGCTCCGGCCAGGACGCTGGCGCCATTGTCCCAGGCGCCCTCATTGCCCGCCGCGACTATGCCGAGGCGAACCCGGAAATGGTTGCGAAGTTCCTTGCCGTCTTCCTGCGCGGCGTGAACTACATCCGCCACAACAATGAAGAAGCCGTCGACATGATGGCTGATTTCTACGCGCTCACAGGCGTCGAACTGCCGGAGAAATTCCTGCAGCGCGAAATCGAAACGCGTCCCATGTTCACGCTCTCCGAGCAGCTCGAAATCATGGACAAGGCGGACGGCCAATCGACGGTTGAAGAGTGGTTCGCGGGCCTTGGCGGCTACATGACTTCAACCGGCACGCTGAGCGAAATGCTGGACCCGGGCAGCTTCGTTGACCCCACCTACATGCAGCTTGTTGCCGATACCCCGGAACTGGCCGAATTCGCCAACAAGACCAACTAATCAGCCGATTGGCTGAAACGAGGACGATCGAGCGATGGAATATCTAAAAAAAGCGTCAAAAACGGCGGCGACCGGAGAACAGAATGTCCGCCAAACGGTGCAAGCCATCCTCGATGACATTGAAGCGGGCGGCGATGCCGCCGCCCGCGACTACGCCAAGAAGTTCGATAAATGGGAAGGCGACATCGTCGTCTCGGATGCAGACCGCGCAGCCGCTGCCGGCAAGGTCAGCCGGAAGCTGAAAGACGATATCCGCTTTGCCCATGACAATGTGCGCCGCTTCGCCGAGGCCCAGCGCGCCACGCTGACAGACACCGAAGTTGAGATCCTCCCCGGCCTCATTGCCGGTCAGAAACAGATTCCGGTGAGCGCCGCCGGCTGCTATGCGCCGGGCGGCCGCTACTCCCACGTCGCCTCCGCCATCATGACGGTGACGACCGCAAAGGTCGCAGGCGTCGGCCATGTCTCGGCCTGCTCGCCGCCCCGCCCCCGTGTCGGTATGAACCCGGCGGTGCTTTACGCACTCGATGTCTGCGGCGCCGACACGATTTTGAACCTCGGCGGCGTGCAGGGTATTGCCGCGATGGCCTTCGGCCTTTTCGGCACGCCGCCTGCCCGCGTGCTCGCCGGGCCCGGCAACCAGTTCGTCGCTGAAGCGAAACGCATTCTTTATGGCCGTGTCGGCATCGACATGTTCGCCGGTCCGACCGAATCCATGGTGATTGCGGACGGTTCCGCCGATCCCGGCATCGTTGCTTGCGATCTCGTCGGCCAGGCCGAGCACGGCTACAACTCGCCCGTCTGGCTGATTGCACTCGACCGGTCGCTTGCCGAAACCGTCTCCGACCTGGTGCCGAAATTCATTGCCGACCTGCCGGACTTGAACCGCGAAAATGCCGAGGCTGCCTGGCGCGACTATGGCGAAATCATCGTGTGCGACAGCCGCGAGGAAGCCGTGAAAGTCTCAGACGATTACGCTTCCGAGCACCTGCAGATCCAGGCCGCCGACCTCGACTGGTGGCTTCAGAACCTCACCAATTACGGCTCGCTCTTTCTGGGCGAAGAAACGACGGTCGCCTATGGCGACAAGGTCTCAGGCCCCAACCACGTGCTCCCCACCAAGGGTGCGGCGCACTACACGGGCGGGCTATCGGTCGGCAAGTTCATCAAGACCGTGACCTGGCAGCGCTCCACCCGCGGGGCGAACCGCGATATCGGCCAGGCCTGCGCCCGCATCTCGCGGCT
>JAKSCL010000215.1 GCA_022360615.1 Hyphomicrobiales bacterium
AATTCATCCGCAATCAGTACGAAACCTTCCGGGCGCTGGTTGACGATCTGGAAATGCGGATCGAAGGCTAAACCGGACGGATCACCGCAAATAAGAACACCGTAACGCCGGGCTTGAGTTGAGCCCGGCGCATTACGTCATGGGAGGTCAAAGGGAACAGTGAACTCAAGGGCCGCGCAATTTCAATTGGGGATTGGCGCTTGTATCGCGTCCGTCTTCCTCGCCCTCGTCGCGATCCCGGGCTGGGTGTCGACGCCAAGCAACGTACCGAATGTGATCCTGTCGCCCCTCTTCTGGCCCTACACGCTGGCCGGTCTGACGGGCCTGACAGGCCTTGGCATCATCGTTTCGACGCTTCGCGGCGGAAACAACGCGGCCGCCGCCGCGGAACCCGCTGAGAAGACGCAAGCCGCCTGGCTCCGGCTCGCCGCCATGGCGGTGATCATGGCCGCGACCATGTATGCGCTGCCGCGGCTTGGCATGGTTTGGACCTGCATGCTGGTCTTCACGGCCACCGCCTTCTTGATCAAAACACGGCATCCAAGGCTTGCCCTTGTCTGCGCCGTCGCGGTGCCGCTGGTCCTTTACGCCTTCTTTGCCCACATCGCGGGCGTTGCCGTCCCGCAGGGCGATTTCGTGAGGCTACCATGAGTTTTGTCGACAACCTTGCGGCTGGCCTCTCGCTCGTCGGCAATGTCGAGGCGTTCCTTGCGCTTGGGATCGGGGTCGCGATCGGCGTGATCGGCGGCGCGATTCCTGGAATGTCGGCGACGATGGCGGTCGCGTTGACGTTGCCCTTCACCTTCGCCATGCAGCCGATCAACGGCATTCTCCTTCTGCTCGGCGTCTACAAAGGCGGCATCTTCGGCGGCTCGATTCCCGCGATTTTGATCAAGACACCCGGCACCCCCGCCTCGTCCGCCACCATCCTCGACGGCTATCCCCTAGCCGAAAAGGGCCAAGCCGGACGGGCGCTCGGCATGGCGCTCTGGGCCTCCTGCACCGCCGACGTGATCTCCAATCTGTCGCTCATCCTTTTCGCGGGCTGGCTCGCCTCCTTCGCGCTCAGCTTCGGCCCGCCCGAGTTTTTCACCCTGATCCTGTTCTCGCTGACGATCATTGCGGGCGTTTCCGGGGAAAGCCTCCTGCGCGGCGCGCTTTCGGCCATGGCGGGGCTCCTGCTCGCCACCATCGGGCTCGATCTCGTCTACGGCACCAACCGCTTCACCTTCGGCGATCCGAACATGATGGGCGGCCTGAACTTCATCGCCGTGCTGATCGGCCTCTTCGCGATCCCCGAGATCCTCGCCATGGTCTGGAACCCGACCGGGCATATCGGGAAAACCCGCAGCCTCGGTAAGAACTGGGTGTCGTTCGCCGATTACAGGAAGAGCTTCAAATCCATCGTGCGCGGCTCGATGATCGGCGTTTTCCTCGGTTCCATTCCGGGCATCGGCGCCGCCCCCTCCGCCTTCCTCAGCTATTCCGAGGCGCGGCGGAACTCGCCCGACAGAGAGAATTTCGGCAAGGGCGAGGTCGAGGGCGTGGCGGCGTCGGAGGCGGGCAACAACGGTGTCGCGGGCGCGACGCTGATCCCGCTGCTTGCGCTCGGCGTACCGGGCGATGTGATCACCGCCATCATCATCGGCGCCTTCATGATCCACGGCCTGCAGCCGGGGCCGATGATGTTCGTCATGAATGTC
>JAKSCL010000218.1 GCA_022360615.1 Hyphomicrobiales bacterium
CTGGGCGGCGGGCAGGGCGGCGCTTTAGGGGCTGGAGCGTGTCCAGGAAAAGTGGACAGCGGTTTTCCGTCCGGACACGCGAAAAGACAAACACATGGAGCAATTGAGCGATTCAAAGAAAAGCGGCAATGCATGAAAAAGAGACATGGGACGAGGTCCACTTGACTTGACCTCATCCAGAGGAGCAGCCGAAGGCTGCGTCTCGAAGGATTGGCCGCACGCTCCGGCCCCGCTGACCATGCTCGAGACGGCCCTTTGGGCCTCCTCAGCATGAGGCGGATAAGGCTATCCCCATCGATGATCGTCCCCTTTGATCCGGCTTGAAAGCATCTCTCTCCAACGTCTGTTGGTCACTGAGTTATCGCGGCCGAAAGCAACCTTTTGAAACGTCATTCCGGCGAACGCCGGAATCCAATCCTCCCAGCGGCTCGTCCTCCTCACGATAGACCCCAGCTTTCGCCGGGGTGACGGCAGAAAGAACACGAGCCGGCAACGAACGTGCTGTCATTCTCCGGCTCGACCGGAGAATTCATGGCAAAGGCTTCGCCGTTGCTTTTGGACCCTCCGGTCGAGCCGCAGGGTGATGCCCTCAGGCTTTGGCTGCGGCGAGCTCAGCCTCCAACGCCGCGATCCGCTGATGCAGCGGTTTGATGGCTTCGATCACCTCGGCTTCGGTCAAGCGCGGCGTGATGTGCTGCGGGCAGTTCCAGTCAAACGCCTCGACCTTGATGATGATCCCGCGTTCGACCCGTGCCTTGTAATCGGGAAGCACGAGGCGGTTGAGGGTATCTGTGTCGCCGGGGTCGGCGGGCTGCGCCCGCCCGAAGAGCTTCAGCCGCGCCCGGTTGCCGTAATCCATGAAGAACAGGGAAACCCGGTCGTCCTTCAAGATGTTGCCGAGGCTGATATACTGCCGGTTGCCGGAGAAGTCGGCAAAACCCAGCGTCTCAGCGTCGAGCACCCGCATGAAGCCGCGCGGGCCGCCGCGGTGCTGGATATAGGGCCAGCCCGTTTCATTCGTTGTCGCCATGTAGACGCTGTCGCGAGTCGCGATGAAAGCGGCTTCCCTCCCGGTGAGGCGTCCGTTCTGGTCCGCGCGCGCCTCTTGTTTCGCATAAACATGCCGGCTGCCCTTGTCGGTCTGGATCGCCTTCACCGTCTCGGTGAAGGCGATGGCGTGATAGCTGTTCACCATCTCTTCGTCCTCCTTTTGCACGGTGTGCCTGATGAACGGTGTGCCTTAGCCGACCACTTCGGCCGGCCACCAGCGAAGCTTGCTATTGTCCCGGACAATCCGCCCGAGCCCCGGGAAGGGCATATGGGTTGCGGCAATCAGCGCTCCTTCTTCGGCAGCCTGAGGGAAGAACTTGGCGCGCATCGCGCGCGCGGCTTCCACATCCTGCTCGAAGACGAAGCCATGATCGGCGCTTACCGGATGCACGACCGGATGGAACAGCGTGTCGGCAACGATCAGGAGGCTTTCGCCGGCATCGGCAACGCGCACGCCGATATGGCCGGGGGTGTGGCCCGTGAGGTCGATGGTCGAGA
>JAKSCL010000229.1 GCA_022360615.1 Hyphomicrobiales bacterium
ACCACCACCGGCACACCGAGCTTTTCCCCCAGTGGTTCGGAGAGGGTTCGTGCCATGCGGTCGGCGGAACCGCCAGCGTTGAACGGCACCACGATGGTGATCGGATCGCTTGGCCAGGCATCATCGGCCACTGCCGCACCGCTGCCCAACATAAGGCCGGCTGCCGCCAAAGCAGTTGTGAAAAAAGTGATGTATCGGCGGCGTGAGGCGCCGGTCAGACTTAGCATTCTATCCTCCCAAATATTGCACGGGCTCGACCGGCCCGATGAGATCAACGTAGCAAGTCCTATTGTCAGGTCAATATAACATTTGATCTTGAGTTCGGGCAGCTTCCAGTTAAAAATCGATAGGAATCCTTGCGTTTCGGAGGAACAGGTATGGCACAGGCACCCGGAACCGGGCTTGCAGACACCGGGCAAAGGACCGATGGTAATCTGTGGCCCAAGCACCACCGGGTTTACCTGATCCTGCGGCAGGAAATCGAAGACGGCCTTTACTCGGATGCCGAGCCGATGCAGGGCGAACTTATGCTGGCTGAGCGCTTCGACGTCTCCCGCATCACTGTCCGCAAAGCGATGGAAAGGCTCGCGCAGGAAGGCAGGGTCAAGAGGCAACGCGGCCGTGGCACCTTCGTGCGGAATATCGGCCAACCATCCCCCATCACCGCGAGCCTTTCCGGAAACATCGAGAATCTTTTGGCCCTTGGCCTGCAAACGGATGTCGAACTGGTGGAACTGACCTATGCCTTTGCTCCACCGGATATCTGCTCCGCCATGAACCGGCCGCAGGGCACCGTGATGCAGCGTGCGGTGCGGGTGCGCAGCATGGATGCCGTGCCCTTCAGCCATTTGACGACCTGGCTGCCCGAAGAAATCGGCCGCAGTTTCACCCCTGCGGAGATGGAACACACGCCGCTTCTGCGTCTTATCGAGCGATCAGGGCACCGCATCGCCTCGGCCCGGCAGGCCATTACCGCCAAGCTAGCTACCCCAGAGGTTGCGCGTCTGCTGCACATCGAACCGGGTGAGGCGCTCCTGTCGGTGCGCCGGCTCGTTTTTGATGAAACGGGCCAGGCGGTGGAACACATCACCGGGCTCTACCGGCCCGACACCTACGAGCACCAAATGGAATATGCCCGCAACCAGAGCCCGGCCGCCGAGATCTGGAAAACCAAGGACAGCGCGACCGGAGCCGACATATGAGGACCTTGCAGGCCTTGCTGGCCGATGCCGAAAGCGGATTGATTGCACCAGGGGTATATGATGCCTTTACCGCGCTGCTCGCCGAACAGGCCGGGTTCGACTGCCTCTATTTATCGGGCGCCTCCATCGCCTACACGCGGCTTGGAAGGCCGGACATCGGCCTCGTCTCCGTATCGGAAGTCATAGCCACGATCGAACTGATCGCCGACCGGGTGGGCTTGCCGATGATCGTGGACGGCGACACCGGCTTCGGCAACGCGATGAATGTGCAGCGTACGGTGCGCGGATTTGAGCGCGCCGGTGCACAGGCGATCCAACTCGAAGACCAAAGCTTTCCAAAACGCTGCGGCCACCTGGCCGGAAAAAAACTGATTACCGCCGAGGCAATGGCGGGCAAGATTCGAGCCGCCTGCGACGCGCGCGGCTCCGAAACCTTCCAGATCGTCGCCCGGACCGACGCCATCGGCGTCGAATCCTTCGATGCCGCCCTGGACCGCGCCGAAATGTATGTCGAGGCGGGCGCCGACCTGCTCTTCGTAGAGGCCCCGCGCTCGCTGGAGCAAATGGACGGGATAGCCAAGCGCTTCAGCCAGCGCTTACCGCTTGTGGCGAACATGGTCGAGGGTGGCGTGACACCGCTTGAGTCCGCTCAGGAACTGCACTTGCGTGGTTTCAGCGTGGTGATCTTTCCCGGCGGCATCGCCCGCGCCATGATGCGCCAGGGCCAGGACTATTTCGCAAGCCTCAAAGCCCATGGCAGCAACACTCCCTTCAAGGACCGGATGGCCCTCTTCGATGAGTTAAACGAAGCCATTGGACTGCCAGCGATGGTTGGGGAAGCCGCACGATACGAGTGAGCGTCGAGCTACCCGGCGGCGACATAGGACTTCATCCGGCGACGGTCCGGAATGGGTCCCCACGGAACACGGCTCATCGAGCATCCAGTCTTATCCATACGCGCCAGCGACAAAGTCCTTGGTCAGTTCTTCCTTTGCGCTTTCGAAAATCTCCGGCGTCGGGCCGAATTCGATCAGCTTTCCAAGATAAAAGAAGGCGGTGTGGTCCGACACCCGGTGCGCCTGGGTCAGGTTGTGGGTGATGATGATCACGGTGAACTCGCGTTTCAATTCCGCGATCAAATCTTCGATATGCGCCGTCGCGATGGGGTCGATGGCCGAACACGGTTCATCCATGAGCACGACTTCTGGACGCGTCGAAATCGCGCGGGCAATGCAAAGACGCTGCTGTTGACCGCCTGACAGGCCGAATGCGTCTTCCTTAAGCCGGTCCTTAACCTCTTCCCACAAATCGGCCTTCTTCAGGCTCGTGACGGCGATCTCCTCCTCATCGGCCCGGTTCGCGATAAGCCCGTGAATGCGCGGCCCATAGGTGACGTTGTTCCAGATGGATATGGGAAAAGGATTGGGCTTCTGGGCAACGATGCCGAAACGCCGCCGGACTTCGACGACATCAAGCGTCCGATCCATGAGGTCTTCGCCATCCATCGTCAGCATACCCGTAAACCGGGCGCCCGGGATAACCTCGATCATCCGGTTCAAACTGTTGAGGAAGGTGGATTTCCCGCAGCCGGACGGTCCCATCAGGGCCGTAACCCGGTGTTCGAAGATATCCATATGAACATCGATCAGTGCGTGGTTCGCGCCATAATGAACATTGCCGCTGCGCATGGAGATTTTGGCCCGCGCATCGTCATTACGCAAAGGCGTTTCCATTGTGTCGAGAGACGTCACGATCTCACCATTTTTTCGATTGCCCCAAAAGTCGCTCAAGACTGCCGATGAACGCGGCGGCGTTCTTTGCGCTTCCGCAATGCCGCCATGGCCACCTACAATCAGGATGTGGTGTGTATGAGCCGATGCCGAGTGGGAAAAATACAATGAAAATCGATCCAGAACCGGAGTTCCGCACCATCGACCGGGATGGTGAAACCTTCGTCATCTTCAAGCATTCAGGCGAAATCACCGAGGCTCGGGTGATCGATGCCATCCCGGCGGATTATCTGGAAGGCGCTAAGCTGAGAATGCGCAGTTCAACCGCAGAGGAACAAGCGCTCTTCACCGAACACGCCGATGAAGAGACGCTTGCCGTTGCCATGCATGTGGATGACCCCGACGGCGAAGTCTGGACGATCCACAAGGAATGGGCTTGATGGAGGCTTGGAGCAATTTCACTTTCCTTGAAAAGCTCAACCGCTCCACGTTCCGACATGCTGCAAATCCGGAAAGAAATCCCGTTCCAGTTCGACCAGCCTTACTCCCGGAATTGTTTTACTCGGCCTCGTCGGCCGGTACCGCGTTTAACAGGCCGTAGCGTTCCGGCCCGATTTTCTCGAGAAGCTCGAGTTGTGTCTCGAGGAAATCGATATGGCCTTCTTCATCCTCCAGAAGCTCGTCAAAGAGCGTCATGGAAACGTAGTCTTTCGCTTCGCGGCAGACTTCACGTGATTTCGAATAGGATTCGCGGGCCTCATACTCGCCGGCAAGATCAGCTTCGAGCACTTCCTTAACGTTCTGGCCTATCTTGAGCGGTGCCAGCGTTTGCATGTTCGGGTGGCCTTCTAGGAAGATGATGCGGTCCGTGATTTTGTCGGCGTGCACCATCTCCTCAAGCGATTCCTCGCGCTCTTTCTTGGCGAGCCGGGTATAGCCCCAGTCCTCCAGGAAGCGATAGTGCAGCCAATACTGATTGATGGCGCCCAGTTCGAGGAAAAGTGCTTCGTTAAGCCGTTCGATGACCTGTGGTTCGCCTTTCACTATGCGTGCCCCCTCGTTGCTGTTTGAGGTGTTGGATGGATTTTCTTCTTTCGACAAGCAGCCTGAGATTGACGAGCGTCATATCGGCCCATTCAGCCCTGGCGCCTGTGTGGTTTGCACGCATTTCAGAAACGATCTCGACGAGATAGTCGATCACAGAGGGGAAGCAGCCACAGCATTTTCCACGCTTTCCAAGGGCGTGATAGACGGAGCCTGGGGTCAGATGAAACCAAGGATCGCCATCAAGAAGCTCGTATACGATCTCCTTGATTTCCGCCTTTGTAATGACATTGCAGTGGCAAACGATCATCAAACGAACTCAACCCGGTTTTGCCGGGTATTTACCCTTCTTCATTGCCTCTGCAGGCTATTCCCGGACATGCGATAAACAATAGGTCAGATTGAAGCAGCCACGCGCCTAAATTCGAATTATTCTAGCTTCTAAAAGCTTCAATCTGCATTTTATTTATACTTATTCTGAATTATCCGAGTCGAATTACAAGTAAGGGAAAACAAGTAGTGGGCCGGTTGCGATCGCATTCAAAGCGCGCTGTATCAGTCCGCCAGAACGGTGCGCCCTGGCGCTAGGCCGCGGGCCTTGGCGATCACGCCCGCATCCGACACGGTGATGAAGAGATCGCGCCCATCAGGTCCGCCAAAGGCGAGGTTCGTGGTTGTCCGGCCGATCGCGCGGCAATCGATACGGGCCACCTCGTCGCCATGCGCGTCAAAGACGAAGACAGCGCCGCGGCTGGCGTGACAGACATAGAGGTTCCCCTCCGTGTCCATTGTCATGCCGTCCGGCCCGCTTGCGCCCGCGGGCAGGCGCGCAAAAAGCTGCCCTTTTGAGGTGCCATGCGGGAAAAGCGGCAGCCGCCAGACCTCGCAGGCCCGCGTCATCGCCACAAACAGATAGCGGTCACTCGGATCGGTGACGAGGCCATTCGGGCTTGGGGCATTGTCGATGAGGCGTTCGAGGTGGGTCAGCGAGGCATCGCTGCGATAGACACGGCCTGTCGGGTCATGCAGGCCTGTCTGACCCTGATCGGTGAAAAAGAGCGTGCCGTCCGAAGCAAAGCAGAGATCGTTACAGCCCTTGAAACCCTCGCTGCGATGCGCCTCGAAAACTGTGGCGGTTTCGCCGGTCGCGGGATCGAGGCGCAGAATACCGCGTTTATAGTCGGCGAGGCACACGCCGTGCTTATCATGCCACCGCATGCCGTTCGGCCAGCCTTCGTAGTCAGCCTTTAGCGACCATGTGCCGTCAGATGCGATGCGGAATATGCGGCCATAGGGAATGTCGACCACCCAGAGCGCGCCATCGGGCGCAAAGGCCGGACCCTCAAGGAAGGAATGCACCTCCTCGCCGGGCTTGTTGGCATCGACCCAGCCGGACCGGCGGCCACTCAGACGGTATTCGTCCGGCAAGCGCGCCCAAACCTCCGCTTTGATGATCGCAGCGTGTCGTTCCATGAAGCCCTCAGCCCGAAAGGATTACGGCTGCGCCGCCCGGACGGTGGGGCCGCGCCGGTGCGAGAAATAGCGTTCGGTAAGGACACCGGCAATAAGGGCAGCGGCGACGGTCTGAACGAAAAGGCCTGGATAGACGGCGGCAAGCGCAGCCGTACCGAGCAGAATACGGTGAAGAACAGGCAAAGGCCGGATAAAGCAGCCCACATGCGCGGCGTTGAAGGCGATGACCGCGAGGAACAGGCTCAACAGCGTCATGAAGGTGACAGGCAGACGCTCAAGCGTGACCGTGTCGAGAAAAATCTCCGGGTGATAGATCCAGATGATCGGCAGCGCGAAACCGACCGCACAGAGCCTCAACGCATTGCCCGCAATCGCCAAAGGTCTCTCACGGGCAATGGCGGCGGCGGCAAACACCGCAAGCGCGACCGGCGGTGTGATCGCCGAAAGCACCGCGTAATAAAAAACGAAAAAATGTGCCTGGAGCTGACTCACGCCCAGCTCCATCAAGGATGGCCCGGCGACGAACACCACCATCAAATAGGAGGCGGCCGTTGGCAGGCCCATGCCGAGGATGATGGAGCAGACGGCGGCCAGAAGGAGCGCCGGAAGCAAATCGCCCGAGCCCATGGCGACGATCATCTGGTTGAGCTTTACGCCAAGGCCCGTCGATGTGATCGCACCAATCACAACG
>JAKSCL010000233.1 GCA_022360615.1 Hyphomicrobiales bacterium
TGCGCCAGTCATACTCGTCGCCGAAAAAGGCCTGAAACGCGACATTCGTATCGCGGTAATACTCGAAGCGTATCTCGTCGAAATTGTTCTTGCCTAGTTTCACGGGGAGATTGGCGGCCCAGTAGTCCTCGACCCTTTCATAGGAAATGCTGCGCCCGGCCACGAAATTCCTGATCCGGTAGGGGCCGGAACCGAGCGGCGGCTCAAGCGTGCCGGCGGTGATGTCGCGCGGCTGGCCATTGGCGCCCGTTCCTTCCCAATAATGCTTGGGCAGGATCGGCAATTGTCCAACAATATGCGGCAATTCGCGGTTGCCCGATTGATCGAAGGTGAAAGTGACCTCGCGCTCGCCGGTTTTTTCCGCCTTCACGACATTCCGATAATAGAACGATTGGTTCGGGTTGTGCTCCTTGAAGACGTCGAAGGAGAAGATCACGTCTTCCGGCGTGATCGGGGTTTCATCGTGCCAGCGGGCGTTTTCGCGCAACCTGAACTTCACCCAGGAATAGTCTTCCGGGAATTGCGTCGCCTCGGCGATGAGACCGTAATCGGTGATCACCTCATCATAGGACGAGGTCATGAGCGTGTCGTAGATCAGGCCGATGCCTCCCGGCACCGTGCCGCGCGGGACGACGATGTTGAAGTTGTCGAAGGTTCCGGTCCGGGAGAAGCGTACAATGCCGCCCTTCGGCGCATCGGGGTTCACATAATCGAAATGCGGGAAGTCGGCCGGATATTTCGGTGCGCCGATGAGAGATGACCCGTGCACCCACTCATTATACGCAATGACTCCGCCACTGGCGGTTGCCGGAGTGGTGAAGGGTAGGTGCGCCGCGCCCAAGATAGCGGTCGCCGCCGCCAGACAGATATGTCTCGCCCGCCAGATCATCCCGTGATCCCCTCTATGCCTGTTTTTATTGTTTCTTCAGGCATCATATGGGCGAAGCCAGCAGTCTTTGAAGGGAAGATGACTGAAATGTAACCCGATGCGGTGACTGCTGGCTTCCACAAACGCGGCCCGTTTGGATGCCTTATTCCTGGAACGGAAGCGGGTTGTCGCTCTGTGCGTTCATATAGGCGATGAGGTCTGCGAGGTCGCCATCGTCGCGGATGCCGGCAAAAATCATGCTTGTTCCGGGCACCTGTCCGCGCGGATCCTGCAGATAGGCAATAAGGTTCTCAAGCGTCCAGGAGCCGCCATGTTCGGCCATGGCGCTCGAGTAGCGAAACCCGTCGACGGCGGCCTTGTCGCGGCCGACAACACCCCAGAGATTGGGGCCGACGCGGTTTGGGCCGCCGCTATCAAATGTGTGACATGCGGCGCAGCGCCGGGCGACGCGCTGGCCGTTGTCCGGGTCGGCATTCGCCAGAAGCGCGATGACCGGGTTGTCAGCTGCCGCGGCCGCGACGACTTGATCCGCGCCTGTTCCGGTTTCGTTGGTTGCCGGTTCGGCGGGGGCGGTCGCCACATCTGTTTCCGCTGTGGCCGCTGCAGTATCGGCGGTTCCCGCCGGCGGCTCCTCCTGTGCGGGTGCTGCGGCCTGATCGGCCATAGGTGCGCCTGCGTCTTGCGGTGCGGCGGCTGCGTCCTCGGCTGGTGCCGCCTCGCCCGCTTCTGCTTCAGGCAGCGGCACGGGGTTGGCGCTCAGCGAGCGCATGTACACGATAAGATCTGCGCGCTCCTGCTCGTCGCGAATGCCGTTGAACGCCATGGAGGTGCCGCTAAGGTAATTGCGTGGGCTTTCAAGGAAGGCGTTCAGTGACTCGAAGCTCCACTCGCCGCCGGCAGCGGCGCGCTCGGCAAGCGCGGAAGAGTAGCCGAAGCCGTCGATATGGGCCATCGGACCGCCGACCACATTCCAAAGGTTCGGGCCCACTCTGTTCGCGCCGCCTTCTTCAAAGGTGTGGCAGGCCGAACATCTGCGTGTGGCCGCCTCGCCTGCGCTCGCATCGGCGTTTGCAAGGAGAACCGCGAGCGGCACCGTTTCAACGACTTCTTCCACCGCGTCTTCATCGGTTTCAGCGACTTCGACGATGAAGCCAGGGACTTCAGGCACCTCGTTGTAGAACACGATTTCGGAAGCAAAGCCGAGCACCATTGCAAAAATAAGCGCTCCAAGAAGTGCGCCGGCGATTTTATTGAGTTCAAAGGTGTCCATAGTCCTACCGCGAGGTTTGTGGCCGAATGGATTTGGCCGTCAGTGCAGCGGAAGGGGGTAACACGATAAGGGTTTACTGCACGTTTCCCTTCCAGTTCGCGGCAGAAACTAGGGTGTGGCGCGCGCGCTTGCAATATGAAAGACAGGGTGCATTGTGACGCGTCAAAGAATAAGCGCCGCAAATAGAACGGGGATTTGCTGTCGTGGCTGAAAACAACGGTGTTCTCGTGGTGATTCCAGCCCGTTTGGCCTCGACGCGTTTACCGCGAAAACCGCTTCTTTCGATTGCCGGGCAGCCAATGATCGCCCATGTGCTTGCGCGTGCGCGCGAAGCGGCGGTCGGTCCCGTGATTGTTGCGACCGATTCGTCTGAAATCGCCGATGTGATCGGGAGGGAAGGCGGTACCGCCGTCATGACGCGTTCCGATCACCCCTCGGGTTCTGACCGCGTATATGAGGCAGTCGAGAGCTACGATCCGGAAAAACGCTTTAAAATCATCGTGAACCTTCAAGGCGATCTGCCGCTGATCGAGCCGCGCGCCATCCTGGCGGTTGCTGATTTGATGGCCAGCGGTCCGGCCGATATCGGGACATTGGTCAATGAGATCACCGAGGAGCATGAGGTGAATGACGCAAATGTGGTGAAAGCGGTGCTGTCACCGCTTGGGGGCAACCGTTTCCGGGCTATTTATTTCACGCGCGCAGCGGCGCCTACAGGCGAAGGGCCGCTCTATCACCATGTCGGCATCTATGCCTACCGGCGCACAGCCCTAACGCAATTCATTGGTTTGCCGCCTTCAGTGCTTGAGAAACGCGAAAAGCTTGAACAGCTCCGCGCGCTCGAAGCGGACATGCGCATCGATGCGGCCCTGGTTGACATTGCTCCTTTTGGTGTTGATACACCCGCCGATCTGCAACGGGTGCGCGATGTCATGGGCGATGCGCAGCCGGTTTAAGAAGCGGCCCAAGCCGCGACGTATTGTGTTGTGATGAAATCGATCGTTTTCCAGGGCGAACCCGGCGCCAACTCCCATATCGCTTGCCACGAGGCTTATCCTGATAGCGAGGCGGTGCCTTGCGCGACTTTTGAGGACGCCTTTGCCGCCGTCCATGACGCGAAAGCCGAACTGGCGATGATCCCGATTGAAAATTCGGTCGCGGGGCGGGTGGCCGACATCCA
>JAKSCL010000213.1 GCA_022360615.1 Hyphomicrobiales bacterium
CCAATCCCCCATGGCCGTACGATGGCCGCAGCCGTGGAGGCCGCGCCCGTCCCGATTGAGGCCGGCGAACTGGATATCACCACCTCCGTCTCGGTTGTCTGGAAGATTACGGACTGATCCCGTTTGGACGTCCGTCTAAAGATCGAAATGGCGTGTCATAACGGCACGCACCACATCTTCGCGGACCATGCCGAGGCGCTCAAGTTCGTGATCGGACATCGCGAGAAGTCGTTTCGCGTCGTGGCTCGCTGCGATCCCGCGTGACAAGCCATCGAAAAACCCGGCAATCGCCCGGCCGATTCTGACAAGCCCGCCTTTTCCCGTTTCACGGTGAATGGGTTCGTGAGAGAGCGTTGCGGACATAGTAGTTTTCCCAATCATTTCAGTTGTGTAATCGGTATTGTTAAGACTTAGATAATGCACCGCATCATAATATTGCACCGCACAAATCGAGAGGGAGATATGCGCTTGCCGCATACCGATTGCGCGCACGCGGCCGTGAAGACCGGCAGCCAAGCGCACCAGGCATGTCTCTGAAGTCCGGTTGCGGGCGCAGCTCAGCCGCCTGTGCTGTTGACCGAGGTTTCAAGGACGAGCGGACGCGGCGCGAAGGGCGGCCCCGCCATGATCAACGCCCAATAATTGCGCCCACCCCGCGTTGCCCGGGCAAGGCCCATATGGGTGACATCGGCTTTCAGAAGGTTTCTGTTGTGCCCGCGCGAGGCCTTCCATGCGGCAAAGGCCTGGTCGACGGTGTCTTCGCCCATTAATAGGTTTTCCGCCGCCGGCACGTCGCCCAAACCCGCGTCCTTCATCCGCTCACGCAAACTCCCGGAGCGGTGCGCACGGACCCTTACCGTGCCGGCACCGGCTGTCTCCATGGCCATGTCCCGGGCGGCGCGCGTCAGACGCGGGTCGATTGAAAGCCTGCCGAGGCCCTTTTCGGACCGGTAGCCATTGATGAGGGACAAGAGCCGCCCCTGATCCGCAGCCGCTATTTGGGCCGTTCCATCGGTCTGCACAGGAACCCGCGGGCCGAAACCCGGAAATCCGCTTGA
>JAKSCL010000219.1 GCA_022360615.1 Hyphomicrobiales bacterium
GCTGATGTGCGCCTCTCGCGCCAATTATTCACTTGAAAGGCGATCTGCTGGAAGGTGAAGAACGAAATGCCAAGCGGCAGGATTGTGCCGTCGATGAGGGCTTCCAACCCCGTGACGTCCGCGGTCCAATCGAAAAAGAAATCGAAATACTTGAAGTAAAATAGGACACCGAGGTTTCCGGTGATCGCCAGGGCCAGGAGCCAGGGGCTGCGCCTTTGTGTAACTGCCGCGGCTATTATGTAGTTCAGAAGAATTGAGCCGATCAGAAGCGGCAGATAGGTGGTGTTCCAGTAGCCGTAGAACACCATGGAAGCGGTAAGAAGGACCGCTTTTGACAGCGTGTCGGAGATCGATCGCGCCGAATAGTAAAACGCCACCGTCAGCGGCAGGAACACCACGACAAAAACGTAGGAGTTGAAGAGCATCGTTTGCCCCGTGCGAAAACGGGTGCTCCTCCCCAGGCGACGGTGACGAGCCTTCGCCTCACCTGCGCGGGCAGTTGGGATATTTCAAGGCACGTGTATGTGTTTTAAGCGGCGGGACGGTGCTGCCGGGCAGATCAGAGCAGCGGTTCAAAAAACGCGTAGCGCCCCTTCTTCTGAAAACGTCCGCCCCGGCTGGCGAAGAGTTCCATAAGGTCCGGGTCGCCGTATTTGGGACCTTTGCGGTCAGCCTGGCGAATCATTTTGAGCAATAGATGCCCGTCGGCTTTAAGCTGATTGTTGCGGACGTCATTGAGAAACCAGTCCCAGTCCCCGACCGTGAAAAGCGTGCCGTCACGCTTGGTATTGAAACCGATCATGAATGCCGTCACGAGGTCGAATCGCATGCCTAAATCGGGAAGGGATTGTTGCGCTTCTATGCGAAAACCACGTTTTTTAACGGCGATCCATGCGCACAGCGCATCGTAGAGAGGGATTCCCGGCAGGTCGAGCGCCTATACACGATGACCGAAAAAACGGGCAACATAAGGGAAGTGTCCGCCGCCTGTGCCAAGATCAAGAATATTCATGGGCGGACCTTGGTCGAGGCGCAATGTGAGTGCAGCATCGAGTTTGCGCTCAAGCCATTTGCGCGCGTCCAGATATTTCCGCTCGCTGCCAGCGTTCTCGAACGCCTTTGCCAACCGGTCCAAGGCTGGCCAGTCGAGATCTTCTTCCGCGCGGGCCATAAGCGCCTCGAAATGCTTGTTTCGAGGCTCATTGGTCTTTGTATCCATGCTAATCGAACCTCGAAAGTGTGCGCTGCCCGGTGGATGTCAGGTGAGGACTTCGCCGCGCGCAAGCGCGTCGGCATCAGCCTCAACCATCATTTCAGCTAGTTCTTCCAGCCCGACTTTCGGCGCCCAGCCGAGTTTTTCCTTTGCCTTGCCGGCGTCACCGATCAGCACCTCGACTTCCGCAGGACGGAAAAACTCCGGATTGACTTTCACCAGAGTGCGGCCGCTCTTGCGGTCTATGGCGATTTCGTCAACGCCCATCCCCTCGAATTCCAGGTCGAAACCGGTTGCTTTGCCAGCAAGGCGAACGAAGTCGCGCACGGTCTCGGTGCGGCCGGTCGCAAGCACGAAGTCATCGCCGTCATCCTGTTGCAGCATCCGCCACATGCCATCAACATAATCGCCGGCGAAGCCCCAGTCCCGCTTGGCATCCATATTGCCGAGCTCAAGCATATTCGCCTCGCCGCGCTTTATGCGGACCAACGTCGAGGTGATCTTGCGTGTTACGAACTCAATGCCGCGCAAGGGCGACTCATGATTGAAGAGAATGCCCGAGCTGGTGTGCATCCCAAACGCTTCGCGGTAGTTCACGGTGATCCAATGGCCATACAGCTTTGCAACACCATAAGGACTGCGCGGGTAAAAGGGCGTTTTCTCGCTTTGGATTGAATCCTGAATCTGCCCGAACATCTCCGATGTGGAGGCTTGGTAGAAGCGGGCCGGCAGTTTCAGCATACGAATGGCTTCAAGGAGCCGGGCGACAGCGAGGCCGTCCACGTCGCCGGTGAAAATGGGCTGCTCGAAGGAAACACCGACAAAACTCTGGGCCGCCAGATTGTAAACCTCGTCCGGTTCCACTTTTTCGATCACACGCACGATATTGCTGAACTCAAGCAGTTCGAACGGGATCAGCTTGACGTCGTCCTGGACGCCGAGGCGGCGCAGCCGCCAGTCATTAAGGGAGGCAGACCGGCGGAAGGCCCCCCATACCTCATAGCCTTTGTCGAGCAGAAGCTTTGAGAGATAGGCGCCGTCCTGTCCCATGACGCCGGTGATGAATGCTCTCTTCAAGACGCTGCTCCTTGAGGGAATGAGGCCATGCTCAATGGCTTAATCAGCCGAGTTCAGATTCACGGTTGCGGAAGAGATCGAGCAGCGGAGACCAGCCATGGATGGCCGCGACTTCCTTGCCGCGCGCGGCGATGCCGTCAAGCTGGCCGTTTTCGAGCGGCAGCACACCGTCGCACTGCCTGATATCGACGAGGCTTTCCAGATGGCGATAGTCGGGCGGGGAATGTTCGTCAAGATTGGTCAGCACGACCGCGCCGCATTGCATGGCAGTATTGACGCTGGTGTTGTTGGCGCGCACGCCGCTTGTGAAAAAGGCGGCGAAATAGGTGCAGCGGCACAGATAATTGTAAAGCCCGGTGTCGGAGATGAAACCGAGGAAGAAGATGCGGTCGCCAAAGACCTGCTTCAGTTCCTCGTAGGCCGCGGTGAAGGAATCATCGAGGCTGCGGCCCTCATGGATGGCCGCCGAAATATAGAGGCAGTAGCTTTTGCCCGTTGCTTCCAGCAGGTCGTGAAGCTGGTAGTAATAATCGGCCCGCACCTTATGCGCCATGCCGAAGGTGTAGACTGAAATGTCCACATCTTCAGGGAAGGGTACGGCGTCAAACAGATGTCCGGGACACCAGGCTTCGACCACATCGTGGTGCAGAGGTTTCAACTCACTGACCAACGCCTCGTTGCCGCAATAAACAGTCTTTGATTTCCGCAGGAGCGTGGCTTCGACGGGGGTTGCCGAGTAGTCGTGGAAGAACAGCCGCGGTTCGATCCGCGGGTCCCAACCGTCGACCAGTTCCTCCAGCCGTTGTGCGTCTGGTTCCGTGAACTCTGAAAGTTTGATGGAAAGGAGAGGACGGCGGAACTTCGTCCCTTCGGCGGAGAAGAGTTCCAGCATGGGCAGATTGAGCTTGTCTGCCAGCGCCTTGTTGAAGCGCGCCACGCCGCAGGTCAGCGGGTTCATATGATAGCTGAGGATACAGTCCACGGCGCCGGGCCTTTCTCGTGCAATACAGCGGGTTGAGTTTTAGCAGCGGTGTCAGGCCGCGCCTGGCTTCTCGTAAACCAGTACACGGCCCTTCTTCAGCCAATCCAATGCGTCCTCAAGGTCGCGGCGGCGCCGCATGCCCTGGAGCACGAACATGAGACGAAGCATATCCATGTTCTGGAGTGTGATATGAGTGGGGTCGACCTCGAATTCGGTGGTGACGTCGAAGAGCGTGGCCGGTGCTGGATGGAAACGCGTCGTGACGTAAACATATTTCGCGCTGATGCGGCAGATGTTCTCAACGGCCTTTTGCACATCGAGAACACGCAGATGCTCAAACACCTCCCGGCATATCGCGAGCTCGTAGGAATTGTCCGGGATGTCGATATCGGTGACTGAGCCGATGCGGATACGGTCAGCCACTTCCGGCGGTGCGGTGTCTTTGCTCGCTTGTGAGAAGTCCACACCGTCCGCTTCAACGCCGAGCTCATGCAGGAAGTACATCAGGTTGCCGGGACCGCAACCCATGTCGATCACGCTTTTGGGTTGGAAAACGTCGCGAATGAGCTCTGGGTTGCGCCCCTCGCGCTTGCGTCGGGTCTCAAGCTGGTAGGAATTCGCCTCGTCTCGCCATTCGGCGTGAAAGTAGTCTGCGTCATAGGCATCTGCGCCCTCGGCCGATTGGTTCTGCACGAAATCTTCGTATTTCGACACCTGCTCGGTCAGGCTCTCCACATTCAGAAAGTCACGGACCCGTTGCGTGGAGGAGTCGAGGACGGTGTCCAGATAGACGACTTCGATGCCCAGCTCTTCGCAAACCGCCGTCTCTTCTGCGGGAAGCCGGCCCTCCCAGTCCTTGCCTTTCGCGTAATAGCGGGGCTGCAGTTCGCGCAAAACAGCGGCGGTGGTGTCGGTTGAGATGTGAACGAACGAAATCGGCTCAAGGGCGTCGATCACCTCGGCGCGGGCCTCCTGCGGCAGGAGAACCTTGTGCTTCGTCGAAACGTAGTGGTCGCCTGTCAGATTGCAGAAGACGGGAAGCCCGAGTTCCGCGGCCTTCCTAAAATAGGCGACATGACCGGCGTGCAGCGGGTCGAAGCCGCCATCGACCATGGTCACGGCTTTTCGGTGCGCTTGTAAGGTGTCGGCGGACATAATCATCGGAGTGGCGCTCGCGGGCTCTCATGCACTAGATGCGGGAGGAAGGGCTCAAGATTCAAATGGCCTTGAGGCGGCGGCTTTATAGGTCAATTGGTTCCCGCTTGTCACCCCATGTCGGGGGCTGCTGCCCGGGAACGCATGATAGAGCGCTTTTGTGTACCTATCGTGCTGAAGATTGACAGCTCCCAAGGGCGTGGGTAAGCGGACGGCTCGATCGCCGCTCTTTGGGCATGTGCGGCGCGCATTTCCGTGGACTTTGCCAGAACCGGAGAGTTCTCAATAACCCATGGCCCATGACTGGCGAGGCCGTCTTGAAGATCCTGTTTTTCGTACGTCATCCCCTTTACTTGCGGAATTATGAGTTCGTTCTTCAGGAATTGGCGAAACGCGGCCACCGGATCGAGCTGATTTTCTCCCCTCTGTCCAAATCCGTGGACCGGACGCTGGTCGACGCTTTGGAAGCGGCACATCCGGAAATCGCCGAAGGTCAGCTTCGGGCACGAACCGGATGGTGGTGGCCGGTTTCCGACGCCATTAGAATGCTGCGTGATTACTTTCGCTATCTTGAGCCGGCCTACACGCAAGCGCCTGCGTTGGTTGAACGCGGCGCCCGTCGCTTGCCGCCACAGATCCGGCTGGCTTTCGAGAAGCTGCCCTTGTTGAAAAGCCGGCCCGTTAGGCGCTTGGCCGATGTTGTTTGCCGTCTTCTCGAGAGAGCCATCCCCGCTGACCCCGGCATCGTCAGTCATTTAAAGCGCACCAAGCCTGACCTTGTCATGGTGACCCCGATGATCGATTTCACGTATGGTCAGACGGACACCGTTAAAGCGGCGCGCGCACTGGGCATTCCAACGCTTTTGACCGTCGCCAGTTGGGATAATCTCACCAATAAAGGGCTCGTGCAGTTTCCAGCGGACCGCATGCTTGTCTGGAACGCAATTCAGACACGCGAAGCCGTTGAGATGCATGGCATTGACAGAGGGACCGTCCAGGAAACGGGCGCGCAGCTCTTTGACCGCTGGTTTGAGATGGAGCCTTCGGTTGACCGCGCGGGCTTTTGCAAACGGGTGGCTGAGCTCGATCCTGATCAACCCATCATCCTCTATCTTTGCTCCTCGACCTTTATCTGCAAAGACGAGGTGAGCTTTGTCAAACAATGGCTGACCGCCTTGCGTGATTCGGATGATCCCAAAATCCGCTCTGCCAATGTGATCATTCGCTCACACCCGTCCCACTTTGCCCAATGGATCGGTGTCGATTTGAGTGAATTCGGTGCTGTCCGCATCTGGCCGGACGGCAATGGCGTGCCGGTCGATGATGAACGCAAGCGCGATTATTTCGACAGCCTGTATTTCTCGGATGCCGTCGTCGGCATCAACACCAGCGGTTTCATTGAAGCGGGTATTGTTGGGCGGCGGACCCTTACATTACGGACACCGCAGTTCGCCAAGACGCAAGACGGCACGCTTCATTTTCACTATCTGACCGAGGGCGGGCTTCTGACGGTTGCCGAGACCTTCGATTCACATCTCAAGCAACTGGGCGAAACGCTCGCCGACCCTGCTACTGCTGAGGAGCAAGTAAAGGCTTTTGTGAAGAGCTTTGTGCGTCCGAAGGGCTTGGATGCACCGGCAACGCCGATCTTTGTCGAGGCCGTCGAAGACGCGGCAAAGCTGAAACCGCAGCGATGGTCGCCTGTCCCTGGCGCTGTTTTTATTCGCGGCATGGCCGCGCCCGTCGCCTTCTTTGCCCGGCGGCTGATGCTCGAGCGTTCAAATCCCGGCATGTGGAAAGGTATTGAACGGATCGAGTATCCGCGCTTTGCCGTTCCGCGCGGCCAATCCACGCGCCATTCCGAAGGCAAAATCCGGAAGTTCTCGAAATTCACCCATGACGCCATCCTCCCGGTGGCCAAATCCGAAAAGCCGATCGTTATCGGCCCCTGGATGAGCGAGGTCGGGTTCGAGTTGCTTTATTGGATTCCGTTGATGAAGTGGGCGCGGCAAGCCTATGCGCTCGATCCGGAGCGGTTCGTGGTGGTGTCGCGGGGCGGCGTCCAGCACTGGTACAACGGTCTCGCCACCCGCTATGTCGATCTCTTCGATCTTTATTCGCCTGAGGAATACGTCGCGCTGAACGAAAAGCGCCAACTGAAATCCGGCATGCAGAAGCAGAAGCGCGTCTCCAGCGTTGAAAAGGAGATTGTTGCGCGCGTCGCCAGTGATTTGAACCTTGGTGAGGTGGAGGTTCTTCATCCGCGGCTGATGTATAGTGGTATCTTCCGTTATCACTGGAGCCAGCGCAGCGCGACGGACCACGTCCTATTGCACGCGCGCTACGAGCCCATGCCGGTGCCTGCGCCCGGCGAAATCGAGGCAAAGCTACCTGAAGACTTCTACACCGTGCGCTTCTACGCTCGCGAGAGCTTTGAAGACAGCGACGGCAACCAGGCGTTTGTGCGCAGCGTCATCGAACGTCTCATGGAGCGCAGCAATGTGGTCCTCCTCGATACGCCTTTCACGGTCGACGATCACGAAAATGTCGGCTGGATGCGGGAAAAAGGTGAGGGCAATCGCCTCGGTAACCGGCTGATACAAGCGTCCGAGTGGATGGTTCCGAGCAACAATCTTGATGTTCAGACCCGCATCATTGCACGTTCGCGCGGTTTCGTCGGCACTTATGGCGGGCTGTCCTATCTGGCGCCTTATCTTGGCAAGCCTTCCATCTGCTTTCACGCCAACCCCGGCGATGTCGCAGATGCGCACGTGAACACGGCACTCACCGTTTTCCGCAGCTTCGGCGTGCCGTTTATTCTCCTAACGCCGGATGAGCTGGACTTGGTTTCGAGTTTGGTTTGACGCAGACTGGTTTTCTTTACTGCTTAGCTGATTTGGCTACGCGACAGACAAAGCTTCCGGCCTCAGACCTCAACCAACTCAACCTCATGCTTTTCTGCAATGGTCTTAAGATCCAGCGGTGGGCGTATGCTTTCGCCCGTTGGATCCTTGCGGTCCCGTAGAGGGCGGAAAGCCTGATCGATAGGAACGGCCTTAATCTCGGGACGCAGGTCGTTGCGCAGGTAAAACGCATTCGTGCCCGTTTCGTCGCAGGCGACAAGCCGGTAGCCCTTCTTTCCGGCAAGCTTTGTTAGTGCGGTGAGCGAGGCACCGTGAACACCCTTCGGTGCCTTTGCCATGTCCGTGTCCGGAGCGATCGTCAAGGAGTCCTTCGGTCCGCAGTGACCATTGTATTCAAGCACCATGACGCGCGGTGAACAGGCGGTCATCGCTTCCAGCACCCAATAGTCGAAGCTGTCGATATCGAGCGAGAAGAAGTCCACTTCACCGGCGAGCTCGTTGCGCTCTATGAGCGCATTCACGTTATCAGGGGTAACCTCGAGATGCTCGAAGGCGACATGCGGGTTGCACCCGAATCTCTCCTCGGCCCTCTTGATGTTCTTAAGGTCATAGTCGACCATTACGCCGCGCCAGCCAAATTCGGTGGATAGAATGCCGGAATTGCCGCCGCCGCCGCCGCTACCGATCTCAACAAAGGTGCGGTTGACCACACCGGCAGCTTGCAGAAGCGCTAGAACCATTCCGTCCTCTTCATTCTGGGAAAACAGCTTGAAGCGGCGTGCGGTTGCTGCGAAGGGATATTCGTCGCCCAGAAAATCGCCAAGATACTGGGCCCGGATTAGTGCGTTGATCTTCCCGGTAAAATGGCCGTTGCGGGTTGACGGAGACGGTGATGGTGGATGGCGCCGCATCTTTAGCGGAAAAGCCGGTTGATGCTTTAAGCGAGGCCGAGGCGGCAGATGAGCTCGGCCGGCTCGCCGATGAGATCGCTGCCCATGACCGGCGCTACTATCAAGAAGACGCCCCAACCGTTTCGGACGCCGAATATGACGCGCTCAGGCTCCGCAACGCGGCGATTGAGGAGCGCTTTCCTTATTTGAAAAGGGCGGACAGCCCTTCGGAGAGAATTGGGGCGGCTCCCCTCGAGGCCTTTGGCGAGGTGCGTCATGCCGTGCCCATGCTGTCGCTCGGCAATGCCTTCAACGACGACGATGTGGTGGATTTTCTTGCCCGCGTACGGCGCTATCTGGGGCTTTCGGCGGACACGGCCATCATATGCACGGCGGAACCGAAGATCGACGGACTGTCGGCGACGCTCCGCTACGAAAACGGCGTGCTCACGGTCGGCGCCACGCGCGGTGACGGCACGGTCGGCGAAAACATCACCGCCAATCTCAAGACCATTGCTGAAATCCCAGACCGTCTGCAGGGCGATGTTCCCGGCATCGTGGAAATCCGGGGCGAGGTCTATATGACGCATGCCGATTTCCAGGCGCTCAATGCCCGTCAGGAAGCCGAAGGCAAGCAGATATACGTCAATCCGCGCAACACCGCCGCCGGCTCGCTGCGCCAGCTCGATGCCTCGGTCACGGCATCGCGGCCTTTGAAGTTCTTTGCCTATGCCTGGGGCGAGATATCCATGCTTCCAGCCGACACCCAAAGCGGAATGGTGGAGACGATCGCGTCGTGGGGATTTAAGATCAATCCCTTGATGCGTGTCTGCCGTTCGGCGGACGAGATGCTGAGAGCCTACAGCGCCATCGAGATGGAGCGTTCGTCCCTCGGTTACGACATCGATGGCGTCGTGTACAAGGTGGACCGGCTCGATTGGCAGCAGCGTCTCGGCCAGGTGAGCCGGGCGCCACGCTGGGCGGTTGCCCATAAATTCCCGGCTGAAAAGGCGGTGACGCTCCTCAAGGATATCGAGATCCAGGTGGGACGCACGGGCGCGCTCACTCCGGTTGCCAAGCTTGAGCCGGTGACCGTCGGCGGCGTGTCAGTGTCGAATGCCACGCTCCACAATGAGGATGAGATTGCCCGCAAGGATGTGCGGGCGGGCGACACCGTTGTCATCCAACGGGCGGGGGATGTGATCCCGCAGGTGCTTGAAGTGGTGTTGGAGAAGCGCCCGGAAGACTCAAAGCCTTTCAAGTTTCCGACCGTTTGTCCTGCTTGCGGCAGCCATGCGGTGCGTGAGATACACCCCAAGACCGGCAGGGAAGATGTCGTCAGGCGTTGCACGGGAAGCTTGATTTGCCCGGCGCAAGCTGTTGAAAAGCTAAAGCATTTCGTTTCTCGAAACGCCTTTGATATCGAGGGTTTGGGATCGAAGCAGGTGGAGGCTTTCTATGCCGAAGGCCGGATCATGAGCCCGGCCGATATCTTCACCTTGCAGGCACGCGATGCCCGGTCCTTGAAGAAACTGAAGGATAAGGAAGGCTTCGGCGAGACATCGGTGAAGAACCTGTTCGCGTCCATCGACGCACGGCGCTCGATCGCGCTTCACCGTCTCATCTATGCACTCGGCATCCGCCATGTGGGCGAAACGACGGCGCGGTTGCTTGCGCGCTCCTACGGCTCGTTCCAGGCCTTCCGCGCGGCCATGATCGCCGCATCCGACCATGAATCGGACGCTTGGGCCGAACTCACCGGCATTGACGGCGTGGGAGAGGTGGTGGCCGAAGCGATCGTTGAGTTCTTCAAGGAGGCGCATAATCTGACGGCGCTTGATGCGCTGCTCCAACAGGTGATGCCGGAAGAGGCCGAACGGCCCGCACGCATAAGTTCGCCGGTTGCCGGGAAGACCGTGGTCTTCACCGGCTCGCTTGAAAAGATGAGCCGTCAGGAAGCCAAGGAAATGGCCGAGCGGATGGGCGCGAAGGTTTCGGGCTCCGTATCCAAAAAGACAGACCTTGTCGTCGCCGGGCCGGGGGCGGGCTCGAAGCTCAAAAAAGCCGAGGAATTCGGCGTTGAAGTCATCGACGAGGACGGGTGGCTCGAGCTTGTGGGGTAGGGACTGTCTTTGGGCGTTCGTTCCGCTCCCATCGCTACTCCGGCGGACGCCGGAGGTCATTTTGCAAAAGGTGGGCGGCTGGGGGATCGATTCCGGCTAAATTCTGCCCCGGACCACGGTCCGGGACCGGAATGCCGATGGTGGAAGCCGAGGCTGCGATAAATGCGGTGTCATTCTCCGGCTTGACCGGAGAATCCATCCATCCATCAACGCAACGGCTGGCTGGCGGCTGGATTGCCCGGTCAAGCCGGGCCATGACGGGTGAGCGTGTGGCTTCGGCGGAGAAAAAGCTCGCATCGCCACCGCGCTTGATCCTGTGGTCCAGAACGTAGAGCGGTGGGAGCCGTTCAATCAAACCACCCGCGTGCCGTTGTCCTCGAAATAATCCGGGTCGACGTCCCACATCTTCTCCATCCGGTAAAAGGGTGCCGATGGATAAAGGTGGTGGATGTTGTGATAGTTCTGAAACAGCAATATCCATTTCAGCGCGCGGGGTCGGCGGCATACGGTGGCGGCGAACCGGTTCACCCGCTGCTCCACCTCATGCGGGGCGTGCGGCAGATAATTGAAGGCAAACGCCAGCCAGCCGATCGCAAGCCGCCATGGCAGGAACCAGGCGAACAGAACAGCCTGCCAATATCCCAGATAGATGAGCCAGCCCATGAAACCGAAGACGATTGCCGGCTGCATCAGGTTTTGTGTCCGTTGGAGAAGCGTGAAGCGCCGCGGGTCGTTGCGGTATTTCTCCAGATAATAGAAGTCCTGGGTGAACCAATGAATGATGAGAGGGGCGCCGCCGCTGTAGTAGTCGGGATCTTCTTTTTCGTGATTGGTATGGCTGTGATGTTTCAAATGGGCAAAGCGGTAGAGCCAATAAGCGCCGCCAAACGGGATAGCCGCGATACTTCCAACGAGCGTGTTGGCCCAGCGGTGACGGGAGATTGAGCCGTGGGCGGCTTCGTGCATCACCATGTAGAGCAGGTAGGTGCTCAAAAACCCCGTGACGACGGCCAGCCAGGCTGGTAGGAGCCCCGCCGCATTTGCAGCAAGTCCGCCCGACCAGATCGCCAGCGCGCCAATGAACATTAAAAAGGTGGGCCAAGCGATGGTTGGGATGCGCGCCATTTCGCGCAGTGACGCTTTATTTTCCAGGGTCAGTTCAGCCAACGGCAGGCTCCCCTCGTGCCCCGTTTGGTCGATCCGGTCCGAATATCATACCCTATGTGAGGCCAGAAAGAGGCAAAATTTGCTGGCTGGGCGGTTTAACGGAAATGTGAAATGGCTTTTGCCAGCCCGCATTCGTTTCCGACATCGGACGGTGCTAAGCGGCAAAAAGCGGAAAACTTACCCCAAGCGCCCAGGCAAGAATGAGCCCTAGGGCGAGCCCCGAGGCCATGGGTGCGCCGGTGCGCCGGCCGACCCAGCCGCCCATCAGACCGAAAATGAGAAAGAAAAGGATGATGATGGGCATGATGATGAGAAGGAAGAACAGGCCTTCGAAATCGAGCGCGACGGCAAGGCCGAGCGAGGCGAGGAAAACGGCCCTTGCGGCAAGCCGCCGCCAGAAGGGTGCAGCGCCTCCTTCGGTAAGCAGGCTGTCGGCCAGCATGAAGGGAACGGCGCCCACTGCCATAGCGAGGATAATCGGGATACGGCCTGCATGGGGCACGAAGCTTGCCACATAACGGTCGAGCGCAAGACCGAATACGCCGATGCCGAAAGCAACAAGCGTCAATGCGGGGAGGATGGCGAGACGGCCGAAACGGACGCCGCGCCAGCGCAGAATGGCAAGCGCGAAAAGACCATAAATGAGGAGGTGCAATGCCATATAGTCGGCAACGAGGACGGGGAGTATGCGCGTGTCGGCGGGATACAGAAGAAGAGGGGTGACGATGGCAGGAACAAGAGACGCTGTGAGAAACGTCCCCCGGCTTGGGCTTTGCGCCCGCGTCTCCCCCTTCGGCAAAAGGGCGGCAAGCGGCCAAGCGAGAAGGACGATTGCAAAGAGGAGAAGGGCGATCCAGCCGCCTGTCATTGCAACGCTGCCCGTACTTTCTCTGCCGAAAGTGATGTCAAGCCAGCCACGCGCCTCGCGGAGTGCGGTGCCGCTATAGAGAACGCCGATATGCTCGACCCGCGGTGCTGCAACGGCGCGGCGGACAATATCGTTTTCGACGCTGCTCACGGTTCCGTTTTCGGCTGCATCCGGATTGACCAGCCGCAGGGCCTTCAGCGATTCCTGTCGAAGGCGTGTTTCCCACTCGCCATTGATCATCAAAAGCCGCTTCGGTTCACTTGCTGTGATCGCTTCTGAGAAGACCGAGATGGCGACAACGGCGGCGATGCGCCGATCCGCGATGGCCTGGCGGATGATGATGTCCGAGGCCATGGAATGGCCGAGCAGCGCAACCGGACCGGTTACGTAGGGAAGGGCTGCGGCAGCGTCGATGACAGCCTTCGTTTCCGCGATCAAAAGCCTGGTGGTTCCATCGATGCTGGTGACATCGCCTGACATGGGAACCGGATTGCGGCCATGGCCTTCGAAATCGAAACTGATGGCTACATACCCCGCGCGGGCGAGGGTGAGTGCGTACGCCTCCATCAGTTGACGCGATCCGGCAAATCCATGGGCAATAATCACGGCGGGGCCTGAGGCATCCGGCTGCCGGTATATGGTTGCTGGCGTTTCGCCGACGCTGAGCGGCGTGATGGATAGCTCCGAACGGGCCGATTCCAATTGCCAGAGGCCGAGTGCGGCAAGCGCTGCCGCAATAAACCCCGCCAGCCGCCTGATGCCCGGTATCTTCGATCCCTGTCTCAAGGCGGCGGTTAAAGCGGGGCCGTGGCGGCTTCGAGCCAGGCCCGTTCTTGCGCGTCGAGCGCCGGGGCGACCTCCTTGCGGACGCGGGCGTGATAGGTGTCCACCCAGGCGATTTCCTCCGCCAGCAAGAGCGAGGTGTCGATCAACCGCCGGTCATAGGGCGCCAGAGACAATGTCTCGAAGCTGCGCATGGGCTTTTCACCGCCCTCAATCGCCGTTTCTTCCTCAACGAGAATGAGGTTTTCGATCCGGATGCCATAAGCCCCCGCTTTGTAATAGCCGGGCTCGTTCGTGAGGAGCATGCCGGGCTCGAGGGCGACCGAGCCGGACTTTGCGATGCGCTGCGGACCTTCATGCACGCCAAGGAATGAGCCCACACCGTGACCGGTGCCATGGTCGTAGTCGAAGCCTTCCCTCCACATGGCGAGGCGGGCGAGCACGTCGAGTTGCGTGCCCGTGGTGCCCCTTGGAAAGCGCACCGTCGATATGGCGATGTGCCCTTTCAGCACGAGCGTGTAGTGATGGCGCATATCGTCCGTTGGCGTACCGATGGCGACGGTGCGGGTGATGTCGGTGGTACCGTCCCGGTATTGGCCACCCGAATCGCACAGATAAAGGTTTCCCGGCTCCAGCAAACGGCTTGTCGTTTCGCTCACCCTATAGTGCACGATGGCGCCGTTTGGTCCCGCGCCCGAGATCGTGTCAAAGGAGATATCGACGAGTTTTCCGGTCTCGCGGCGGAATTCCTCCGCTTTTTTGGCCGCTGCGATCTCATCGATCGTGCCGCTGCCCGCGGTGCGGTCAAGCCAGGCGAGAAAGCGGCAAAATGCGCTACCATCGCGTTTCTGGGCGGCGCGGGCGCCGTCGATCTCCGTTTCATTCTTGATGGCGCGCGGCAGGACGCACGGGTCTTCGGCGTTGATCACCTCTGCGCCCGCGTCACGCATGATGGCGCTGACGGCCGCCGGTGCGGTCGCCCTGTCCACCTGGACGGTTTTCTTCGCTTTTCCGAGTTCTTCCAGACGGGTCTCGAATGACGTTCGAGGGGCGATCTCAACGATTGCGTCCAGTTCGTCCCTGATGCCCGCATCGATGCGGTTTTCTTCGATGAAGAGCACCGGTTTTCCATTGGCCGGGAGAATGAGGTTGGCCAGTATCAGAGGCTTTTGCGGGACATCGCGTCCGCGGATGTTCAACAGCCAGGCCGGGGACTCGGACATGGTCAAGACCGCTGCGTCCGCACCGTTCTTCTTGATGGTGGCTTGTGCTTCAGCGATTTTGTCGGCTGCTTCCCGGCCCGCGAACTCCAGGGGGTGGACTTCAAGCGGCGATGCGGGGGCGGGCGGGCGGTTGCTCCAGATGTGATCGAGCACATTGTCGGTAATCGGCAGCAGGTTCGCGCTTGCTTCTTTGCATGCCTTCTCGAAGCGTTTCAGCTCGGTTTCGGTATGAAGCCACGGATCGTAGCCGATATTGGCGTTTTTCGATGCGTTTTTCGCGAGATAGGCGTGCGGTGGTTCTTCAATGAGATGGTGGAAGGTGAAGACAGTGCCGTCCACTTGCATTTCGGCCTGTAACGTATAACGGCCATCGACAAACAGTGCCGCGTCGTTCATCAGCACGATCGCAAAACCGGCCGATCCGGAAAAACCCGACAGCCAGAACAGGCGTTTGGCGTTCTCCGGGAGATATTCGCTTTGGTGATTGTCGGCATAGGATACAAGCCACCCGTCCAGGCCGCGTTGCAGCAATTCTTCTCGCAAGTGCGAAACACGGGGGGCGGACAGGCTTGGATCGGTGCGGTCTGTGAAATCCTGGAACACGTGACCTCCTTTTAGAGATTCGCCTCTTTTACCGAATTTTGACCGTTTCTTGGCGAATTCATTACTGTTTTCTTACGTTGTGAAGCATTTTTTCGCCATTATGCGCTGTTTGCATGGCTGTGCTGTTCATTTGGTTATGGCAGAAATGCTGACCTAGCCTTATCTTTTGCAGTGCAGCAATCGAGGCTGCTTTGACAAGGAGACGAGCCATGGCTGTGCTCACTTATTCCGACATTCCGGTTGAACGCAAAGATGGTCATGCACGGGGCGCTTTCCGGCGCTTCCTCGATCGGCTCATTGAAGCCCGTGAGGCGCAAGCGAAGCGCCATGTCGCTTACTATCTTCTCCAGCTCGATGACAAATCGCTCGAAGAGGCAGGCTTCAACCGCGAGGAACTGAGCAAAATCGCCTCGACGCGGTACTTCTAAACCTCAACCGCGTCCCGACCTTCCCAGTAAGAGCCTTCTCCGGCCGAATAGAGCCATTCGGCCGGAGAAGGCTCTAACGTTTCGTGGAGACTGGCTTGCGGAATGCCAGCGTGGTCCAGTCTCCATTGGCCATTGAAGCGACCTCTCTCAAGCCAGCGTCCCTGTACGCTTTCCGGACCGCATCCGATTGCGTCGCAAGCAATCCCGAGACAATCGCAATGCCGCCCGGACCGAGCGCGCTTGCTACGTCGGGCGCAAGCGAAACCAGCGGTTTGGCAAGAATGTTCGCGGTGATCAGGTCGAAGGGACGGCTGACCTGAATGGCCGGGTTTCGCAATCCTGCCGCGTTCAGGGTCCGAACCCACGGAGAGACCGCATTCTGCGCCGCGTTCTCCGAAGCGATTGCCACTGCAACCGGATCGATGTCGCTTGCAATCACCGGGATCTTCAAAAGCCGGGCGATTGCGATCGCGAGAATTCCGGTCCCTGTTCCGACATCGAGCGCGCGCGTGAAACGCCGGCGGCGTGCCAACTCCCAGATGAGGACGAGGCAGCCAACGGTCGTTTCATGATGGCCGGTGCCGAAAGCCTGGTTGGCATCAATCTCGATGGCAATCTCATTGGCGTGCGCGCAGCCGCGGTCGTGACTGCCGTGAATAAGAAAGCGGCCGGCGCGCACGGGTTTAAGCCCTTTCAGGCTCGCCGCCACCCAGTCCCGCGACTGGACGGGCAGCGGGTCGTGCGGGATCATTTTGCCGAGGCCGATTGCTTCCAGGAGTTCTTGAATGCGGTTGCTTTCGGAGATTCCGCGGTAATAAGCCTGAACCCGCCATTGTCCCGACTTATGATCCGTATCGAGGGCGACGGCCTGCGGGGCAGGGACAAGCGTTTCTTCAAGCGCCTCGGCGATCCTGTCCGCCAGACCTTTCGAAACCGGTTCGATATTGAGTACGTAAAGACCTTCGGCGGACAATAAAGATTTCCTGTCGGTTTCAAAGATTTTCAGTGCCGTTCAAGGAACGAGCCGAGGACGCGCTTGCGTCCAGCTTTCTCGAAATCGACCGTGAGCTTATTGCCGTCCACGGCGGCAACGGCACCGTATCCGAACTTGATATGAAAAACACGCTCGCCGATCTCGAAGCCGCCCGATTCGTCGATGGAGGAGGCGACAAGCTCGCCGTCAATGACAGGTGCGCGGCTTTTCGGGAAACGGTTTTCCGGCCGGGCCTGCTGCGCGCGCTGCCAGCCTGGCGTGGTATAGCTTGACGATGAAAAGGTCCCAGCGGCATCGTCAAACCGGCTTGGACCGTATCCGCCGTAGCCCGCGTGGCCGCCATAGGACTGGCCTTCCTCAACGGCGATCTCGGCTTCCGGCAGTTCGTCGATGAAGCGGGAAGGGATTGTCGACTGCCAAAGGCCGTGGATGCGGCGGTTGGAGGCAAAGGTGACGACCGCGCGCTTGCGCGCCCGCGTCAAACCGACATAGGCGAGGCGGCGTTCCTCTTCGAGGCCCGCGTGCCCCGTTTCATCGAGCGAACGCTGGCTTGGGAAGAGGCCGTCCTCCCAGCCGGGCAGGAACACTGTGTCGAACTCCAGCCCCTTTGCGGAGTGGAGCGTCATGATTGAGACCTTGTCGTTGCCGTCGCCCGCGTCCGTATCCATGATCAGGGAGACGTGCTCCAGAAAACCCTCAAGGTTTTCAAATTCTTCCATGGAGCGCACGAGTTCCTTCAGATTGTCGAGCCGGCCCTGCGCATCGGGCGAGCGGTCGCGCTGCCACATCTCCGTGTAGCCCGATTCGTCGAGGATCTGCTCCGCAAGGGCCGTGTGGGGGAGTGAGTCGGCAAGGGCGCGCCAGCGCGCGAACATCTCGACCAGATCGCGCAGGGATTTACGCGGTTTCGGCTTTAGCTCCTCCGTTTCGCAGATGAGGGCGGCGGCCTGGAAAAGCGGTACGCCGGCCGCGCGCGCGTGACCTCTGACGGTGCGAACCGTTTGGTCGCCGAGACCGCGGCGCGGCGTGTTGATGATGCGTTCAAAAGCAAGATCGTGAGAGGGCTGGGCCGTGACGCGCAGATAGGCAAGCGCATCGCGGATTTCGGCGCGCTCGTAGAAGCGCGGGCCGCCGATCACCCGGTAATTGATGCCGTTGGTGATGAAACGGTCCTCGAATTCGCGCATCTGCGAGGAGGCGCGCACCAGAATGGCAATGCCGTTCAGGCGATGGCCCTGCCGCTCAAGGTTCTCCAGATCATCGGCAATCGCGCGCGCTTCCTCTTGGCTGTCCCAGGACCCACGCAATTTAACGGGTTCGCCATCCTCGGCCGTGTCGGTGAAAAGCGTTTTGCCGAGACGGCTCTCGTTATGGGCGATCAGATGCGAGGCGGCGGACAGGATGCGTGATGTGGAGCGATAGTTGCGCTCAAGCCTGATGACGGCCGCGCCTTCGAAATCCTTCTCGAAACGCAAGATGTTATCGACCTCGGCGCCGCGCCAGCCATAAATGGATTGATCGTCGTCGCCGACGCAGCAGACGTTTTGCCTTCCTTCCTCACGGCCCGGAGCAAGCAGGCGCAGCCAGAGATACTGGGAGACATTGGTATCTTGATACCCATCCACCAGGATGTAGCGGAACCGGCGGTGATATTGCGAGAGCACCTCCGGGTTCTCGCGGAAGAGCCTTATGCATTCGAGCAGCAGATCGCCGAAATCCACCGCGTTCAGGGCCTTGAGGCGTACCTGGTAGGCGTCATAAAGTTCTGCGCCAAGACCATTGCCATAGGCGAAGCTCTCGCCTTTCGGCACGTCGGCCGGCGTCCAGCCACGGGTTTTCCAGCGGTCGATGAAGCCTGCGAGCTGGCGTGCGGGCCAGCGCTTGTCGTCGATGTTCTCGGCTTCGAGCAGCTGTTTCAAAAGCCTGATCTGGTCGTCGGTGTCGAGGATGGTGAAGCCGCTTTTGAGGTCGACGAGTTCGGCATGGCGGCGCAACATCTTCACGCCGGTTGAATGGAAGGTGCCGAGCCAGGGCATGCCCTCAACGGCGCCGCCAATCAGCGTGCCGATCCTTTCGCGCATTTCGCGCGCCGCCTTGTTGGTGAAGGTGACGGCCAGAATTTCGCCAGGTGAGGCACGGCGGGTGGCCAGCAGATGCGCAATACGCGTGGTCAGAACACGGGTCTTGCCGGTTCCTGCACCCGCCAGCACCAGGACGGGACCGTCGACGGTCTCCACAGCCTGACGCTGCTCCGGGTTAAGATCCTGGAGATAAGACGGCAGGCTTGCCAGCTGCGCACGCGCCGCCAACCCGCCGGTGCTCTGCGGCACGGCAGCCTCACCGTCCGAAGACGGCGTTCCAGCCATGGGTTTTGCCTGCGTCAAACGATTCGGATCCTTATGACGGGACTATATCAGCGCTCAGTCCAGGCGGCGCCACGCCGTCCACGATTATCTGTGCTCTTCGACGCTGACTTCCACAAGAGCCTTGTTGTAAACTGAAAGCGCATCCTCACGCACGGCATGACCCACAATCCGGGTGGGTGCGGTATGATCGACAACAGGGATGCGGGACCGCCCGGCGCGATCGAAGGCCTGAAGCGCCGTTTCAAGCGTGTCGAAGGCCGTCACCGTTACCTCGTCGCCGTCCGGATCGAGATTTGCCGGTTTTTCGTCTTCGGGTAGCGGGATCATCACATCGCGCACGCGGATGGTCTTGACGATCCGCTTGTGGGGGCCTTCCCGAAGAAAATGCCCGCGCATTTCAAGCTGCCATTGGAAGTAGGAATGGCCATGGATGGCCTGGTTGATGCCGGATGCAATCGAGGCCGCGAGCAACAGCGCGATCGAAAACGCAAAACCGCCGGTGAGTTCGAAAACGATAAGGGTGGTGGAGAACGGCGCACCGAGGACGGCGGCGGCGACCGCCCCCATGCCGAGGATGGCGTAAAGGCCGTGGCTTGAGGCGAAGTCGGGAAAGACCGATGCGGCAATAACGCCGAATGCGCCGCCGGTCATGGCTCCCAGGTAAAGGGCCGGCGAGAAGATTCCGCCGCCAAAACGGCTTGCCAGGGTGATCGCGGTCGCCGCCGTCTTCATGACGACAAGGGCAAGCATCATCCCAAGCGACAGCGATTGGTTGAGCGCGTCGTCGGTTGCGCCGTAGCCGACCCCCAGGACTTGCGGGAAAGCAAGGCCGATGAGCCCGACGGCAAAGCCGCCGAGCACCGGCCGCAGCCACAGCGGGATCGGCAGGCGTTGCGCGAAACGGTCCGTGCCCATCAATGCGAACTGAAAGATGATCGCCACGGCCGCGCAGGTCACCCCAAGCAATGCGAAAGCGGGGAACTCCCAATAGGAGGTGATCTGATAAGAGGGGAGGATGAAGGCTGGATAGTCGCCGAAATAGGCGCGCGAAATCACCGAGGCGACCACGGACGCAAAGACAATGGGTACGAATGCCGACATGGCATAGTGACCGAGGACCACTTCATGGGCAAAGACGACGCCCGCGATCGGTGCATTGAACGATGCCGAGACGGCAGCCGCGACGCCTGCCGCCAGTATTGTCCGCCTGCTGGCCATGGGCAGTTCGAAATGCCGCCCGAGGGAGGCCGAAATGCTCGCGCCGAGATGAACGACCGGACCTTCCCGGCCAGCGCTTGCCCCCGAGCCGAGCGAGAGGGCGGAGATGATGGCGGAGACGAGCCCCTTCCGAAAACCGAGCCGGTTGATGCCAAGCGCCTGGGCTTCGATCACATCGGCGACGCCTTCGGCCCTTCCGCCGGGCACGCGGATCAGGATTTGGCCGACGATCAAGCCGCCCGTCATCGGTGCAAGGATGACAAGCCACCAGGGAATGGCCGCGATCGCCGCCCCGATGTCCTCATCGAATGTTCCAAGCCAAGGGTATTGAACCGCGCCGATGGCCAGGCGGAACAGGATCGCGGAGATACCGACAAGCGCACCCATGACCAAGGACAGAACCCAGACGGCCGGGAGCTGTTGACCGAGGAAGCTGCGGATATTGGGACGGCACCAGTTGACAAGCCATTGCGGCCAGGACGTCAAAAAACCTGCCAATCCCTTGGGTTGAGGATCGTTTCCGGCTTTTTCATCCTTGATCTCGGCGCCGTCCATCGGCTGCGTCCGAATCCTGTACTGCGGCACTTTGCTGCCTGGTACCAAATGATTGTGACCAGGCAGTCCTTTCGGAACCCCTTTTTGTTTTGCTAGGTTAATCGCAATGAAAGCCTGCGGGAAAGGCCGCAGGGTCATGTGTCAGGAAGAGCGGGTATGCCGGAAGCGCCGGTCATCGACGGCGAAACGTCAGGGGATGGGCCAGAGGGAAGGGGCGTCCAGGCGGTGATCGCGGCCTTAAAGGCCGCTTACCAAGAGCGCGTTTCAACGGCGCATGCCGTGAGGGAGCAGCACGCCAATACCGTCACCTGGTCGAAACCCAAGCTGCCGGATGCCGTCCTTTTTGCCGAAAACACCGGCGATGTGCGCCATGCCGTTTCGCTATGCGCCGCGCACGCTGTGCCGATTGTGCCGTTTGGCGCGGGATCGTCTCTGGAAGGCCATGTCAACGCAACGCGCGGCGGGATTTCAATCGACACATCGCGCATGAACGCCATCCGCGCGGTTTACCCGGAGGATTTGTGCTGTGTCGTGGAAGCAGGCGTGACGCGCAAGCAGTTGAACACCTATCTGCGCGACACCGGCCTGTTTTTTCCCATCGACCCTGGGGCGGATGCAAGCATTGGCGGAATGACCGCGACGCGGGCGTCCGGCACCAACGCCGTTCGCTATGGGACGATGCGCGACAACGTGATGGCCGTGAAAGCGGTCATGCCCGATGGGACGGTCATCGATACGGGGCAGCGGGCCCGCAAATCCTCCGCCGGTTACGATCTCACCCATCTCATGGTGGGATCGGAGGGCACACTCGGTGTGATGACCGAAATCACGCTCAAACTCTATGGCATCCCGGAGACGATCGCGGGCGGCATCTGCCCGTTCGAAACGCTTGAAGGCGCCTGTGACAGCGTCATCGCAACCATACAGTCGGGCGTACCGATTGCGCGGATCGAACTCCTTGACGATGCCCAGGTGCGTGCGGTGAACGCCTATTCGAAACTCGAACTGGCGGAGAAGCCGACGCTTCTCGTCGAATTCCACGGCTCTTGCGCCCATGTCGAGGAGCAGGCCTCGACGTTTGGCGCAATCGCTGAGGAATTCGGCGGCGGGCCGTTTCACTGGGTAACCGATACAGAAGGGCGCAACAGGCTTTGGCAGGCGCGCCATGACGCCTATTGGGCGGCGCGGGCGCTGAAGCCGGGCACTGACGCGTTTGCGACCGATGTCTGCGTGCCGATTTCACGTCTTGCCGAATGCGTTGCCAAGACCAAGACCGATCTCGCCGCGCTTGATCTGACCGGCCCTATCGTCGGCCATGTGGGCGACGGCAATTTCCACGTTACCGTCCTCGTCGATATGATGGATGAGGAGGAGGTTGCGCGCGCCCAACGGTTTTCGGAACGGCTTGTTGCGCGCGCGCTTGAAATGGATGGCACATCGACCGGCGAGCACGGGATCGGCGAGGGAAAGATGGCCTTTCTTGAAGCTGAATTCGGGCCGGCGATTGAGGTGATGCGGGCGCTCAAACGGGCCATCGACCCGCACAACATCATGAACCCCGGCAAGATCGTCGCGGTATGATCGCAACAGCATGCGATTTTTCAAAAGCATGGCCCAGTTTTGGCCGGATTCGAGCCAAGACTCAGTTATAGGTCTTAAGGGTCAAAGGTCAGTGAGGCAGGCCCGATGAACACGACCATTCTCACGATCGGCATCGCCATTGTCATGGTGTTCGTGGCCGCATTGGCCGCGCCTTTCGTGATTGACTGGTCGTCTAAGCGCGCGGTCTTCGAAACGCAGCTTGCCGGTATCTTCGGCGCGCCGGTGAGAATAAACGGCGAGATTGAAACGGGCTTCATCCCGGATGTGCGCTTCTCCTTCAATGATGTGATGGTCGGCGAGCCGGAAGCGGGCGCACCGCTTACCGTTAGCAGGGTCGACGTCGCGATTTCCCCGGGCGCCTTGTTACAGGGTGCGTTTGAAATCGTTTCCGCGCGCCTTTCCTCGCCGACCCTGCATGTGCGGATTAGCGCCGATGGCCGCTTGATCAGCCCGGGGCTGATGGGGGCCGGCAGCAACAGGGCCGTTAGCGCCGAGACCGTTGAGATCGAGGCAGGGACGATTGTTCTCACCGATGAGCGGAACGGCGCCGAAACGCGAATTCTCGGCATTGGCGGGGCAGGCTCCATGCGGGCGCTCAACGGCCCGTTCCGTTTCGACGGCGGCTACCGTCACGGCGATGTGCCCCATTCCATCCAACTGGCGACCGGTGCTTTCACCGGGGGGGCGGGCCGGGTGGCGGTCTCAATCACGCCCGCGGACCGGCCGCTTGTCGTGGAAGCCGAAGGAACCTTGAATACGGGCGGCGGAGGGGTGCTTTTCAACGGAACGGTCAGGGCAGGCCACGGTGACGCCAGCCGGTCCGACACCGGATCGGAAGCTACTTTTGCCGATCTCAAACAGTTGTCCTGGCGTCTTGAGGGACCGATAGAAATCACGCCCGATCACGTTTTTCTAAACGAAGCGGAGTTCGCCGTTGGGCCGGAAGACCGGCAGATGCGATTCACAACGGCGCTGTCCTATCCCTTCGATGCGAAAGGCGGCATCGAAGCGGTGCTCTCATCGGGTCAGCTTGACCTTGACCGGCTGATCGGCGGCGGACCGGAGCAGCCCGTCAGCCCGCGCGAGGCGGTGTCTGCGGTTCTCAGGGCCATGCGCGATACGGCCGACGCATTCGCATTCTCCCATCCGGTGCAGTTGAGCGCCGATGTCTCGACCGTTGTCGTGGGCGGTGAAGTCCTTCAGGGCGCGCGCCTCGATATCGAACGCAATCACGACGACATCGCGGTGAACGCCTTCACGCTTCGCTTGCCCGGCACCGCCGACCTCACGCTGTCGGGCCGGGTCGATGGTCCGGACTTTGGCGGATTTGCCGGTTATATGCGGCTCGACGCGGTCCGGCTCGATCAAACCGTGCGCTGGGCAACGGCGAGCGCGCTTCCGGCCTCCCGGGACGTGGCCGCCGCGTCCCGCCTCATGATCGAAGGGGATATGGCCGTCACCGGATCTGCGGTATCGCTGCGCAACCTGAAAGGGACCTTCGATGAAGCGCCGGTCAACGGCGACCTTTCTTTTGTTCCAGCCGGACCCGGCCAGACCGGGTCGATCGTTTTGCAGCTGAACGCGGAGAAGCTCGATCTCACGCCTTTTGCGCTGCTTGTCCGTCAAGCGGCTTTGGCGGCGGTCGGTGACGGAACATCCAACACGGCGGAAGAGCCAACGGCGGCCAACCCGCTCGCCTATCGCATCGTGGCAGACGTCTCGGTTGACGAGGCGGTCCTTGCCGGAAATTCCATGCGCGACGCCGATATCGATCTTCGCCTTGCCGATGGCGTTCTCGACATCAGGGCGCTTTCGATTGGAGATCTCGCCGGTGCACGGCTCGAAGGCATCGGGAGGATGAGCGGTCTGCCGGATGCTCCGGCCGGTCAGCTCGATCTCGCGGTTTCGGCAACCCGCCTTTCAGGGCTCGTAGAGAGCATCGGTGCGCTTACGGTTGGGGATGATGACTTCAGTGTGTGGCAGAGGCGGGCGGAGGCGTTTGCGCCGCTGACGGCTGACTTGTCCCTAAGTATCGACGGGACAAACGATACCGAGACTTCGGCCGTCATGCGTCTCGACGGCAACGCAGGCGGAAGCGAGATCGCGCTCGGCGCCCGTTTCCAGGGCGCTTATGACAATTGGCGGGCTGGGACGCTTGAGGTTGAGGGGGCGGCTGACAGCATCGATGGAGCGCGGCTTCTGACCCAGCTTGGTCTCCCGTTCGAAACCGCCTTGCCGGGCGGCGCTGGTGCGTTTTCATTCAAGACGTCAGGCGCGCTTCAGTCGGAGCTTGCCGTTGAAGGCCAACTTGACGCGCTGAATACGGTTCTGACCGTCGGGGGCGTTGTCACGGAACCGTTGACGGCTGGCGCGCGGTTCTCAGGCATGGGACAGATGCGGTCGGGCGACGCGACCATGCTGTCGCAATTCCTTCAGATTCCAACGGATGGTTTGCGCGCCGTTCCCCTGAACCTCGTTTCCGATGTCACGGCGACGCCGGATATCATCGAACTCCACAATCTCAATGGCGAGATCGCCGCGCAAAAAATGACTGGCGCGTTTACATTTGAGCGCGGTGCAAGGGGCGTAAGGGCAAAGGCTGAGATGACGGCCGACAATATATCTCTGCCATGGCTCGTCTCCGTTATGCTCGGGAATGAGGGTGTGAATCGCGGAGCCCTTGGAATTGATGCCGTTGCGCCGCTCGAATTCACGAAATGGGCGTCTGTGCCGCTCACTTTGCGCGCACAGAGCCAGATTCTCGACCTGAGCGAGGATGTGAGGCTCTCCGATACAAGTTTCATATTCGAAAGCGGTCCGGAGACGCTTCGTGTGCGCGATTTGAGCGGCCGTCTCCATGGCGGTGAACTTAAGGGGTCAGTGGAATTGGAGACAACGGCCTTTGGCGTCGAGGTGGCGGGCGATGCGACCCTTGAGGGCGCGGATGTCTCGGCGGCGCTTTCCGAAACGCTTGGATTACGCGCAATCGAAGGCGTTTTCGATGCCCGGATACAGGCGGGCGGACGCGGGCGAAGCATCTCGGGACTGATCGCTTCGCTTGAAGGCCAAGGCAGTTACCGGTTGCGGGATGGCCAGTTGCATCGCCTCAATCCAAGCGCCTTTTCGCTGATTGTCCGGGCCGCGGACGCAGGCCTTGAGGCCGATGAAGAACGGGTTGAGGAGATCTTTTCCGGACATCTGCAAACCGCGCCATTGCTGCTTCAGCCGGTTGAAGGAAGTTTCTCCATCGAAAGCGGCGTTCTCCGGTTTCCCCGGACGGCGGCCGAAGGAGAGGGTGCCGATATTGCCGTGACCGGGCGTCTCGATCTCACAAATCGCTCGGTGGATGCGAACATCTTTCTAACCGCTGACCGGAGCACCCCCGAAGCCGGCGCCTTGCCGAGCGTCGATGTTGCGGTGCAAGGTCCCTGGCGGGCGGCGGAGCGCAAAGTCGATGTCTCGGCGCTCACCGGCTATCTGACCGTCAGGCGCTTCGAAGATGAGGTGGAACGGATCGAGACCCTGCAGGCTGAGATCATCGAGCGGGAGCGTTTGGAGCGCGAACTCGTCCGGCTGCGCCAGGACGAAACGATGCGTGCGCCCGCCCGGCTTAACGCGGAAGATGGGGAGCGGGGCGCCGCGCCAGCAGCGCCTCCGGTATCGCGGCCTGCGGCGGCTCCTGCTCCTGTGCTTCCGCCGCTTGAGCCCGCCCGGGTGATCTCTCCCCCCGTTCAGCCTGCAAGTCCCGGGCCCGGGATACAGACGCAATCCTTGCCGCCTTCCGACAACGGTATCCTGTTGATCCGGCCACCGCAAA
>JAKSCL010000030.1 GCA_022360615.1 Hyphomicrobiales bacterium
CGCCGCGTCGTGACCTGGAACCCGGGCTACAAAAAGAACAGCTTCATCCTCTCCCACGGCGACTCCTATCACCACACGATGATCACGGAGGATGTGGCGCTGTGGGACGGGGGGCCGCTCGACAGCGGGCGCGAAGCGGCCCTGATGGCCTATCTTGAAAAACGCCGTACGGGTGAATCCGACTGGATCAGTTTCGGGTCCGGTGCAGGGGGCACATTTGCCGGTTGTCTGGAAAAATTGGGACTCGACCCGGAAAAGCCGACCATCGGCATGCTCACCTCGGTCACATGGGATGCGCAGCTCCATTACGAGAGCAACGCTTTTTCCGATCAGCTTCAATGGGTCGATGCGAGTTTGGATGCTTTCAAAGACCGCAAGGACGTCAATCTGATCGTGCGGATTCACCCGGCTGAACTGACCGGCAACATCCCCTCTCAGCAGAAGATTGCCGATCACATCGCCGCGCATTTCCCGGCCCTGCCTCCGCATATTGCAGTTATCCATCCCGAGAACCCGATGAACACCTATGCCCTCATGGAGGGCTGCGACAGCGTGCTCATCTATTCGACCAAGATGGGCGTTGAACTGACGGCGCGTGGTATTCCGGTTATTGTCGCGGGCGAGGCATGGATCAGGGACAAAGGGTTTTCAACGGATGCCCGGTCGCCGGAGCATTACCGGCAGATTGTCGCCGGACTGCCGGGCGGCCGCCGTCTTGAGCCGGAGAAACAGGCCCGCGCCCAGCGCTATGCGCATCATTTCTTCTTCCGCCGGATGGTGCCGCTTCCCGGCTTCACGCCGCGCCCCGGCTTCCCGCCCTACACGCTTTCGATTGACGGGCTTGAGGCGATGGCGCCCGGCAGCGATGCCAATCTTGATATGGCCGCCCGGAACATCCTCACAGGCGAGCCTTTCCTGAGCACGGTTTAGATGGCGCAGAAACCGCCATCGATGACGACGTTCGCGCCGGTCATGTAAGACGAGCCATCCGACATCAGATAGACGATGGTGCCATTGTAATCCGTCTCGTCCGCCATGCGTCCGAGCGGGACCTTTTGCAGATATTTTTCCAGGAACTGGGCGTCCTGATTGTTGAAGACGCCGGCAAAGGTGACGGCATTCACCCGCACCTGGTCTTCTCCCCAATAGACGGCCAGATAGCGCGTCAGATTGTAAAGCGCCGATTTCGACGCCGCATAGGCGACCGGCTTGTAGAAGACCTCGCCCCGGTCGCGCCGGTACTGGTAGAGGTTCTGGTCCGGCGAGAGGACGCCGTAGATGGAACCGATATTGACGATGGATCCGCGTCCGGCCTCTTTCATGGCGGAACCGAAGACCTGGCAGCACAGGAAGGGGCCGGTCGTATTGACCGCGAAGACCCGTTCCCAATTCTCAAGCGGGTAGCTTTCAAAAGGGCCGGTCTCGCGGGCGTCGGAATCGGGCGGCGAGTCGAGCGCTGCATTGTTGACGAGGCCGAAAACAGCTTCGCCGTAGCGCTCTCTGATTTGTGCTTCGGCGGTCTCAAGGCTCGGTTTCGCCGTCACATCGCCCTGGACGTAAAGAAAGCGGCCGTCCGCTTGCGCTTTTAAAATATCGGGGCTTTCCCCGGTGAGAAAGGTTTCGGCATCGCTCGCACCCGGACGGTCGAGGCCCGCCACGCGCGCGCCATGTGCGAGCAGCGTTTCGCAAAATTGGCGGCCAAGCTGGCCGAGGCAACCCGTTACGACGACGACACGGTCATTCAGGTCGAAGAGAGACATCGGTCTAGGTCGTTGTGAGGATTTACCAATGAGCTGCGTTGGGTCCAAAATCGTTCCTGACACGCGCATGCTCCGGAAAAGTGAACACCGGTTTTCCGACAAGAGCATGCGCTCTTTCCAAGTGCCGCATTTGCCTGCGCTCCGTGTCGCTACTGCGCTGCAAATGCCCGGTGCGAAAAGCGC